>NZ_CP030848.1:4141878-4490254 GCF_008274825.1 Sphingobacterium hotanense
AACGAATCTCTATGGCATCAATGATAATTACCATCCGGAAAACTCGCATGTGTTGCCGGCGCTGATCCGTAGATTCCATGAAGCTAAGGAAGCCAACGCAGCATCAGTTACCATTTGGGGAACCGGCACACCACTCCGCGAATTCTTATATGCTGATGATCTAGCAGATGCTTGTGTTTTCTTGATGGAGAATTACGATGAGTTGCAGTTCATCAATATCGGGGTAGGAGAAGATATCAGTATTAAAGAGTTGGCAGAAACCATCCAGGAGGTTGTCGGCTATACCGGAAAGCTGGAGTTCGACAGCAGCAAACCAGATGGCACGCCAAGAAAGCTTATGGATGTAAGCAAGCTACACAGCCTTGGCTGGAAGCATAAAATTAATCTAAAGGAAGGTATAGCTTTGGCTTATCAGGACTTCCTGTCAAAGGAAAACGAAAAACGAGACTAATAAGTCTCGCTGTCCTTCGGAATTCCGTAAATATTGTCTTGCACACTCTCCTCTGCAGTAATCATTGGAGGGTGTTGCGGAGGCGCCACTTGAGCCGTAACGACTTCGGCTTCCGCTAATTTTTCTTTCTTCTTTTTCTTTTTCGGCTTAATAAAGGATGTAATCTTGTCAATTACCGAAGACACGCTAGTTTGATTGACCTCACGAGCAGCAGTCTCCGAAGCAAATAGAACAAGTCCTTTCTTCAACCAGCTCGCATTTTTCAATAGCGTACGATTGAGTACTAGTGGAAGTGCTAGTTGCACGGTCTTAGTTAACCAATCCGACTTGCCAGATCCTTTCTTCGAACCTATTCCCGAGATTAATCCTTTAACCATATCAACACCCGGCACATTAGAAACAACCATATTGAAGATTCGAGCAGGTGCTTCTACTTTGTGTTTCAAAAGCTGATATTGATTCACTAAAAATTGCTCATGCTCTTTCTTTTCTAGCTTCAGACGAGCAATCTCAGTTTGTAAATCTGTAATATTTGAAATTTTGATTCTCATAGTTGTCTATACTCGCTCTTTTTCTTCTTGTTCCTGTTTCAGTTCTTCTTCAGCCAATTTCTCTTCTGCTGTTTCTTGGGCATTATAGGTCGTATTGGTCGATGCATAAGCTGTATCCGTATTAAGCTTCTCCTCTTCCTCTTCATCATCGGGATCATCCCACTTCGCAAGGATCCGCTTAATCGATAAGTTCATGAACTTCGCTTCCAATTTTGGTTCAAAAACACGAATCAATAGAATGATGATCAAAAATATCCCTCCTGTTGCAAGAAAACCTAACGAATAGCTTCCGAGAACTTCGCCTAGATAGAAACCTAGAGCGAGCGACCAAAAGAAGATCACTAAGAGTGTCAACAACAACTTACTTGCATCAACGATTAAAGATCCCATAATCCGCGTCATCCGCGAGATGGCTTGCAGCTTTAATAGTTCGAACTGAGTGTCGAGATACTCCTTTGATTTCTTAAAGGATTCTGAAAAAGAGAATTTTTGTTCTTCCATGCATTGATTTGATTAAATAGAGCTGTAGAATAAGCTATTCACAGCTCTATTAAATTATGTGAATAAGTTTACTAGATGTAAACGAAATTACGCGTGTTCTTCGATTTCCTCGTCGATCATCGACTCAGCTTTACCTAATTTAGTTTTCAAAGTAGCTACGACCTTTTCTTTAAAATCATTTAATTGATCGAATTGCTCTTCAGCACGCTCTTTAATCGCATCGCCTAAGTCAGCTAAGGATTCGTTGATTTTCTCTCTCGTGTCAGAACCTTTGTCTGGTGCGAATAAAATACCTAATACAGCTCCTGCTGCCAAACCAGCTAATAAAGCTGTTACGATTTTTCCATTATCATTCATCTTAATATAGTGTTTTGTTAGTTATACAATTGTTAAACTCCACTTTCATTTAATATAACAAAAAAAAGACCGTTTCGTTTTCATTTCCTAAAACTTTGTAGAAACTTAACTCTAAATGACAAAATAGCATTTATTATGTTTCAATAAATAACGAGTCCGCTTTTAATTTCCTTTACACGAAGTGTCTTATTTCTACAACACTTTGTCTACTTAGACAGAAATATTAACGAAGAGTTTAATAGACGTATTTAACGAAATACAATAATTTTTCAGCAGATTCGTTAGACATTAAAATATAGACAGATGTATAAAAGCCTGAAAAACATTCTTCCGATTATTGCCCTTCTCCTGTTTAGCACTTACAGCAATGCACAGAAAAAAGAACAGCTCAAGATTGCTATTGATAGCATCCTTGCGAAGTATCAAGCTAAAGTCGGGATAGCTATACACAATCATGATTATACTGACAGTCTGACTGTAAACGGAGATTTCCACTTCCCTTTTCAAAGTGTCTATAAGTTTCACTTAGGGATTGTTATTCTAGATCAGGTAGACAAAGGTAAATTGAGCCTGGATCAGCCTATCAAAATATCTAAAGAAGCGGTTACAACGGAAATGTATAGCCCCATAAAAGATAAATATCCTAATGGTATCACTTTGCCCCTGCGAGAAGTCTTAGAATACACCATAGCAGCCAGCGATAATGTAGGATGCGATGTTTTGTTTGAGTTGTTAGGTGGTCCTGAATATGTCCAAAAGTATTTTGAAGATAAGGGATACAGCAACCTCTCGATCAAACTTATCGAAGCAGTGCAGCAAAAAGAGTGGAATAGGCAGTTCGAAAACTGGACGACGGTAGGTTCGAGCAACCAGATATTATATGATTACTATACGAACAGCAAGAAACTGCTTTCAGCAAGCTCGCACCAATTTCTATGGGATACCATGCGCGGTACAACAACCGGTCCGGACCGTCTAAAAGGCGATCTCCCCAAAGGTACAGTCGTAGCACATAAGACAGGCTATTCCGGCAGAAATAGAACGACCGGTATTATTGCTGCCCTGAATGATGTAGGTGTGGTCAGCCTTCCTAATGGCGAAGTCTACTATATCTCGGTTTTTGTAACTGATAGTGAAGAAGGAGAAGCGGGAAGCGCAAAAATCATCGCCGAGGTATCAGCGGCAGCTTGGAAGTATTTCAATTAAACATATACACAACAGCCTCTTAGCAAAGAATTAATATTAACTATAAAATAAGTTAATTATTTTTATAGAAATATCTAATTCTAAGATGCTTGCAAAAACCTACAGTAGCGCAGTACATGGTATCGATGCTACAACCATCTCCGTAGAAACCCATATCACATCCGGAACACAGTACTTCATCGTCGGCTTGCCGGATGTGGCGGTCAAAGAAAGTATACAGCGTATTGAAAGCGCTATTCTTGCGATTAACCATCAGATGCCGCGGCAAAAAATTGTTATCAACTTAAGCCCTGCCGATATCCGTAAGGAAGGCTCGGCGTACGATCTCGCCATTGCCATCGCGGTATTAACCGCCTCCTATCAAATCCACAGCACAGAACTGGAGGACTATGTCATTCTTGGCGAACTCTCCCTCAATGGCAAGATCAACCCCATCAAAGGCGCTCTCCCCATCGCTTTACAAGCCAAACGGGACGGTTTTAAAGGCCTGATTCTTCCCAAAGAGAATGCTGAGGAGGCTGCCATTATCGATGGATTAACCATCTACGCCGCCAACCACCTTTCGGAAGTTGTCGACCATTTAACCAATCTCGAACGACTCCCTACCGCCAGCATCTCTATCGATGATATATTTCAAGAGAACATCAACAACTACGAAGTGGATTTCTCCGAAGTTCGCGGACAAGAGAACATCAAGCGAGCCTTAGAGATCGCTGCTGCAGGGGGACACAACGTGATTCTCATTGGCCCACCGGCGCAGGGAAGACCATGCTAGCGAAACGACTTCCAACCATCTTACCCCCGCTAACAATAGATGAATCCCTGGAGACTACCAAAATACACTCGGTATCTGGCCTACTGCCTAGCGCCTCCTCGCTTATGACCGCGCGCCCTTTCCGCGCGCCGCACCATACCACCTCAGACGTCGCCCTCGTTGGCGGTGGCAAGAACCCCCGACCGGGAGAGATATCCCTTGCTCATAATGGCGTGCTGTTTCTCGACGAGCTGCCTGAATTCAAACGATCGGTATTAGAAGTGATGCGTCAGCCGTTAGAATCCCGCAACATTACCATTTCACGCGCCAAAATTACGGTAGACTATCCATCCAGCTTTATGCTAATAGCAGCCATGAACCCCTGGAGTTATATGGACTTGTTTGTATAAAGGCAGTTGGCATAATCCTATGTTAATAGTGTCCTTTCCAATGGTAATATATCGGTTATAGTCTCAAAAATAGCCAGCTTTTTTCGGCAACACATTGTCAATCAATGTCAATTTAACAACACTACTTCATTGAGAACATGACCACCTGAAGAGTTCTGTATACACTTAAACTCTATTTTGGCTTGTAGTTCAGGGGCAGATTTATCAAATTGTTTTACTGGGTCAACGAGCGCTTGGTATAATTCTTTAAAACGTTCCTAGTCAGGCTCTGATCTAAAAGGAACAATATTCCATTTTCTTTCGTAGTTGAACACATTTCTTTTTGGTTTCGATATTTAGGTATACGCTTCCTGAATACTTCAAACCAAAAGGATAAAAAATATTATTTTGTAAAATTAAATTTATTCGACAGCCATACCTTTTTCTTCATAAATATTGTTAAGGAATTTGCTTCAGATTAATCCGATTTCATTACCATGATAAACAAAATAAAAATCAAAGGAACCACCTACAATTCCGATATCTGGAATGGTATATAAACCTGTCAGTTATCCTTTCAATATTAGGTAAATGTTTAAACTTAGATGCATCAAGTTTAAAAGGACAATATCATAAGCACCCGAAGATAGATGGATAGTATTTGATTCTAGGATCACTTCCTTTGACCTGCCAGTCTGTTATACAGTTCTCGCTAACATTAAATATTGTTGCTACATCCTTTTGAAACAGCCATGGTTCCATCCTTCTCTTTATTAAATGTTCTCCGAGTCGCTGTAATTAAGGGCATCAATATCGGCTTTTACTGGTTTCTTGCTCAAAACGCAAATAGGGCATAGCAGAAATGCCGCGATAACGGATTAAAAAATGAAAAACAATGGTTTTGACGAAAATTTTTCGATTCAAAAGAAAAAAATATATTTACAACTGATAAGTGGCTTAATGCCCGACTTTATATGTAATGGATTAATGAGTTTTACGTGAACAATAGTTTTGTTCCAAAACCATCGTGGTTAGTGCGTTTTACATTGATACCTGTAAATTTTCGAAACAACAATCTACGATTCTTTAATTCCTAATTATCATTGGCATAAATTAAAAAATATTGATATAAAATTGAAATTATAATTATATTGGTATGACCATTAAATCGATTATTGTGTTCTGTACAAGCAATGTCACTTCTCATCTTTCCAAAGGCAATCAACTTGCATTGCGTTGGCTGTATGATGAATATGCAGAAGGCCTGTACCAATTGGCGATGCAAATTCTGAAAGAAGAGCAACACGCCGAGGAGATGGTGCAAGATAGCTTTGTTCAATTATGGAATAGGCGGGAAAGCTTGGATGAAAACTCCAATCTCAAAGCCTTGTTATTTGTGATCTGCAGAAATAATAGCTTTAACCGTTTTAAGGTTAATCAACGTCATCGATCGCGTTTTGTTGAGCTGGAGGACAGTAAACTGGCTTCCTCTTGGGGCCACGAAGAGGACCCTTTGGCCGAACGAGACTTGAAAGACCTGATAGAAAAGGTCATTCGAAAGCTACCACTGAAACAGCAGTTGGTGTTTCGCTTAAGTCGGTTAGAAGGATTATCCCATCAGGAAATCGCCGATAGACTACAGATATCCAAAAACACGGTAAAAAACCATTTAATAGCGGCGCTAAAAGCCGCGAAGGAAGAGCTGCAAGAAGTAAGAACCCAATCTTCCATTTATGCCTTGCTCTATTTTTACCTGTTTCTCTAATCCAATAATCTACAATTTTATTTTTTTTAAATTTTTCCGCAAGTGACTAGTCCTTGCCGGCCACGAGTATTGTTGTTACTATAGAAACCAATGCTATGAAAAACGTAAGGCTAGCCTATTTACTGGGGAAGTTTTTTACCGATCGATTGTCTGTTGAAGAAGAACAAGAGCTTCAGGAGCATATGACCAACGATTTGGATGCCGAATCGGAAGCCATGTTTGCCCAGTATTACGAGCAATATAAAAAAACGATCCCGTTTCCGCGGCCTCAGAAAGATGCGGTTTGGAAAGGTATTCAACAACAAATTGGCCGGAAAGAAAGAATTTGGCCCTCGCTTATCCGAATAGCTGCTGCAATATTATTGTTTTTTACGGCGCTTGCTGGATGGTATCTATATTTTAAAACAACCATAAACCAAGAAGAGCTGTATGCGGAAGAAAATATTCTTTTAAAAAATAATCGGGCTTCCGTTTATCTAAAGGGGGCAGATCAGGATAGCGCTAGCGCCATGAATGATGTGGCATTAGCCGAATACGGCGTGCAAATGGATAGCTCGGGCACCTTATTATTTCATGATCAGGCTTCTTCAGGTGTTCCAAGCAAGCCTTCGAATTTAGTGATCAAGAGTAATCACGCCCAAATTCAAGCCCTTGTTTTAGCCGATGGCACGAAAGTTTGGTTAAATAGCAATTCATCTATTGTGGTTCCTACGCGCTTTTCAGGCATCCGTAGGAATGTGGTATTAACAGGTGAGGCCTATTTTGAAGTGGCCAAAAATCCGCTGAAACCTTTTCAGGTGAAAGCCGGTGCTTTATTGACCGAGGTTCTAGGAACGCACTTTTCGGTCAACTCATCCAATTCCGAGGATGCTACAGTAACCCTGATGGAAGGAAAAGTGAAGGTGTCTAATGCGCGCAAATCCTTGTTATTAGCACCGGGACAGCAGGCTGTTGGCGGCGCTAAGGCCATTGATAAATTTGACGTTGACTTGTTGGATTTACTCTCTTGGAAAGAAGGCTATTTTAAATTTGACAATGCCAGCATTACCGAAATCATGAACCAAATTAAAGATTGGTATGATGTAAAATATGTACAAATAGAGGTAAATAATACGGAGCGTTTTTCCGGAACCTATAAAAGAACCAATCAATTAACCGACCTATTAAAGAATTTGGAGGAGGTTTCAAGTATCACATTTAAGATCAAGGAAGGAGGAATACATGTGCTAAATAAATAACCTATTCACTGAAACCAAACAAAAAGGGAGGTGCTGCCACACCCCCCAAGGATAATACATGACCAATAACGACTAATTATAAATCATTTTATACCCTACTCAAATGTATAAAACTTATCAATTATTGCTGCATCCTTTGCGAAAGAATGCACTTAAAATTATGCTGTATATGAAACTGATTATTCTATTGCTGTGTATTGGCAGCATACATGTCAGTGCAAATACTTACGGACAGAATGTTTCCATCCATGCGAAAGGTGAACGTTTTAAACAAGTATTGGCTAAAATAAGAAAGCAGAGCGGACGGGATTTCCTCTATAATGCGAGGCTTGTCGATGAAAATAAACGAGTTGATCTTGTGGTGCAAGATAAACTTTGGACGCTTGCATTGGAAGAACTGTTAAGTTCGCAAGGACTGAGCTATGAACTGCGGAAACATAACGTGCTTATTTTCCCTAAAAATAGACAGAAATCTGAAACTTTAATTAACAGCAATTCCATTCAACAAGCTTTACGAGGCAGCGTTATTCTACAGGATAATAGTCCTGTGTCTGGCGCGACGGTAAAACTATTGCCCTCCGGACAAACGGTGAGCACCAATAGTTCCGGGAAATTTGAGTTTGAAAATGCGCCTGCTCGGGGTTCCATTGTTGTTAATTTTATGGGTTATCTGGAGAAAAGAGTAGATTATACCAATTATAACGCCCTTACCATTTCTTTAGACCCTTCCATCAGTGAGATAGATGAAATTGTGGTGGTGGGCTACGGTACTCAAAAGAAATCGGATCTTACAGGATCGATTGTAGGGGTGCAAGCCAAAGACTTTACGCAGGGCGCCAATACAAATGCCTTGCAATTGTTGAACGGAAAAGCACCAGGGGTAAACATTAGCCAGACCAACTCTGCACCGGGGGCCGGTACAAAGATTCAGATCCGTGGAGCAGGCTCCATCAACAGCAGTAATGACGCGTTAATTGTGGTTGACGGCATGCCGGGTATAGACCCGTCCAGCCTGAGCCCCGATGATATTGAATCGGTGGATATCTTGAAAGATGCTTCTGCGGCTGCCATTTATGGTACGCGAGCTGCCAATGGTGTGGTGTTAATTACCACAAAGAAGGGGCGTTCTGGAACCGTTATTACCAAATACGATGCTTATGCAGGAATTCAGCAGGCCTCTCGTCAAATTCCGGTGTTAAACGGTCGCCAATATATGGAGGTGCTGAATGGCATTCGGAAAGATGCGGGGCGCGATTTAATTTTCACCGAGCAGCAAATTGCTGAAATTGGCGAAGGAACCAATTGGCAAGATGAAGTGCTCAATAATAATGCGATGGTGCAAAACCACCAATTGAGTTTTTCGGGGGGTGGTGAGAAGAGCACTTTCTATTCGGCATTAAACTACTTTAATCAAGACGGGTTAATTAAACAATCGGGCTACAAGAAAATCAACTTCCGCACGAATCTAGAATTCCGTCCTAAAGATTATATCAAATTCAATATCAACGGAAACTACACCCGTGGCAACCAGAAAGCCATCTTAACCTCTAATGCCGCCAATGAAAATGCCGGACCTTTAGGCTCAGCCATTCAATTTGACCCGACTTTGGCGGCAACAAAAGATGCGAATGGCCGCTATTACCTGAATAATTTTATTGCCTTGGATAATCCATTGGCCTTATTGAATGGGATTGATAACCGCAACTTGACCAATACTTTCTATGGCTTGGCCTCTGCAGAAATTACGCCTTTGCCGGGTTTGACCGGAACGATTCGCGTGGGGGGCTCTGCGGCGAACAGCATGATGTCTAGTTATACCGACCGTTCGACCATCAAAGGTTTATCGAATGGTGGCATGGGGGAAAAAAATGCGACTTCAGGCTACCAATGGCTTACGGAATTCTTGCTAAACTATCAAAAAGATATTGCAGACCATAGTTTCAATATAATGGCGGGTACCACCTTTGAAGAGTTTGATGCTGAAGGTGTGGGTGCCAGCTCGATGAAGTTTCTGTCAGACGTTACTTCCTATCACCTCTTGCAAAGTGGGGATGGCGATAAAAGTGATAATGTAACCTCCTCTAAAACGAGAAACCGCTTGCACGGTATTTTAGGCCGTTTAAACTACAATTATAAAGGCAAATACTTATTTACAGCCTCGATACGTGCCGATGGTACTTCCCGCTTCTCAGATGACCATAAATATGCCTTCTTCCCATCCGGAGCTTTAGCCTGGAAATTAACCGATGAGGATTTCCTAAGCCAATGGCGCGAGCAAGGGAATAGCATAAAACTTCGGGTAGGCTATGGGCAATTAGGGAACCAAGGAATTTCCAATTACCAAACCATCAATACCTTAATTTCTTCCGGCAATGCCGTATTTGGCAATGCCATTTATCAAGGGGTAGTGCCTGCACGCTTGCCAAATAAGAACCTGCGTTGGGAAAATACCGAAGAAATTAACGTGGGTTTAGATTTCGAATTCCTCCATGGGATATTAAGTGGATCGATCGACGCCTTCAAAAGAAACACAAAAGATCAATTATTCAGCAAGCCGATTCCTTCTGTTGTAGGTTTCAGCAGCTATATGGTGAACTTCGGGAATGTGGAAAATAGAGGGATTGATTTCCAATTGCGCAGTAAGAATATTAGACGTGACGATTTTACTTGGGAAAGTACCTTTAACCTTTCCTTGTTAAAGAATGAAGTAAAGGAACTTCCTGATTTTATTCCCCAATTGATTACCGGAAATATTGCCAGCTTTATTTCAAACTACCAATTGGTGGAAAGGGGACATCCTATGCTATCTTTCTATGGCTTTGAAACGAATGGTATTTTCCAGAATGCTCAGGAAGTAGCCAACTCGGCGCAACCCAATGCGAAGCCTGGCCATATCCGCTTTGTGGATAAAAACCAAGACGGTAAAATTGATTTAAACGACCGTACAGTTCTGGGTAAACCATTCCCAACAGCCAATATCAGTTTAAGCAATAATTTCAGGTATCAGAAGTTTGCCTTAGATTTCTTATTGCAATATGTGGGTGGTATCAGTATGTTGGATGCCAACATTACGGAAACTTTATACCCAACCAATGAGTACAGAAACAGACTGTCAGAATACTTATTAAACCGCTGGACCGTGGATAACCCCACGAATAAATACCCTAGTGCTGTAAATCCTACGGCCTATGGTGGGGATTATATCATCAATTCCATGACAATTCAGGATGCTTCCTTCCTGCGGTTAAAGAACGTCAATTTAAGCTATGAGGTTTTCAATAATGGCAATAAAATAAATCGGTTAAATGTATTCCTGGCAATGGAAAACTTAGCGACCTGGACGCAGTATAAAGGCTATGATCCGGATGCCAGTGCTACCGGCACGAGCTCGACGTCTAAAGTCAGCTATAACTCCTATCCATTAGCGCGTACATTTCGTTTAGGAATCAACTTAACCCTTTAATCTATTTTATCATGGCAACTTTTAAATTAAAATATCTACTCTTATTAAGTCTTCCTTTTTTTACGAGCGGCTGTAAGTCGTTTCTGGCCGAGGAAGTATATACAGAATACGATCCGAATGGATTCTTGCAAGATGCCAGCGGCATCGATGCCCTGCTGACCGGTGCCTATGCGCGTTCGCGTATCATCGCCTACGATCATCGGAACTATACCTATATGATGAATGAATTTAACACCGATGTCTCTTTTGAAACCGGAGGCGGACTGGAAAAGGATGCGGCACCCTTTATTCAATTCAACTGGGCTGTGAACAATAGTTTTTTAAATGGTTTTTGGCAGAAGATGTACCAGGCCATTGCCAGTGCGAACTCGGTATTGCTGTTGTCGAACCAATTGGGTGGTTTAGACCAAGAAAAGCTGAATAAGATTCAAGCGGAGGCACGTTTTATCCGTGGCTCTTCCTATTACTTCTTATACAATTTGTTTGGGCCTACACCTTTAATCGATATTCCGGCAGATGCTACCCCCGAACAGATTGAAGAAATCGGTAAAAATACAGCCAGAGCGACACGGGAGGTTTTTGTGAACTATGTGGTGGCAGATTTAGAGTTTGCTGCTCAATATTTGCCCTTGGCAGAAAACCCAATCGGCCGAGCGAGCAAAGGCGCGGCCTATGGCTACTTAATGAAGCTTTACCTAAAAGAGAAAAATTGGGCCAAGATTGCCGAGGTGACCAAACAGGTAATCGATGGCAAACAGTATGAACTGTATGCCGATTATACCAAGTTATTTAACGTCTTGGGCGAGAGTAATAAGGAGTTTATTTTCCGGGCACCCTGTTTACCACAAAGTGGTTACCACAATAACTACATGGCGCATGCATTTCCGCCTAATTACCCGATCCTGTCCAATCAAATTAATTTCGGTGCACAATTCCGTACCTATTCAGCTTTTTATAAAACTTTTGATGCCAATGACCGCCGACGGGAGTTACTGATTCGTTCGTATACGGATATTTCCGGGAAAAACGTTGAATTGTTGGAAGATGCTGCTGGAAAAGCCTTAGACAATGTGCGTAGTTTTAAATATTGGCCTGATCCGAATGCTGTTGGTGAAGCCATGGGCAATGATATTGTTTACATTCGCTATGCCGATATTTTATTAAGTAGGGCAGAAGCGTTAAACGAGCTGTCAGGCCCTACACAAGAAGCTATCGATTTAATAAATGCCGTTCGGCAGCGGGCAAATGCAGCTACACTTACCTTAGCCAGCTACCCAACCAAGGAGGGCTTACGCGATTTCCTATTGGCCGAAAGAGGACGTGAGTTCTATTCGGAAGGATTACGCCGGGAGGACCTCATCCGGCATGGTAAGTTTATCAGCTCGGCCCGTTCTCGTGGATATTCGGCTAAAGACCATCAGGTGTTATACCCTATTCCATTGCAACAGATTGACGCGAACCCAAATTTAGAGCAGAATGATGGGTATTAAGCAGCTTACTACAACCTTGCTTGCTGGCCTGCTTTGCTTCGTTGGAGCAAGCCTGCAAGCGCAGGAGTTACCTAAACCTAATAAAGCCCAATTGGCCTGGCAACAGGCCGAATTGGGTGTAATCTTCCATTATGACCTGCACGTGTTTGATGGGAAAGCATACAGCCAAGGGCAAAACAGGATTACGCCTGTGGCGGATATCCATCAGTTTAATCCGAAGCAATTGGATGTGGAGCAATGGGTGCTGACAGCGAAAGCCGCCGGTGCGAAATTTGCCCTCATTACGGCTACCCATGAAACGGGCTTCGCCCTTTATCCTTCGAAGGTGAACCCCTATAATACGAAAGCTTTGGGTTGGACCAACGGAAAGCAAGATTTGGTAGGAGATTTTATCAAAGCTTGTAGAAAGCATGGATTAGAACCGGGCGTGTATTTAGGGATCCGATGGAATTCTTTTTTAGGGGTGCATGATTTTGTTGTGGCTGGGCATGGAGAAATGCAAAAGCAACGCCAAAAGTTCTATAACCAGATGGTGGAAGAGATGGTCAAAGAAATATGCACATGGTATGGTCCTTTGTTTGAAATATGGTTTGATGGTGGTGCTAGCCATCCGGACAAAGGAGCACCGGATGTATTGCCTATCGTTAAGAAATTCCAACCTGATTGTCTGTTCTATCATAACGATCAATTGGCGGAAGCACGCTGGGGCGGTTCGGAATCGGGAACCGTTAATTATCCCTGCTGGTCCACTTTCCCCTTTTCACATACAGGTTCGGGTGAGAGCGCGCCAAAGGCTATTTGGGAGAACAAATATGAGCTCTTAAAAACGGGGGATCCGAACGGAGCTTATTTTATGCCGGCTATGGCCGATGCGCCTTTACGCGGCGATAATGGTCGCCATGAATGGTTCTGGGAACCCAACGACGAACACAGTATCTTTTCAACGGCCAAGCTGTTGGATATGTACCATAAATCGGTCGGTCGGAATGCAACCTTAATCTTAGGGCTTACACCGGATACCAGCGGACTTGTTCCGCAAGCTGACCACATCAGGATGCAGGAATTTGGGCAGGAACTAGCCCGCCTGTATAAAGATCCGGTGCAGGGCGCTAAAAAGTCCACAAATCAGCTGCAATTTAATCGTAATCAGGCTATAAGTCGCATTGTGCTGGGGGAGGATCTTTGGGAAGGGCAGAAGGTACGTGCGTTCCGTGTTCAGGCGCAAGTCAAAGGAAAATGGACAACGATCTATACCGGAAGTGCTATTGGCAATAAGCATATTATTCTGTTAGAAAAAGCCGTAACTTGTAAATCCATCCGTATTTTAATAGACCAAGCAGTAGGAACTCCTACGCTTACAACCTTGAATGTATATGAAACGAATTAATTTAATCCTCAGTTATTGCACGGTTTTGGGCTACCTATTTTTGGGGTGCTCAGCGCAAGCACAGCAGGCTAAGCAACCCAATATTGTAGTCTTCTTTGTTGATGATTTAGGCTGGCAGGATATTTCTGAGCCTTTCTATAAAGAAGTAACGCCGATAAACCGTAAGTTCCATACCCCGCACTTGGAAGCCTTGGCTAAAGAAGCAACCAAATTCACCAATGCGTATGCAACGCCAGTTTGTACCCCTTCGCGGGTCAGTATGCTGACGGGCTTAAATGCCGCCCATCATAAAGTGACCAATTGGACGCATCCAACGGCAAATAAACCAACGGATAATCCAGATGACATGCTGACACCGCCGGATTGGAATATCAACGGCATGAGTCCGGATCCCAATGTCCCACATACGGTATATGCAACGCCCTTTCCGCAGATCTTAAAAGATAATGGCTACTATACCATTCATATCGGCAAGGCGCATTGGGGCTCCGCAGGTACGCCAGGAGCAACCCCCTTGAACCTGGGCTTTATGGTGAATATTGCAGGTCACTCTGCCGGACACCCGCAAAGCTATTATGGTGAGGAAAATTATGGCAATATGCCCGGCAAAGCCAGCTATCAGGCGGTTCCTGATTTAATGGAATATCATGGGAGAGATACATTCCTGACGGAAGCTTTAACCTTAGAAGCCATTAAAACCTTGAAGGAGCCTATTAAACGGAAAGAACCCTTCTTTTTAAATTTCTCTAACTATGCGGTGCATGTGCCTATTATGCCTGATCCTCGTTTTGTACAGAAGTATCTGGATAAAGGGCTAGATCCGGTAGAGGCGGGCTATGCCTCCTTAGTGGAAGGATTTGATAAGAGCATCGGTGATATTGTTCAGTTCTTAAAGGATAATGGGCAGTATGAAAATACAGTGATTATCTTCTTGAGTGATAACGGCGGACTTAGCCGGAATCCGCAACGTTCAGGACCTGATCATACCCAGAACTTACCGCTGCGCGCCGGAAAAGGATCGGTGTATGAGGGGGGAATCCGCGTTCCTTTATTGATTAAAAATGCGAATAACCATATGGCCAGAAGTACCGAATCGCCCGTGATTGTGGAAGACCTATTCCCTACGATATTGGAATTGGCCGGTATTGAGGATTACCCTTTAGTGCAAAAGAAAATAGATGGCAAGAGTTTGGTGAGCCTCATTAACGGCAAACAAGATAATTCTTGGAATAGCCGTAATCTGGTTTGGAATATTCCGAATAAATGGATTGTGCAGGATGGCCCTGGTATTAATTTCTTTTCGGCGATTCGTCAAGGCGATTATAAAATGGTTTATGATATGAAAAATCAGAAATTGGAGTTGTATAACCTTCGCGAGGATATCGGTGAAACAAAAGATATCTCCAAACAGCACAAAAAGAAAGTTAAGGTTCTAAGCAACCTGCTAACCGAAAGCTTTAAAACCTGGGACGCCCAATTACCAACTTTTAAAGCAACCGGCAAAAAAGTACCCTATCCGAATGAGATAAAATAAAATTTGTTTTATAAGTGTCCATTTTGTATCAAAAAACCCATTATTTTGATACAAAATGGACCTCTCAAATAGCGGTAGATTGCTGGTAAAACTTTATTGAGGAACAAACACTGGCTGTTCGGTATGGACAGACTGTCAGCTTATGCACATAAAATCGAATGAAAACAAAAATCATTGAGATAAAGAAATCATTAAGTTTTCAGAACAATACGTCAAATCATTTTCAATGGGCTTATAAATAGCTTGAAATGTTTCTTGATGTATAGGAAAGAGGTGTTTTTTTTCCTAAAAATATATAATTTCGAAACCTGCATTAGCTACATTTACGCTAGCTTGGGATACTATAAAAACAACCAGCAAGCTTTTCACAAAAAAATTCGTACTTACTTTTCAAAGTAGATGATGAATTCACTTAGTCGCTTGTTAATTTTCTCACCATTGATTTGGGGATTAGTTGTATCTCTTCGTTCTCAAACCCCAAAACATCTCTACATTAAATTGCTTGAGATCAACTTGTTATAGCTTCAAAATCAGTTTCACTATTTTTGTTTTTCAAAATAAAAAAAGTCTTCTACACTCATTTAAACTTTAATACCATTGTTACGTAGAACCAAATTCTTTAATTCCTCAGTTTTACTACTATTACCAGAAGATTCATTACATTTGGATGATGCTCCCAGCAGGTTTAAAAGTCGTTCTTATACATTTTAAATGTTCCCCCCTATGGATTGGCTCATTTCTGACACAATGGAACTTGAATCTTGAACTTTACCATGAGAAGTCACCTAAAGGTTCATAAAACACAAAGTCAACGCTTTTGGAATATTTGAATTCGACGGCAGAAGGAGGTTCCATGGTTTCTGAATAAGAACCTTCAATTAATGTTGAGCACCAGATTGTCAAATGTACCTGGATTTGAATTAAATTTCATTTACAATTGGAATTAAATGGTAAATGTCAGTTGAATTAGTTCTGAATCAAAGTCACTTATATTCCATTGTGGAGAAAAGTTCTTCTATAGGATTCTTCCAGTTATCTTTTGAAGAATAGAATAACGGATAGTTAGCATCTTCAGAATTTAGGAAATGAGATTAGTAATCAATGCTTTGCCAGTTTGATGCATTCCCAGCAGGAAAAAAAAATATAAATCCATAATTATATTTACTACCGTAACCTTGAAACCAAACATTTAAATCGGAATTGCACAATATTTGTTTGCTATGAAGCATATTCTTCCATGGCTACTATCGTTTTTAACGTCCAATTTCATAGCCTAGAAGTTCATTTCTGGAGAAATCTTATTGACTGTAGATACTTTCTTCTTTCTTTTAGAAAAAGGGTGAAACCATTAAAATAAAGCCTTTTACCTTTTAATACAGCGATTTTGCCACTAATATTATTATACACGACTTTCTTAGCACTGGAATCTGGAATACTCTGTCTGCTAACAAACCTTATGGAACCATCACTTATCCAATTATAATATCCCTCCGAGTAAATGCCTGGAACAGTTTGACAGTAATAAAAAAGACTGTCATTGCTAAAAATAAAATTATTTTCGCCAGGCATCCCAATGTGACATGTGGAATAAAATGGATTATTTAAATCCTGATGAAGCTTCTGGACAACACAGGAAGATAGACATATAAGACATACAAAACATAAAACTATTTTATTCATTGTCTTTTATTATTAATTAAACTACCAAATGTTGAATTAGGAACATTTATATACTTTTTCCACAGTTGATTGATATCTATGGTCCTCATGTATGGATTTACGGCATGCATCCGAATTCCTTAATTCATAAACGATTTTAAATCTTCCTAAAACAACGCCCCAATTTGAAAGTTTTATTAATGACTGGTTTTTTAAATCCATTAATAGAACAAACTGGCAACCTGAAATGTACACCTTTTTGTTGGGATCATTAGAAACACATTATTCTAAATTTAAATATGATCTAGATATCAAAACGTATTTGATAACACAAACATCATATCGAAGACGGTTTGCTGATAATTTAACTTCGTAACCCACAATAATTGCAAGATTAATACTTATTTGTATAGCAAGGCTTTTGAAGCGAAAATCCAAAAAAATGAAATTAACTATTTTCCAAATCGCTGGTTTTCTATATTTAGCAGTCAAATCTTGTTAGTGGGAACGACCAGAAATATTAACTACAACTTGTTGGTCCGGCACAGGACAGGTAATAAAATTAACGGACACACCTACTTAACCATAAAAATTGACATCGGGCTTTTGAAGGAGACTTCATTTAACCTTTTGATCTTTTCGAAGCAAATAGGGTGGTACGCTTACTTCTATAGTCTGGTTCTAGGGATCAATGGGCAGATTTGTTCGATCACAAAATTTGTCAATAATAATAGATGTCTATGTTCTCATGGATCGGCCGCGTGGACTTATCCCGAAATGGTAATGGAGGTGCCACCGACCTATTTTCTGCAGGATTCCCTAATCGCACCAAAATGTAGCTCAACTCCCGCCCTTTCCGGTAGGTTTACCAGTTCCCCGACCGGAACGCATTCAATGAGCTTGCCCAGCACCCCGACCATACGTGAATAGATCGTTTCATCCCACCTGATCCCCGAACAGCTTGGAAGAAGGGCGACAAGCGCATCCGTCCCCTTTTTTTTTGTGAGAATTCGTTCACGGGTCCTTGGACCAGCCTGGTAATGCCCGCAAGCCTTGCCCTCTGGTTGAGGTAGCAGTCCTTCTTACCGCTCCAGGATGTCCCATAAATGTAAATGGAACCGTCCTCAAATGCCCTTACTGCCGGGTTATCGTAGTTTAGGAGCTCTCCATGGTCCATTTCTTTTCACCGTCGCCTGAAAGGATGCTTGTAAGGTAGGACTCAGGTGCCCTTTCAAGGACAAACCTTTCGTCCAGGATGTAATCGACATCGTTAAGTCTCTCCAATCCCTCCATATCACGCTGCTGCGGGGAATCGGAGACCTCGATGTCCATAAGGGCCCGCTCCCCAGCCGTGCAGTTGGCCAGAAATGGCCTAAAGCTCGGGAGGGTCCTGCCAAGATCGACATTCATGTTCCAATGGACCCGGACCAGGTGGTCGGCAATCCTAAAATACTGGCATGGAGTAATAGGTGACATTTCTTTACATTTTTAGTTAATCAAATATAGATTTTTTGTGCGCAAAGTTTCGCTAGCGACTGATCATGTGTCACAAAGATGACCACCTTTTCCGAACCAGCCTTCAGGAGGTTCCTCATGACCACCTCTGCGGTGCTCCTGTCGAGCGATGAGGTGACCTCATCGAATAACCACACCCTTGAATCCTGCAGTAGGGCCCTGGCGATCCCGATCCTTTGCGCCTGTCCCTCGGACAAAGCATATTCACCCTCACCCACCTGGGTAAGTAGCCCTTGGGGAAGGTCGTGAACAAATTCCGCACATGCCGTCCTTAAAGCTTCTTCCAGCCTCTCCCCTGTCAGTTCCCTACCCTTTCCGATCAGGTTGTAGAGTACGGTTCCCGATAGGAGTTTGTCGCCCCGGGGGACAAATGCTATTTTTTCACGGTGATCGGGGGACATGTCGATCGGCCCGGCATCGGTGAGGAGCAAGACTTGGCCGGAAATTGGGCGATGGAGGCCCATCAGGATCCTCAAAAGAGTCGATTTACCCTTGCCGCTCGGTCCCAAGATCGATGTTGGCGCGCCTTTGCTGAAAATGTAGGACAATCCATTGAGCAGGGTCTTGTCCCCGTACCCATATTCCACCCTCGAGATTTCCATCCCCTTGACCTCAGCTTCCGTTGGGGATCCGATTGCCGGAACCTCCTGGGGGACCGAAAGGGCTTGGGTGCCTCTTTCCATTGCCGTGCGAGAGCGGACCATTAATGGAATGAGAGCCAACAGGGAGACGAAAGGTCCCTGTATCCGTCCAACAAGCTGCAAAAAAGCGGTCATTGTTCCAAAGGATATCGCTCCCTGCTGCAGTTTAAAGAGCCCACAGGTGAACGTAAAGAGATAACCGATCTGCAGGAACGTGCCAAGGATCCCCCGGGAGCGGGTCGAAAAGTTCAGGAGTGCCATTCTTTGGCCGAATATAGCTCCGTTTTCCTGCTGAAGCATTTCCCATCGTTCAGCCTGTCTGTTGAGTTGGCGAATGAAGAGCCTGCTCCGGAAGTTTTCCTGCATGAGTTTACCCAGTCTCCCTTCACTTTCCTTCAGGGAGCTGTTCAGCCTCCTGAGTTTCCGGAAATAGGCCCGGGAAAGCAGCCCCAACAGTAGCAGGAAAAGGATTATCAGGGTAAGCTGGGGGTCGAGGTTCCCCTGGAGGGCCAAGGCCGCTGCTATCCGGATTGCCGTGAGCAGGGCAGAGATCCAGGAGTTACCTAGCAATTGGACGGTTTCCTGAGCATTCGATCCCGCCCGCACCAACAGGTCGCCCGATTCCATTTCCCCGACACTGTCGATCCTGGAGTGGAGCTGGGCCCTGGTGATCCTGGACTGCAAGTCCATGAACATCCTTGCCCGGGTCCTTTCATTTAGCTTCCCTGCCTCCAGGTTGCACCAGAAAGCAAGGAGCAGGGAGCTGCTGAGTACAGCAATGCTTGGCAGCAGCTCCTGTGATCCTGACCTAACAGCCATGTCAACCGCCTCTTTGTAGTTGTGAAACTATTATGGGCATTTTGTCCATGTGAGTTGGACCAGTGCGACATGCCTCCTTAAATGAGCAAACGTTTTGGTTAGTTTTCCACCTAAAAGTAACGTCATACGGCCATCTAATGGCATTATTCCTACGCATGCTTGGTGAGGACACCAACCATGGCGTTCGTGTTGCCAACACCCTTGGCCCCTCTATCAACAAACCTTGGTGTTCTGAAACTCCAGCTCTGGCATTCTGTTGAATACCAGAGCTATCAACAAAACAATCCCCTTTCCTTATGTGTTCTTTAAATAATGGATACCAAACAAAAATCACACAGATGGAAAATCTGGGTAGGCATCCTTGCTGCCTTGATTTTATTGACATTAGAGGGACTATATTTTGTTTCTTATAAATTGGAGCCCATGTTGGACAAGAAGCTCAAAGAAGGAATCACCAAATCCTCCGAAGGACTTTATAGCATTGAGTACAGTGACCTGGAATTGGATTTAGCGGGTGGTAACCTTACAATAAAAGACATTCTTCTCAAAAATGATAGTGCCGCATATATAAGGCTGGATAACGCCAAAAAAGCGCCCAATACTAGGTTTGAAGCTAGGGCGGATCGTTTGGCGATTAGTGGTGTCAGTGTATGGGGTATATTGGTCAATAAAAAAATCTATATCGGAACCATTGCTTTGGACTCCTTTAAAGCGAAGGTTTTACTCCGAGACAGACCTTATAATAAAGATAAAAAGGAAGAAAAAGACCCTTATGCTATGATCAAAGATCGTGTTAAATCATTGGGAGTAGATGAGTTTCGGGCGAATGGCATTGATTTGGAAATTGCAGACCTAAATAAGGAAGGTACTAAACCAAAAAAGGTAAATGAGGTTGACTTAGCAATTAACAATTTTCTGATTGATGAACATTCGGGCTCTGACAGCACGAGGTTTCTGTATTCCAAGGATATTTCATTGCACATTCGGCGGTTCAAGACCAATTTGGAGGGGGCACCCTATACATTTAGCTTCAAAGACCTAAAGTTCAGCTCAAAAAATCGGAATGCACAGATTTCCAAGTTGAGCTTGCAGCCTACATTGAGCTTGGAGGCTTTTGCAAAACAGGACAAACTGAACAAACCAAGGATAGAACTGGACCTGGATTCAACATGGATTACAGGCATAAATTTGCAGAAACTATTGGCAGAAAAATTATTTGAGGCCGATAGTGCTCATGTTGTCGGTGGAGTTTTTGATCTTTCCAAGGACAAACGCTACCAATTGGAGAACGTGTCCAAGGTGGGTCAATCGCCAGCCCAACAGCTGATGAAGGTAGGCTTGCCATTTTCTGTAAAGGCGGTAAAAGTAAGTGGCATAGACCTCAGTTATGCACAGATCAGCGATAAGTACTTTAGGGAAGGAAAAATAGAGTTCAAAAATATCAGGGGGACATTGAGGAATGTCAGCAACGATACAACTGTTTTGCGCAGAAACAAGAATATGACGGCAGCCTTGGTGGGCAATATTTATGGGGAAGGTCGGTTGAGTGCGTTTTTCACCTTTGACATGCTCAGCAAGGTTGGCAATCATTCTTATAATGGGGGCTTGACAGCTATGAAAGTAGGTGCATACAACAGGATTTTGGAACCGCTATTGAATATTAGATTGGCTGATGGAAATATTGAAAAGATTACTTTTGATATGCACGGCAATGATGTGAAGAATTGGGGGAAGTTCACATTTGACTACAACCATCTAAAGGTTGATGTATTGAAGCATCCTGAAAAGGGACATGGCAAGAAAGGGATTCTTTCTTTTATTGCAAACAAATTCTTTATCAATGACAGCAATCCCGATGCAAATGGGAAGTATCATGCTGCTCAGGTTGATTACGAACGAAATCCAAATCACCCTTTTTTCAAGGTGGTATGGCAGAGTTTGTTGCAGGGGATTATTGAATGCACAGGGACAGACCCTAAATATTTGCCGTTGCAATAGTTTGGTTATCAGGCTCCTATCTTCGGCTCTTGCACTTCGGATCCGCTAGGGACCGAGCCGAAAGGCGGACATCCAATGTAACTTCAAAAAGCCGTTCCAATACTCGTTAACTCTTTTTGTTCGTCTCGCATTTTTACCAGCAATGCTATGTATACCTGTCTTGGTGCTAATCATAGACCTACACTTTTATATGTCGCAGTATTAAAGCAAACAGTCATCCTTTGATTCTTTTAGGTATCCGAATTCGTTAGTAATTGATGGTTTATTTTTTACTAAAGCTCCTAAGTTGTAGTTTTTGTATTTACAGTTTTACGATTTATTCTAAAGTTTCCACTTCTTGATGATTTATATTAAATTCATAACTCGCCAACAGCACCTTCAATCTTTCAGACACACGGCCTTTCCCTTTTTCCCACGCAAGGATTGTAGAAGGGTCAACACCTACCATCTTTGCTAAGCAGTTTTGACTATGCCCGTTCAAATATCTATAAGCTTTTATCCTCCCCATGAGAGTAGATGTATCAAGTTCAAACGGGCAGTATTCCAAGAACCCGAAAATGAGTGGATAGTACTGAATTTTAGGTTCACTTCTGTTGTTCTCCCAATATGTAACACAGTCTTCGCTAACATTGAATATTGCCGCTACTTCCTTTTGAAACAGTCTTAGCTCCAATCTTCTTTTCCTGATATGTTCTCCAAGAGTCGTTGGATTTAATGGCATCGACACCAGCAGAGGTTTATTGATTTGTTGTTCAAAAAGCAAACAAGGCAACGCATGAATGCCCCTGCGGATTCAACAACCATCCCAACCGTCCCTGCATCTGTGGCACAGCCAATGTTCAAAAATACCTGAGCAAGGTATCAGGGCCGCTTCTCGATCGAATAGACATACACATCGAAGTTACCCCTGTAGAGTTCAACGAATTATTGGAAACCCGCAAAGCGGAGAAAAGCGAGGCTATTCGAGAGCGCGTCATCCGAGCGCGAAGCATACAGGAATCGAGATTCAAAGGCATTGCCAACATTCATAGTAATGCACAGATGCGCGCGAAACAAATACGAGAAATCTGTTTGATCGACGCAACTGGGAAAGGCCTCCTCAAGTCTGCCATGGAGCGCCTTAACCTATCGGCAAGAGCTTATGATCGCATCTTAAAAGTTGCCAGAACAATCGCCGATCTAGAACAATCCATCGATATCAAAAACGAGCATCTCGCAGAAGCGATACACTTCCGTAGTCTCGATCGACAAAGCCGGCTGGGCTAAAAACAAAATCGGCGTGGGGAGACCACGCCGATTCAATATCTTTTCTTGTACAACCTATCCTATAAACTGCCCGATGAAATGCTTAAAGATCCAAGGGTAGAGTATCAATGTAAATACAACTCCGGTCAATGCCCCGAATAAATGCGCGTCATGGTTAATCCCATCTCTAGCATTCTTCGACGCCCAGATACAATATCCTAAATACAGAAATGCAAAAAGATAAGCCGGCATCGGAATAATCATGAAAATCCCCAACATCATCTTCGGATAGAATAAGATATAACTGAACAACACCGCACTAATAGCACCTGAGGCACCTAAACTATGATAGCCATAGTTATCCTTCTGCTGTCTAATCGTAGGGATATCGCTCAACACCAAGGCTACCACATACAATAAAGCAAACCATAAATGCCCGATCGGGCCGCTTACTTCAACAAATATCCCTTCCAGGCCAAAACCAAAATAGTAGAAGGTAATCATATTGAACAACAGGTGCATCCAATCTTTATGGATCAGCCCACTAGTCAAAATCAGATACCATCTGCTTTTGTCGCGATGAATTGAGTAGGGATGCAACATCAATCGTCCAAACCACTCCGGATTGGAAAACACATAAATACTAAGGCCAATTGTTAGTGCGAAAATTACACTTGCAACAGGCATATTTAAGATATAATATTGTAGCATTAAAATCTATCTTCTAGGAGTAAAAGGTATAGTTCTTTCGGACCATGCGCACCGAGTACTAACATCTTCTCGATATCCGCCGTGCGGCTGGGGCCAGTAATGGTTGTAATCATGCTAGGCAAATCGTTTCCATACTTCTCGCGCATCAACGCCATACCATGCTTGATATCCATTACTAATTGTGATGTCTTTGCAATAACGATATGCACAGGAGGATAAACGCTCAATCTTCTACCGGAAGCGTCGGCATTGCTAATCAAAATACTGCCGTTTCGCGCAATCAGCGCCTCACATGCCGTGACACCGACCTCAATATCATCAAAGTCTGTTCTATGCTTATGATACGGAAAGCCATACTGATCTAAGAACTTCTGCAAGTTCTTATCCCATACATATAGCTTCGTCAATTTCAATTTCTCCAAAAGGATAATCAGATTCTCGATCAGATTGATTTCTCCATCGCAGTAAACGAACTGTCCGGCAACATTAGTAAACTCACGAGCAAAGGTCACATCCAAAGGATCTTCCTCGTCCTTATACAAAGGACTATCCTCAAAAGCAGGATTAGGATTCTCACGCTTTTGAAGCAGGGCTTGCCGAATCTTCTTCAGCATCTTCTCTTTGGCTGTTGTATTTCGAATATTCATATATAAAGAACAGACATGGTTGGTAAACCATGTCTGTTAAGTATTATTGATTGTTTTCTTGACTAGACTGATTATCAGGCGAACTTTGCGGAACATCACCGTGATCACTCGACGGCAATGATAAATCCGTCTGCGGAACGCCGCCTCCATCTGCTCCACCATTCACAAACTCATCATAAGTCGTCTTATTTTGGAACGGACGTTTACCCAATATCTCTTCTAAGTCTTGTTGGAATAAGATTTCTTTTTCTAATAACTTCTCAGCAATTTTGATCAATCCCTCTTGTTTCGACAACAACAATTCTTTTGTTCTATCGTAAACCGTCGAAATCAATACGCGTACTTCGTCGTCGATCAACTCAGCCGTTTGGTCTGAATAAGGTTTTTGGAACTGGCTGTTCTCCGAACTATCGCGGAAGGATACATTCCCTACCTTATCGTTCATACCATATACAGCCGTCATCGCATATGCTAACTTCGTGATACGCTCTAAGTCGTTCTGAGCACCGGTACTGATTCTTCCGAAAGTAATATCTTCAGCAACGCGTCCACCCATCGTCATACACATACTGTCAATTAACTGCTCAGTCGTATATAAGAACTGTTCTTTTGGCAGGTATTGCGCATAACCTAATGCCGCAACACCGCGTGGAACGATCGATACTTTAACCAAAGGATCCGCATGCTCCAAGAACCAGCCCGCAATCGCGTGACCTGCCTCGTGGTAAGCAACGATCTTTTTCTCCTCAGGAGAGATAATTTTATTCTTCTTCTCAAGACCTCCGATTACTCTATCAATCGCATCTTGGAAATCCTGCATATTGATCGCTTTCTTGTTCTTACGAGCTGCAATCAAAGCCGCTTCGTTACAAACGTTCGCAATTTCTGCCCCCGCAAAACCTGGAGTCTGTGCCGAAAGTTTCTTCGCATCCACTTCCTCCGCCAATTTCAATGGCTTCAAGTGCACATTAAAGATTTGCTCACGACCAATCAAGTCTGGCTTATCAATAGAAATCTGACGATCAAAACGTCCTGGACGCAATAAAGCTGAATCCAATACATCTAAACGGTTCGTTGCTGCAAGGATAATAACCCCTAAGTTCGTACCGAAACCATCCATCTCCACCAATAATTGGTTCAATGTATTCTCGCGCTCATCATTTCCTCCCATAATGGAGTTCTTGCCACGAGCACGACCTATCGCATCAATCTCATCGATAAAGATGATACATGGTGCTTTTTCTTTTGCTTGCTTAAACAAATCACGCACACGAGATGCACCAACCCCAACAAACATCTCCACAAAGTCAGAACCTGACAAGGAGAAGAAAGGAACTTGTGCTTCACCCGCAACCGCTTTTGCCAATAAGGTTTTACCCGTTCCCGGAGGGCCTACTAATAAGGCTCCTTTTGGAATTTTACCTCCTAAATCGGTGTACTTCTTCGGGTTTTTCAAGAAATCAACAATCTCCATAACCTCTTGCTTCGCCTCTTCAAGACCAGCAACGTCATTGAACGTAATGTTGATTTGAGATTCTTTATCAAATAATTGTGCTTTTGACTTGCCGATATTAAAGATTGCACCGCCACCGCCTCCAGCACCACCGTTCATACGGCGCATCAGAAGGATCCAGATCGCTACGATAATTAACAATGGAAGCATAAACGAAATAAACCATCCCGCCCATGGGTTCGATCTATCTTCGTAAGACACGCTAATCTTCGGTTGGTCGGCAGCTAAACTATCTTGCGATGCTTTTAACTTCCCTTCCAAGATCTCCGCAGAAGGCTCCGTAAATTTATACTGAGGTCCTACGCTCGGCGATAAAGAAAGCGCATTTGGATTTGGCGCAACATCTTTATATTTCTCGTCGGCTAATTTATCTTTCTTGATATATACTTCAACATCTATTAAGTCGTTGCTTTTTGATGCAACTAGCTTCTCCACATCTCCGGGGATAAGCATCTTGGTTTCGAATTCTTTGTAGGTTGTCTTCTTCGCACCATCCCCACTGAAGAGGTACTGAAGCCCGATGAAGCCTACAATCATTGCAATCCAAAGCCAAATCATATTAAATTTTGGTGGCATTGGTGTAATTTTTTTACTAGGAACTTTCTTCATTTATACACTTAAACTACGTTTCACTTATTCTCACTATGCACTTTGGTAAGTGCTAATTTGGGCATCGCCCCACAGATCTTCAATTCTGTAATGCTCCCTTGTTTCGGTTTTAAAAATATGAACGACAACATCAACGAAGTCAAGTAAAACCCATTCGCCATTACCGTGCCCTTCCTTGTGCCAAGGATCTTGACCAAAGGATTTATACACTTCTTCTTCTACACTTTTGGCTATTGCATTGACTTGCACGTTGGAGTCGGCATGGCTGATAACAAAATAATCAGACAATGTCCCATTAACTTCGCGCATATCCAACCTCACAATTTCATTACCCTTCTTTTCCTGCATCCCATGTATCACAACATCGGCTAGCTTCTCGGACAACGAAGACTTTTTGTTTTTACTCATCAAGATTTATTATACTTTTGACTGATAAATTTTTAAATGATATTATCTTTTGCAAAATAACACATTTTCGGGAGATTCACTACGCCTAAGTTTAATTGTTTTAGACGAGGTCACTTCCACAAACGATTATTTTAAAACTCAACTGTCAAATTTCAAGCCACTTCCTGAGTTTACTGCCATTATGGCAAAAAAGCAAACAAACGGACGTGGACAACGCGACAGCACCTGGTTATCAGAGGAAAATGCCAATATAACTTTCAGTTTATTGCTATATCCTACTTTCCTTAAACTGCATGATCATTTTATCCTCAATATGTGCATCAGTCTAGGGCTAATTCATTGGTTTCATTCGTTACAAATCGATGCAAAAATCAAGTGGCCTAACGACATCATGATAAACAATAAAAAAGTATGCGGGATATTGATTGAAAACACGAGCAATTCGAAAGGTATTAAACACGCTATCGTAGGTATTGGAGTCAATGCTAATCAAGAAAACTTTCCAGCCGAAATCAAACACAAAGCAAGCTCCATTCTACGCGAAACTTCTTATCGTCTGCCCTCCCTCGAAACGGCTTGTGAAGCAATCATAAGACATATTCATCAGCTTTATAGTAGACTGCAGAAAAAGGAAATATCGACAGATCAATTACTCGAAGAGTATAATAAAAATCTATTCTTACGTGGTCAGACGGGCCTTTATCGTGCGGGCGATGAAACCTTCGAAGCTGAAATAAAAGAGGTAAGTCCGGATGGAAAACTTCATTTATTAAGAAATTACCAGATATCAACATTTTATTTTAAGGAAGTCGAATTTCTTTTGCAATAAATCGATTACATAGAATTAAATTTCATTATAAATCCTAACTTTGATTTAAACTTTATTGGCGTCAACAAGTCAATATATAAAAGTAATTTACATGAAAAGAATAAATTTATTAATTGCGTTTTTAGTATTTGCCGTTTCCGGCGTTATGGCACAGGTTCATAACCCAGTAAAATGGTCAGTAGGATTCAAAAAGCTAGCTAACAATGAGGCAGTTATTTTGATCAAAGCAAACGTTGAACAAGGATGGCACATTTACGGCATGAACGTTCCTGCCGGTGGTCCAGAGTCAACATCCTTCACTTTCACTCCAGCAAACGGAGCTAAAGTTCAAGGTAAAACACTAGCAAAAGAACCTAAAACAAAATTCGAGGATGTGTTCAAGATGAACCTTCCTTACTACAACGGTGAAGTTGTATTCCAACAAAAGGTGAAACTTGCTAACAACAAACCTACTACAGTTAAAGGTGTTGCATCGTTCATGGCATGTGATAAAGAGCGTTGTCTTCCACCAGATGAGTACGAGTTTGCTGTAACCATAAAGTAAAACTTTAAGAATTACAATCTACAAAGGCAGGGAATCCCCTGCCTTTTTGTATGTTTGGACTTTAATTTTCGAATATGAGCAAATTAAAATTCCTATTTATCGCCCTCTCGTGGCTATTCCTCAGCACAACATCCCCTCTAAGTAGCTTCGCCCAAGATTCTTTAATCAATTACGAAGATGTAGACTTTGGAACGGGAGAAGTGGAAACAACAGAAGATCAAGATACTTTATTCTCCACGGAAGACGTTGTCTTCTCCGACGGTCAAGATACGGTCTCGCAAGACACGACGGCTACAAGTACTGTTGCTGCTACCGCCGCTCCAGAAGAGTCTAAATCCCTTTGGGGAATCTTTATCGCCGGTCTTATCGGCGGATTCGCTGCATTCCTGATGCCTTGTATCTTCCCGATGGTACCTCTAACGGTATCTTTCTTTACCAAGAAATCCGGCAGCAAGAGCAAAGCGGTATCTCAAGCTTTTTTATATGGCTTGTTCATTATTGTGATCTATGTAGCTTTAGGAATGTTGATCACCATTGCATTCGGTGCGGAGGCGTTGAATGCCCTGTCTACCAATGGTATTTTCAATTTCCTATTCTTCCTTTTATTGGTGGTATTCGCGGCTTCCTTCTTCGGTGCCTTCGAAATCACCTTGCCAAGTTCATTCGTGAACAAGATCGACTCCAACTCGGACAAGAGCGGTTTGATCGGCTTGTTCTTTATGTCGGCTAGTTTAGCCGTGGTTTCTTTCTCTTGTACAGGACCTATCATCGGTACTTTACTTGTTGAGGCGGCTACCAAAGGCGAGCGCTTAGGCCCGGCCGTAGGGATGTTCGGATTCTCTTTAGCATTGGCTATCCCATTCGTATTGTTCGCAATGTTCCCTTCTTTATTGAAGTCACTGCCGAAATCAGGCGGTTGGTTGAACAGTGTGAAAGTCGTGTTGGGTTTCTTAGAGCTTGCTTTGGCAATGAAATTCCTTTCCAATGTAGACTTAGCTTATAACTGGCAGCTATTAGATCGCGAGGTCTTCTTAGCGCTATGGATCGTGATATTCGGCTTAATGGGACTATACCTATTAGGAAAGATCAAGTTCTCGCATGATAGCGACCTGCCTTATCTTTCTGTACCGCGCACCATGCTAACAATCATCGTATTCTCATTCGTAGTTTACATGATCCCAGGTATGTGGGGAGCACCTTTGAAATCTATCGCAGCCTTCCTTCCGCCAATCGGGACGCAAGACTTTGATCTTGCCAATGCTAGCCATGCGGCTGCACCGAGCGGATCGGCAGATGCGAGCAGCAGAAAGCATTACACGCATTTCCACAGCCGTGCGACCATCAAAGGATTCGATCCTTACTATGATTACGATGAAGCATTAGCAGCAGCGAAAGCACAGAATAAGCCTTTGATGATCGACTTTACAGGCTGGACCTGTGTAAACTGCCGCAAGATGGAAGCTTCGGTATGGTCGGATCCGAAAGTTCGCAACCTGATCAACGAGAACTTTATCTTGGTGGAGCTGTATGTGGATGAGCATGACCTGAAATTGCCGGAAGCAGAGCAATATGTTTCCAAAGAAACCGGCAAGAAGATCAATACCGTTGGTAAGAAGAATACCGACTTCCAAATTACCCGCTTCCAGAGCAACTCGCAACCTTTGTATGCGATCGTAGGTGCTGATGAGCAGTTACTCGTTCCGGCAAGCGGTGCAAACTATGATATCGACAGCTATGCAGCCTACCTGCAGAGCGCAATAGACGCTTATAAAGCGAAATAAACCCCTATTTTTTTATTCGAAAGGCGCATTATCTCCGGATAATGCGCCTTTCTCTTTGTATTGGATTGCGAATGAAGCATTTACCTACCTTCTTTAACACAGTCCTCTTCTTAACCTTTTTTACACCCCAATCATAACCCTTACAGAGCGGTTCTGATTGGGTTATGCATTGGGTTTGAAAGGGCTTTGGATTGGGTCTAAGTAATTCCAGTCCTGATTTATTATTAACACTTTAGCGTGGAATTCCCTCGTTCTTTTGGTGATTTTGATGTAATTTTGCACATCAACCCAGACAATAATCACATACTAAAGCCAAGGAATTGGTATATTTGAGACATGAGCAACATAAAAAACATAGCCGTATTAACTTCAGGAGGGGATGCCCCAGGTATGAATGCTGCGATCCGTGCAGTTGTTAGAACAGGAATTTACCATGGTGTTAATATGTTTGGTATCCGCCGCGGATACGACGGATTAGTTCATGGAGATATTATCTCGATGGATGCGAAATCCGTTGCGAACATTATACAACGTGGAGGAACAATCCTTAAGACTGCTCGTAGCGATGAATTTCGCACATTCGAGGGCAGACAACAAGCTTACGAAAACATTAAAAAACTAAATATAGATGCATTGGTCGTTATCGGTGGAGACGGTACGTTCACTGGTGCTTCTAAATTGATCGAGGAATTTGACATCCCGGTAATCGGTATCCCGGGGACTATCGATAATGATTTGGCGGGTACTGACTTCACTATCGGGTATGACACGGCAATCAACACGGTTGTTGATGCAGTGGATAAGATCCGTGATACAGCAGAATCACACGATCGTTTATTCGTTGTCGAAGTAATGGGTCGTGACTCAGGATTGATCGCCTTGCGCTCCGGAATCAGTACGGGTGCTGAGGCTGTTTTGATTCCTGAACTGAAAGTAGATTACGACGCCATCATGAAGCGCTTGGATAAAACGCGTAAGAATAAATCTTCACGTATTATTATCGTTGCGGAGGGGGATGAAGAAGGCGGATTGGTCGTAGCAGAGAAAATCAAGCAAAACTTCCCTGCCTATGATGTACGTGTTTCTATCTTAGGACATATTCAACGCGGCGGTAAACCAACTTGTATGGACCGTGTATTGGCGAGCCGTTTGGGTGTAGCCTCAGTTGAAGGTCTATTAGAAGGTAGAAGAGGCGAAATGGCGGGTTTGATTTGTGGAAACGTACAGTTCACGCCGTTTGGAAAAGCTATAAAACACATCGACAAAATCAATACGAACCTTACCCGTATCGTTGAAATCCTGTCTTTATAAGATTGTTATCGACGAAAAAAATAGATAGGAAGAGGCGGCCCGAAAGGCTGCCTTTTTTTCTGAAATTGTCTGTTTTCAAAGGCCCTCAAAAGCTTTTATATCTCTTGGTGTTTCAATGGATAGATGAAAGATTTATTATTACACAATTATGAAAACATTCTATTGTATTTAGCTGTATATTAAGCACACAACATTGAACAAAACACACTAACATGGAACCAAAGAAGAAGAAAATGGTGCTCACCATTGCGCTTCTCTGCCTTCTTGCTGGACTCGCATTAGGCGCATTTGTAGCAAGTAAGGAGAAGGAGATCGCCAAGGAGCAAATGGGCAAAAATTTAGAAGTGTCAAGAGCTACCGATCCAGCGAATTAGGATAAAAAATTGTGCCTTTCTATTGGCATTCGCTAATTGCATACTTACCTTTGTTAAAAAATAAGACCATGCAAATAGCACAACTCTATCAGCTCTATTTAGACTTCCCTCAGGTTTGTACCGATACCCGACAAATCAGTAAAGACTGTATTTTCTTTGCTTTGAAAGGTGAATCGTTCAACGGGAATAGTTTTGCTGAGCAGGCGCTAGAGCAAGGTGCAAAATATGTGGTTGTTGACGATCCGGAATATTATCAGGAGAAAGACAGCTATGTTCTCGTAGACGATGTATTGAGCAGCTTACAAGACCTTGCGCGCTTCCATAGACAGCAGCTTAGCATCCCCTTTATCGGCATTACCGGTACCAACGGGAAGACCACGACGAAGGAGCTGGTTCATGCCGTGCTATCTCAAAAATTCAAAACCTTTGCTACCAAAGGCAACCTCAATAACCATATTGGTGTACCCTTAACTATTTTGTCGCTACCAAAGGATCTAGAGATCGCGATTATTGAAATGGGCGCCAACCACCAGGAAGAGATTGCTTTTCTGTGCAATATCGCACAGCCAACACATGGTCTGATCACCAACGTAGGGAAAGCGCATCTAGAAGGATTCGGCTCGTTTGAGGGGGTAAAGAAAACGAAAGGCGAGCTTTATGACTTTCTGAAGGCACATCATGGTCTAGCCTTTATTCAGGGAGATAATAGCGAATTGAGAGCGATGGCTGAGGCACGAGACTTAAAGCATATTATTTGGTATGGCTTCTCGGATAATAATTCCGTAAAAGGGGGATTAGTGAAAGCCGACCCTTTGTTGACCATTTTCTGGAAACAGGTAGAGCAGGCTGATATCATTTATAAGGTCAATACCCACTTAACAGGAGCGTACAACACAGAAAATATGTTAGCAGCTGTTGCTTTAGGTTTACACTTCGATTTGAACGCAGAGGAGATCAATCAAGGTTTAAGTGCATATGTTCCGCAAAACAACCGCTCGCAAGTCGTAAAAACGGAGAAGAACACGATTATTGCGGATTATTACAATGCGAATGCGAGCAGCATGGCTGCAGCATTAGCGAATATCGAAGTCATCGAGGCGGATAGAAAAGCGATTATTTTGGGCGATATGTTCGAGATGGGCGATGAAAGTGAAGTCGAGCACCGCAAGGTTATCGAAAAGGCAAAATCAATCGGTGTTGACAAGTTGATATTTGTGGGCAAGGCTTTCTTTGCACAGCGCGATGGCGAGGCGGAATATTATGAAACAACAGAGGACCTTCGACAAAAGTTAAGTCAGGCTCCTTTATCCGGATATATGATTTTATTGAAAGCGTCTCGTGGGATGGCTTTTGAGAAGTTAGTCGATCTGTTATAAGACCTACAGCATAACGATATGCTTTGAACAGATCAGTGAAAGGCGCCAAACGTCTCTCATTGATCTGTTCAAAACTTAATATCTAGTTGGAATCAACGTCTAAATTCAATTCCTTTTCTTTATTGATCAAATGGGAAATGCTGGTATCATTTAATATCTGTAGCATGGCATTTCTTACTTCTACAAATACATCACGAATACCGCAGGCATGCTCTTCCACACATTCTTCACAAGAGCGGTAGAAGTTTAAGCTGACACAAGGAAGCAGCGCAATAGGCCCGTCTATTAGACGCATTACCTGAGATAAATATATGTCCTCTGGCGCTTTATTCAGGCTGTAACCACCGCCAGCACCTTTCTTAGAGTACAAAATTCCTGCATTTCGCATCTCTAATAGAATTTGTTCTAGAAATTTCTTTGGAATACGTTCTTCCTCAGCAATCTTGCCGATTTGCATAGGTTCTTTTCCGAAATTCCTGCCCAATACCATTAGGGCTTTGATAGCATATTTTGTTTTCTTTGAAAGCATATTTATAAATAGGTAAACTAATCCCTGTTCCTCAAATGTACTAATTTTAATCGTTCCCTAAAACTTCAACGATGGGTTGGCCGATTGATCCATTGGGTTCCATGACATGTAGGAGCGATGAAAGCGTCGGCGCAATGTCCGTTACATGAACCACTTTATTCGTCTTTCCATGTTTGATTCCCCAGCCCATAAATACCAAGGGGATGTGCGAGTCATAAGGTGTCCAGGTTCCGTGCGTCGTACCGGTTGAACGTGGCGTTCCATCATACCATTGTGGCTCAGTGATAATCTGAATTGCCCCGCTGCGTTTGCGGTTATAACCGTTGATAATCTTTTCGCGCAATGGAGCAGGTAATAGCATATTCTCGCCTCCTTCGACATCGACCACGTATGCCACGCCATCTTCATGACGCAATTGTTTGATAATGGATTTTTTCACTTTCTCCTCATCCAATTTAGCTTGCTCGATTGCTGTATAATTTAAATGAACCTGATAGTTCATTAAGCTTCTTACCAAATTGTCAACACCAAATTCTTCTTTCAAAGACTCATTTAAACTGCGGTGCAATTGTCTTGAGAAGAAGTATCCGCCATTACCTCGCATATCCATAAAGTAGCGGGAGTTATAAGAAGCAGCATGGTCAGCCGTTAGGAAGAAGGTATAATTTCCTTTTCCCACGGTTTGATCCAGGTATTTAAAAAATGTTGCCAACTCCTGGTCTAAGCGCAAGTATATATCTTCGATCTCTACAGAAGATAAAGAGTAGCGGTGACCCACATAGTCGGTTGCTGAAAGACTAACGCAAAGGAAGTCTGTCGCTTTTTTTGGATTATTTCCTAACTGTTCGTTCTTGATGGCTTCTTTCGCAAAGTCTAAAGTGATCTGGTTTCCGAAAGGCGTGGATTTGATCAATTCATAACCAGCATCTTTCATCAATAAAGAAGTTTTTCTAGGGAATGTTGGTTTCTCTTCTCCTGCCCATTTTCCTTCATACTCGTTATCGTCAGCAACACTATTGTTCGCATAGGTTTCGATTGGATAAAGCGTATTCCAGTCTTGTTTAAGGTATTTATCCGCTAGTTTCTGCTTGTTGAAGCTAGTTACCCAAGATGGTAAGTTCTTCATGTAATAGGTGCTGGAGATCCAATCGCCCGACTTGGCTTCAAACCAGTATGCCGCATCGGCAAAGTGACCAGCCGGTAGAATACCGCCACGGTCTTTGATGGCAATACCCACCACTTTTGAATGGAAGTTTGTTGCTAATTTTAGCTGATCGGTTACCGTTGAAGCTAATAGATTACGAGGAGATTGCTTCCCTTCTTTTTCGATAGTCCCTACGCCTTCAACCGCATCATCCTGCGTACAATACATGGAGTTTCCCGTCTGCTGCTCGATCCAGTCATTCCCGGCGATGCCATGGATGGACGGCACAGAGCCTGTGTACACCGAACTATGGCCAATAGCCGTAAATGTAGGCACATAGTCGATTATCGTATTCTCGCAAGAATACCCTTCTTTTAACAGGCGTTTAAACCCGTCATTACCGTAGCGATCTGCAAAGCGATACAGGTAATCCCATCGCATTTGATCGACCATTAGGCCTACGACCAACTTCGGTCTTTCTACTTGGGCACTTGCAATAGTACAAAAGCCTAGAAATAACAATGTTGCGTATATTCTTTTTAACATAGTACTTGATTTATTTTAAGAATTTAGGTGACGTAGTAAGTATTTCCCGGTGTAAGAGTCATCAGCTTTCACCAGATCTTCCGGTGTTCCTGCGAATACGACCTTACCCCCATTATTTCCGCCCTCCGGACCGATATCGATTACCCAGTCGGCAGATTTGATCATGTCTAAGTTATGCTCGATAACTAATACACTATTTCCCTGCTCGATAAGCGCGTTGAATGCCTTCAAGAGCTTTTCGATGTCATGGAAATGAAGCCCTGTCGTCGGCTCATCGAATATGAAAAGGGTTTTCTTTTGATTATTTCCTTTGATCAGGAATGATGCTAATTTGATGCGTTGTGCCTCACCACCTGATAAGGTGCTGGAGGACTGCCCGAGTTTTACATAGCCAAGTCCTACTTCCTGCAAAGGTCCGAGCTTATTTAATATCTTCGGTTGATCGGCAAAGAAACTGATGGCTTCGTCTACACTAAGCTCCAGGATATCCGAAACTGACTTCTCTTGGTAGGTGACATCCAAAACATGCTGTTTAAATCGCTTGCCGCCACATGCTTCACATGGAAGAATGATATCTGCCATAAACTGCATCTCAATCTTCACAACACCTTCGCCTTGACACATTTCACATCTTCCGCCCTCCACGTTGAAGGAGAATGCGGATGGCTTCAAGCCATTTGCCTTCGCTGCCGGCAGGCTGGAATATAAAGCACGGACTTCGTCCCAAGCCTTCACATAGGTTACTGGATTTGAACGCGTAGAGCGACCAATAGGGTTTTGATCGACCATCTCAATCTGCTCTACCAGATCGATAGCTCCTTCGATGCCATCGAAGATTCCGGTCTGCTCGCCAGAGTAGCTGCCTAATGCTTTCTGCAATGCAGGGTATAGAATGCGCTTCACCAGGGATGTTTTACCCGATCCAGACACACCGGATACGACGGTAAACACATGCAATGGGAAGTCAACCGTTACATTTTGAAGATTATTCTCTCTTGCTCCTTTAACACGGATGTAATCCGCCCATTTTCTTCTGCGTTTCGGAACAGGAATACGAAGCTCGCCGCTCAGGTATTGGCCGGTCAAGCTGTCTTTATCTTTAATAATTTGATCATAGGTCCCTGCGAAGACTAACTCACCGCCATGAATACCGGCTTCAGGGCCGATATCAATTAAGTAATCTGCAGCTTCCATCATCTCTTGCTCATGCTCTACCACAATGACAGTATTGCCGGCATCGCGAAGGGATTTTAATACAGAGATCAGTCGCTGTGTATCGCGAGGGTGCAAGCCGATGCTCGGCTCATCTAGTACATAGATAGACCCCACTAGCGAGCTTCCTAATGAAGTTGCCAGGTTGATACGTTGCGATTCACCACCTGATAAACTATTGCTTAGGCGGTTCAGCGTCAGATAGCTCAAGCCTACATCGCAAAGGAATTGAAGGCGGTTGACAATCTCTGCCAATAATCGCTTAGCGATAATGGCTTCGTTTTCTGTAAGCTCTAAGTTGCTGAATAGCTCAAAGGCTTTATCTAGCGGCAACAGAACGATATCGGTAATGGAATGTCCATTGACTTTCACATAAGAAGCGTCTTTTCGCAAGCGCGTTCCTTTACAATCTGGACAATCTGTTTTTCCGCGATAGCGGGATAGCATGACGCGGTATTGGATTTTATAGGTTTGTTCTTCCAGTTCGGCAAAGAAATCATTCAGTCCGCGGAAGTACTTGTTCCCTGTCCAAAGCAATTCTTGCTGTGCTTTGGTCAGCTCGCTATAATCTCGATGTATGGGGAAGTCAAACTTGATAGCCGATCGCACGAGTTTATCTAACCATGCACCCATCTTCTCGCCACGCCAAGGTGCAATGGCACCATCGAATACCGAGCGGCTCTTATCCGGAATAACTAAATCCGGGTCAATGCCTATCACTTTCCCATAGCCTTCGCAACGCTTACATGCTCCATAGGGATTGTTGAAGCTAAAGAAGTTGGGTGTGGGCTCTTCGAATACGATGCCGTCGAGTTCAAACTTGTCAGAGAAATGGAAAGTCTCATCGGCTACTTCGATATCACATTCGCCTTTTCCTTCGAAATAGGCGGTCTGAATGGAGTCTGCCAGGCGATTGATCGTATCGTCGGAATGGTCTAACACGACGCGGTCGATAACGATAAAGATATCGCCTTCCTTGAAACTCGCATTTGCGATTTCCTTGTCCTCGATGATAGATTCAATCTTCTTGATTGCTCCCTGGTATTTTATACGGGTAAATCCCTTTTGAAGCAATAAGGAGAGCTCTTCCTTTAGCTTTCTATTGTTGAAGGGAATTAACGCACTATAAATCGTGATGGTGGTATCATCTTCGAAGGATAATAGCTTATCCACGATCGAAGACACGGAGTCTTTCTTCACTTCCTGTCCTGAAACAGGCGATATGGTCCGCCCGATACGAGCATAGAGAAGTTTTAAGTAATCATAGATTTCGGTCGATGTACCGACTGTAGAACGTGGATTGCTGGAAATTACCTTTTGCTCGATAGCAATAGCCGGTGCAATTCCTTTGATGTAGTCTACATCGGGCTTGTTCATACGCCCCATAAACTGTCGGGCGTAAGATGATAAGCTTTCCACATATCTACGCTGTCCTTCGGCGTAAAGGGTATCGAATGCTAATGAGGATTTCCCCGACCCTGACATACCGGTGATAACAATAAGTTTGTTTTTTGGGATGTCAACATCGATGTTCTTAAGATTATTAACTCGAGCACCTTTGATTTGAATGTGTGACTTTGGGGTATGATTTGCACGTTCTTGCATAACTATCAAAGTTATGGAAAACTCTACAAAACACAGACTGTTGGCATAAACAAAATTGAAAATGCAACGCAGGAATTACATTATTCTTGAAATATTGAAAATGTTGATCTTTAATTTACTCGGTTTGTGTATCAGGAGCGGCATCCAGCTTCTCCAACAGTTTCTCCACTTCCTTTTCTGATGCGGTTAGTTTTGCTTTGCAGATTGCCAATAATTCCGATGCTCTAGAAATCTTAGATGTCAGCTCGTCGACAGACACTTCACCATCTTCAATATCAGCAACGATTTGTTGCAATTCCACGAAAGCCTCTTGATAGGTATATTTATTTTCCATGTTCTTCTTTGTTAACTACTTGGGACTGTATGGTTCCGTCTTCTACTTGGATCTCTAACAAATCGCCGGTGTTTACTTGATCAAGTTGGTGAACAGCCTTTCCATTCATCCGGACAATACTAAAACCTCGTTTTAAAATATGTATTGGACTCAACAAACCTAGCAATTGTTCCACATGAATCAATTTAGATTTCTCCTCCTTGAATTGTTGCTTACTGTACATCTGTGTATGGAGCATCAATTGGTTCAGTTTATTGCGCTCTGTAAGGAATACTGACTTGCTATTCCAGGAGATCGCCTGAGCCAACTGCTTTAAGTTCTGTTGCTCTTGTGCAAATTGCTCCTTAACCGCTCTTAACAGACGTTCCTGTGCTTGATCCATAGGGATGGAAAAGTTGTGAAACTTTTGTAAAAGGAAATCCGCTAGCTCGCTGGGAGTAATCGCATTCTTATAGGCTACCATCTCGCTGACCGTCTCGTTGGTAGAATGCCCAATACCTGTCAGCACAGGAATAGGAAACATCGCGATGGCCTTCGCTAAAAGATAGTTATTATATGAGCTCAATCCGACTTCCCCACCGCCACCACGGATAATAGCGACCGCATCGAATTGTTCGATCTTTTCCGCAATATTACTGAGTTGGTTGATGATTGAGGCTATAGACTTGTCCCCTTGCAGCAATGCCGGGTATAGCGTAGTCTCGATTTTATAGCCCCAAGGATTGCCGTTTATGATTTTATAGAAGTCAGAAAGTCCTTTGCTGGTTTCTACAGAGACTATTGCCAGACGTTTCGGAATCAATGGGAAAGGAAGTCGCTTATTGGCTTCGTAGAGCCCCTCCTCCTTCAATAGCCGTATCGACTCTTTCTTTTCTCGCTCTAACTCTCCCAACACAAAGGTCGGATCGATATCTACAATCTTTAAACTGAAACCATAAAGTGGGTCGTAAGAAATGCCTGCTTGCATCAAAATGGTAATCCCCTCGCGTAGTGGCTCTCCCAAAAGCTCAATAAACTGCCGATTTATGCGTTGGTAATCTGCTTTCCATAGGATAGAACGCATCTCGGCAACTACACGGCCGTCTTTCTTCTCCAATAACTCGGGATAACAATGTCCAGAATGGGTATAATGGTTCAACTTGTTCATCTCCGCTTTAATCCAGTACAAACTTTTATACCTTTCGGCAATCGTTTTCTGAATACTTCGGGAAACTTCAAGCAGTGTGAAAACCGTTTTATTGTCTACAGATTCGGGCATACAATCAAATATACTGAATTTATTACAGCGCAGCGCTGCACGTTTGTGCGTTTTATTAGTACATTTACAAGTATAAACCAACATCATCGTATGATTCGTAACATTGGCATCGCATTCCTAGCGCTGATCCTTCAAGCGCAAGTTTCTAATGCTCAGTATAAACAAACTGTAGAGAACAAAACAAGATTAGAAAGCAATATCAATAATGTCATTCCATTAAAAAGCCTTGATCAGTATAAAATTGCTGTCGTAACGCCTAGCAGCAATAAATATCAACCCTTTATTGATCAGCTTGAGCGCTATGCTGATGTTCAGGTTTTTGATTTTAAACAATACGACGAAAAGACTAAATACTATAATACGATCATTGTTGCAGGGACGGCAAGTGAGCTTCATCCAGGACAGTTGGCTATGTTGATCCAGTCTGCGGTGAACAATAAAAATGTTATCCTATGCCAATTTGGTACAGATTACGACTTTACGAATCTCAGTGTTACCCCACAACAGCTGCGTAAGTTTACTAGCTTGGTTCGTATTGCTGAAACGGGAAATCAAGCGCAAGAGTACGCTGCGATGTCCATATTCGGGGGCTTAGGCATTACGCAAGGGACGATAAAGACCGAACAGACTCGTCTGCAATATAACCGAGGCAACCGCTCGGATATGGATCTTAAGAAAATGGGGCAACGCATTGATGCGATTGCTAAGGAAGCAATCGATCAGCGTGCCGCGCCAGGTATGGTTGTGATGGCGGTAAAAGATGGTCAGGTAATCTTCGAGAAAGCTTATGGTCATCACACCTATGAGAAAAAACAAACAACACGCATCAGTGACATCTTTGACCTAGCATCCATCAGTAAAATAGCAGGAACAACACCCGTCGTGATGCATCTGCAAGAGAAAAATATTATCAACTTGGACAGCACGATGGGGCATTACCTATGGCAAGCAAAAGAAACAAATAAGGCGAATATTACTTTACGTACTGTTTTACTACATGAGGCTGGCTTTACACCCTTCATCCCTTTCTACAAGGAGCTAAAACCGGGGGATTTGCAGCGAACAAAAGATGCGAACCACCAAGTGCAGGTTGCGGATAACGCTTATCTAAAAAACAATTATTATCAGGACGTGATGTGGCCGGAAATGCTTAATTCTCCTGTAAAACCGATTGGGAAGTACGTTTATTCGGACATTAGTATGTATGTGATGAAAGAAGTTTCGGAGCATGAAACCTCCGTACCGATGCAAGATTATGTGCAGAATATCCTGTACAAAAAGATCGGAATGAAAACAGCAGGATATCTTCCACGAAACCGCTTTGACCGCAATCGAATTGTCCCAACACAAAACGACACGGTATTTCGAAAGACGCTATTGCAAGGATTTGTTCACGATGAGGGCGCCGCAATGGCAGGCGGTGTTGCTGGCCATGCAGGTCTATTCTCGACCGCCAATGACCTTGCCATCTACGGCCAGATGCTATTGAACCGCGGCACCTATGGCGGGGTGCAGTTTTATAAACCGGAGACGATCGACTTATTCACATCGAAGCAGTCTGCAAGCTCTCGCAGAGGGCTCGGCTTCGACCGTTACGATCCGAAACCCGGAGCAGATTACCCCTCCAAGCTAGCGAATGAGTCTGTTTATGGCCATACCGGTTATACTGGAACTTGTATATGGATCGATCCGCGGAACCAGTTAGTTTACATCTTCCTGTCTAACCGTGTGCATCCGCAAGTGAGTTCGAAACTAGGGGACTTGAATATCCGTAGCCGCATTCAGGATGTGATCTACCAAACTATCAATAACGCTAAATAATGAAAAAGCAACTTGTACTTAGCATAACCGCCGCTTTTATGAGCCTTTCAGCCTATGCACAAGATTATAAAAAGATTCATCAAGACCTGTTGGTTATTGATGGACATAATGATGTGTTGATCGAAAGTATATTGCCGGAGAAAGACATCAGCAATCGAATAAAATCGGGGCATACCGATCTTCCGCGCTTGAAAGAGGGAGGTGTAGATGTACAAGTATTCGCAGTTTGGTCGGATGACAAGAAGTATCAAAAGAATGCCTTTAAACATGCGAACGATCAAATCGATGCCTTAGAAGCATTAATCAAAAAGAATCCTACGAAAATTGAACTTGCAAAAAGCAGTGAAGATATTGAACGCATACAGAAATCGGGCAAAATAGCAGCCTTGATTGGGATTGAAGGTGGAAACATGATTGAGGGGAGTATTCCCAATCTAGAAAAGCTTTATGAACGCGGGGCAAGATATCTCACGCTTACCTGGAATTATAACCTACCGTGGGCTACCGCTGCAGCCATTGAAATAAAAACTAAAGGCTCAAAGAACAAAGGACTGAATGAACAGGGAGAAGCAATCATTAAGCGGATGAACGAATTAGGGATGATGGTAGACCTATCGCATGCGGGAAAAGAAACGTTTTATGATGTGATGCGTATATCCAGCAAACCGGTTCTCGTATCGCATAGCAATGCCGCAGCCTTGACGCCGCACTATCGCAATTTAGATGATAAGCAACTCGAAGCATTGAAAGAAAACGGAGGTGTAATCGGTGTTAACTTCTATTCCGAATTCCTAGACTCTAAATACAGAAGCCGAGTAAAAAGACTTTATAAGTCGCACTTCAAAGAGGCAGCAGACAATAAATTATCGGTCGATAAAATGTACAGCAAATTGCCGAAAGCCCTAAAACATAAAGCCGATGCACCATTTGAAACTGTTCTCAAGCATATCGACTATTTAGTTTCTAAAGTAGGGATAGATCATGTTGCTATCGGATCTGATTTCGATGGTATTACCTCCGCGCCTCAACAGCTAGAGGATGTGTCAAAATTTCCAATACTTACGCAGGCTTTATTAGAAAAAGGATATAGCCAAGCAGATGTCGCAAAAATAATGGGATTGAATTTCCTGCGAATATTGAAAGAAAATGAAAATAACAAGAAATAAATAAGTTATAATAATGATATATAGCCTATAAGATTCCTGTGTTATTCAATAGTAGGAACTTCATCTTGCTCGCCTAGCTTTACTAACTGTTCATAGTTTTTATTCAACTTGTTCACTAAACGACGGTAAACAACTTTGTAATAGAATCTCACAAGACCAAGCAGTATCGCTATAGCGATAATCATGAAAATACTGATTCCCACTACATAAAATATCGCTTCGCCCCATGGTTTAACGAAAACTCCATCCGTAATCATCATCGTGACAGTAACTAGGGCAGATACCGTAATAATATAATAAATATTAAATCGGATGTATTGATCCACGGCCTTACGCGTTTCAATGATATCTCGAAGCAAAACCTTCGTATTGCTTGTGTTTTTGATACTGCGGTATGAACTAAAGAACTTGTAGATGAAATAAGCAATCACTATATAAAAAACGACGGATAATGCGTTTTCCAATGTGCTCACAATATCCGAATCAGGATTGATATCGGTATCATTAGGCAATAGGAAGTTGAGAGCGAGTCCGGCCAACAGCTCAAGGATGCTGATGTAGAAAATCCACTTAACGATGGATGACGAGCTATTATGCAGCATTTTCCGTATCCCCTCTTTGTCGACCTTCGGAAAATCCTCGTCTTTTTTCCAATGCTGTTTTAAAAAATCCAGTTCGTCCATTACGCTATTTTTTGTTTTGCCAACATGCTTTTCAATTTGGTCTTAATCCTGTTCATCTTCACCCTCGCGTTCACCTCGCTGATCCCTAATGTTTCCGATATCTCGCTATAATCTTTATCCTCCAAATACATATAGACTAAAGCTTTGTCGATATCGCTCAATTGCCGAACGGCTTCATACAGCGACTTTAGGCGCTCCTCCTCCTCAGAATTGTACTCCTCATATCGGATATTCGCTAGGGAGTTATCCCAGTCGACCGTTGTAATCTTCGTCTTTCGACCTCGGTAGAGGGATATCGCGGTATTCAAGGATACGCGATAAGCCCAGGTAGAAAACTTGGAATCCCCTTTGAACTTAGGGTAAGACTTCCACAACTGGATGACCATTTCCTGGAAAAGATCTTGATGCGACGCAAGATCCGCTGTATACAGCTTGCAGATCTTGTGGAGGATATTCTGATTTTCCTCCAGCAACGACACAAATTCTTGTTCCAGGTTACTATACATCTTTCCTTATTTGTAGACAATAGTACAGTATTGTTACAACTTGTACTCATCTTTTTTTAATTTAGCTCAATGGCTAAAACTAAATCGGCATACTTCTGCCAATCCTGTGGATATGACTCGCCTAAATGGTTAGGACAATGTCCTTCTTGTAAGCAATGGAATTCTTTTGTTGAAGAAGTGGTTGAGAAATCTTCCTCCCGTGTACCCGAATGGCGAAGCACCGCCAGTTCTAAGGCAGAAACTAAGCGGGCCAACAAAGCCGCTATCATCCATGAAATTGTCTATTCGGAGGAACAACGTATCGTTACTCCCGATAAAGAATTCAACCGCGTATTAGGCGGAGGAATTGTTCCAGGTTCCCTAGTACTAATCGGTGGAGAACCGGGGATTGGTAAATCTACCCTAATGCTTCAATTAGCACTTACGGTCTCTCACGTGAAAACCATATATATCTCCGGGGAGGAAAGCGAGCAGCAGATTAAGATGCGCGCTGAACGTCTCGTTCAGACGTCAAACGCCAACTGTTATATCTTGACGGAGACTTCGATGCAGAATATCTTTAAGCAGATTGATCAGGTACAGCCAAACCTGTTAGTCATCGACTCCATACAGACCCTACATTCCGCACAGATTGAATCAGCTCCGGGCTCCGTATCGCAAGTGCGCGAGTGTACCGCAGAACTGCTTCGTTTTGCGAAGGAAACCAATACACCGGTATTTATTGTGGGCCACATCACCAAAGACGGATCGATAGCAGGGCCAAAGGTATTGGAACATATGGTCGATACGGTATTGCAGTTTGAAGGCGATAGAAATCATGTCTACCGAATCCTACGGGCAGTAAAAAACCGCTTTGGCTCATCGTCAGAACTGGGAATTTATGAGATGCAAGGCTCAGGCCTTCGAGAAGTATCGAATCCTTCGGAAATAATGCTGTCGCAACGCGAAGAGCAGGTGAGCGGTACGGCAGTAGCTGCCATGCTAGAAGGCATGCGCCCCTTAATGATCGAAGTGCAGGCCTTAGTCTCCAATTCAGCCTACGGAACCCCACAAAGGAGTTCTACCGGATTTGACACCAAACGTTTGAATATGCTCTTAGCCGTTCTAGAGAAACGCTTCGGCTTCCGCCTTAGCGCACAGGATGTCTTCCTGAATATTGCCGGTGGACTACGCGTCGAAGACCCTGCGATCGACCTCGCCGTAATCGCTGCAATCATATCATCACAGCAAGATATCCCGCTAGGCTCTAACATCACCTTCGCCGGCGAAGTAGGCCTCTCCGGAGAGATACGCGCCGTAAACCGAATCGAACAACGCATACAAGAAGCCGAAAAACTAGGCTTCGGACAGATATTCATCTCTAAATACAACACCAAAGGACTCGACGCTAAGAAATATGATATCGCTATCCGCCCAGTCGCGACGTTGGAAGATGTGTTTAGTGCTTTATTTGGGTGATCTTAGATAGGAGATATTAGACATTAGAGTAGGCGCCGATTAGGCGCCTTTCTAATTTAGTAGTTCGCTTTTTTGTCTTCAACCGGGAAAGGAAAGATGAAAAGATGACCATGATCCTGACTATCCTTACATCCTTCCTTTCTTGGTTCAAGACAGTTCTAATATCTGATGTCTTATATCTATTCTCTAAAAATTACAAAAGGGAAAGGTGCCTATTTCGGCGCCTTTCCCTTTTTGTAATTTTTTTGAAACCTATTAAATTGTTACTTAATAAGCTCTGCTAACTTCTCTTCTAGAGCTGCTCCACGAAGGTTTGATGCGATGATCTTACCTTGAGGGTCGATTAGGAAGTTTTGAGGAATTCCTTGGATTCCGTATAAGCCTACCACTTCTGATTTCCAGAATTTTAAGTCTGAAACATGCGGCCACTGCTCTAATTTATCATCTTTAATAGCTTGTAACCAAGCGTCTTTACCGTTCTCGCGGTCTAAAGAAACACCTAATACAGTGAAGTTTTTGTCTTTGAATTTGTTGAATGCTGCTACTACGTTCGGGTTTTCACCACGACAAGGACCACACCAGCTAGCCCAGAAGTCGATTAAAACGTATTTTCCACGTAAGGAAGACAAAGCAAGTACATTACCTGATGTATCTGGCAATGCAAATTCAGGAGCTGTCGCACCGATTGCTACTTTCTTCAATGTTTCAATCTTCTTCGCAATTGCTTTACCTTTAGCCGTGTTTTTTAATGCTGCTGATAACTTGTTATAAGCTGGTTCTCCCACAGTAACAACGTTTTCCGCAGAAATCATCTCTTCCAATAGGTTCATCGCAACATAGCTGTTCGGGTTGTTCAATGCGAATTCTTCACCGATCTTCGTTTGCTTTTCGAAGATAGCAGAAGCGCGCTCTTGAAGACCACCTACGAATGCTTCATCATTCTTCTGCTCGTCAGATGCAGCTTGATACTCTTGATTTAAAGCGTCAAACTCAGCATTTAACGGAGCAACTAAAGCTCTGTATTTTGCGAAATCGTCGTTGATAGCATTTCCTGATACCTTAGCATCTTTCAACGTAGCTCCCTCCACATTGATAACACCTTTAGATAAGTAAATTGCTGTACGATCTGGGTTTCTCAAGGTACGGATGCCAGCGCCGTCAGGAGAAAGGATCAGCTGTGCTTGCGTAGGTTCAGAAACTGTACCGTTGTAAGAGAAAACCCCTTTAACAACTGCTGCAGAGTCGATTACGCGCTGCCCATCCGCTGCGTACTGAAAGTATACCTTCGCCGGAGCGTCTGTATTTTGTAGTTTACCCTTTACTGAAAAAGCTTCTTGGGCAAATAATAAGCTAGGAATAGCTCCTAACAAACATAAAATTCCTCTTTTCATTTTATTCATATATTATTTACCATAAAGTTAATCATTTTTATCAAAACTACCATCGCCCGCTGGCGCCACCACCACCGAAGCCACCGCCACCGAAGCCGCCGAAACCTCCGCCGCCGCCTCCTCCGAAGCCACCGCCAAAGCCGCCACCTCCGAATCCGTCGTCGTCATTTCCGCCTCTTCCTAGCGAGTTCAATAAAGTCCACCAGAACAGATCAGATGATCCACGTCCATTCATAACGCGACCGCCGCCATTCTTTCCGCCGCCACCACGAGAGATCAGTGCTAGCACAACAAAGATGACAATGATGATAAAGATAATCGGGATACCCCCGCCACCTTCCGTCGAATAGCTGTCTTTCGGATCCGCTTTATATTCGCCCTTGGAATAAGATATAATGGCATTGATACCATTATCTATTCCCGAGAAATAATTTCCTTGTCTGAATGCAGGCTTAACTTCGTTCTCGATAATGCGATAAGCAATAACATCCGGAACAGCACCCTCCAAACCATATCCGGTTCGGATAGTTACTGCGCGGTCGCCCAATGCCACCAAAAAGAGAATACCATTGTCGTACTTCTTGTTCCCGACGCCCCATTGTTTGGCAAGTCGGTCTCCGTAGTCGGCAATATCATAGTCTCCTGTAGAATTCATGACCACTACCGCAATCTGTATGGATGTAGAATCTTCAAAAGCAAGTAGCTTCTGCTCTAATTCCATCTGCTGCCCCGAGCTTAACGTGTTGGTATAGTCAGTAACTAAGCGATTGGGAACCGCAGGAAAGTCCTGTGCTACGGCAACAACGGATAATAGTAAGCCTAAGAAAAAGGTAAAAAATAGTTTTGTTGAGCCTTTTAAACTCTGCATTTTCTTCAACATATGTTTATTGTTTACCAAAATAAATATCGTTCGGTAATTCATTTATATCATCCCCACGTCTTGGAAAGAACGTCGCTAGCTGTGCGCCAGCTTCATGAATACCTTCGATAAGGCCATTCATGTAATCGCCCTGACGGAAGAAAGACACCATCTTTTCCTTTGTGCTCTGCCAAAAATCATCGCCCACTTTCGCGTGTATACCGGCATCTCCAATTATCGCAAACTGATGATCTTCAGTCGCGAGATAGATCAGCACGCCATTGCGCAAGGTTGTATGGTGCATCTTTAACTTCTCAAAATAGTGCTTTGCTTGGTCATAGGCCTCCAAGCCATGCAGCTGACGCTCAACTACTAGGCGTATCTCGCCCGACGTTTGGTTCTCTGCCAAGCTGATTGCCTGTACGATCTTTTCTTGCTCCTCTTGATTGAATATTTCCATATTTATACCAATAAAACTTTCATGTTTCCATTGAAACACCAACAAGGATGAAAGTTCTTGATGGCTATTGAAAACAGACTTTTTTTCAGAAAAAAAAGATGAATGTTTAGTAACATATTACCCACATTCATCTTCCTATTATGATCTAATAACAATTAAAATCATTAAAATGATACTGTTGGCGCCTTATCAGCCCCTTCAGCAGCTTTGAAAGTACCTTTTGCTTTGAAGCCAAAAATACCTGCCATAATGTTGTTCGGGAAACTACGAACAGTTGTATTGTACTCCTGAACGGCATCGTTATACGCGCGTCGCTCTACTGAAATTCTGTTTTCTGTACCTTCCAACTGCGCTTGAAGCTCTTGGAAGTTAGAGTTTGCTTTCAAATCAGGATAAGCCTCTACGCTCACTAACAAACGACCGATAGATTGCGATAATGCATCTTGTGTTTGTTGGTAGTTAGCAATCGCCTCTTCGCTTAAGTTCGAAGGATCTACGGTTACCGAAGTCGCCTTAGCGCGTGCTTCCACAACTGCTTCTAAAGTCCCCTTTTCGTGTTGTGCAGCCCCTTTTACAGTGTTCACAAGGTTTGGAATAAGGTCGGCTCTGCGCTGGTAAGCATTTTCAACCTGCGCCCATTTTGCTTTTACATTCTCGTCTTGAGATACCATCGTGTTGTATCCACAAGAGCTAAAAGAAAGTGCAGTAAGTAGGCCAACAAATACGATTAATAATCTTTTCATGTGTAATGTTTTCTTAGTATACGTCTAAAATTAAGAAATTGTTTTTATATACAAACAATATCAAAGCACATACCAAATGACATGCGTACTGAAATTATATCAGATTTAATATCTTTGCAAGACTTTTGGGATAAAACCCCAACACAGATATATGCAGAAAGAAATAGAAATTGCCCTGAGCCCGGCGCATGTTAACGACGAAGCCTTCATCCTAAAGGAAGGTGCTAAAAAGCTGGGAATATCCGAAAAACGTGTTCAAGGTTTCCAGGTACGCAAGCGCTCTATTGACGCTCGCGGGAAGCAGGTATTGTTCCGGATGCGTGTCGTTTATTTTATCGATGAGCCTGTCGAACATCCTCATTTCTACACGAAATTGCAACAGGTAAATAATGGAAAACCAGTGATCATCATTGGTGCTGGACCTGCAGGCCTATTTGCTGCCTATCGTTGCTTAGAGCGTGGTTTAAAGCCTATTATACTCGAGCGCGGAAAGAAGGTGCAGGACCGACGCAGGGATTTGGCGAAGATTAATAGAGAGGGTATCGTAAATCCGGAATCCAACTACTGCTATGGCGAAGGCGGAGCAGGAACTTATTCCGATGGTAAATTATATACACGCTCCAATAAGCGCGGAGATGTGCAATTGGTGCTTTCCATATTTGTGGAGCACGGCGCCCCGGAGGATATTATGGTGGATGCGCGCCCACACATCGGAACCAACAAACTTCCGCATATTATCGAGAGCATGCGCGAGCGCATAATCGAATGCGGGGGGGAGGTTCATTTTGATTGCAAGGTCATCGATATCATCGAACAATTTGGCAGCGTGAAGGGTGTCAAAACTGCAGAGGGTGCTACCTTTGATGCAGAGCACGTCATCGTTGCTACTGGCCACTCCGCAAGAGATATCTTCGAGCTGTTTCATCAAAAGGGATGGTTACTGGAAGCGAAGCCTTTTGCATTGGGCGTACGTATCGAACATCCGCAATCGATTATAGACCAGGCGCAATATCATTGTTCTACACGTCCGGAAAACCTTCCCCCGGCCTACTATAGTTTGGTCGAACAGGTGAATAACAGGGGCGTATTCTCGTTCTGTATGTGCCCGGGCGGTATTATTGCACCATGCGCAACAGACCATGAGGAGATTGTTGTTAACGGATGGTCGCCATCCAAACGCAATAATCCACATGCAAATTCAGGAACCGTGATTCAGATCAATTTAGAAGATGTGGCTCAGTCTACGGAAGATGCATTTGCCATGTTAGAATTTCAGCGTCAGATCGAACAAAAGGCTTTTCAGATGGGCGGCGGAAGTTTGGTTGCGCCGGCACAACGCATGGTCGATTTTGTGCAAAACAAAGTATCCAACGATCTCCCCCTCAATTCCTATAAGCCTGGAACCCGCTCGGTAGACCTTCGAGAGGTGTTGCCAAGTTTTGTTTATAAGTCATTGCAAGGTGCCTTGCCGATTTTCGGCAGGAAGATGAAGGGCTATTATACCAATGAAGCTATTTTGGTAGGCGTGGAATCCAGAACATCTTCTCCGATCCGAATTCCAAGAGACAAGGACAGTTTCCAGCATCCGCAAGTTGCCGGGCTATATCCATGTGCTGAAGGAGCCGGATATGCAGGAGGAATAGTGTCCGCAGCGATTGACGGCATCAACTGTGTCGACGCTATCAAACTTTAAATTATTTGTTGACAGGCATTTTGAGGAATATTTCCGGGTATGTATTGACAATAATGCCTTATTGTTGTATTTTTGTATCACAACAAGCGAAAGTAGCTCAGTTGGTAGAGCACAACCTTGCCAAGGTTGGGGTCGCGAGTTCGAATCTCGTCTTTCGCTCATTAAGCTTCCAGAATCTGGAAGCTTTTTTCATTTATAGACTTTCCTCCTTAAGTTAACATCGCGAAGCGAGCAGAATTCGGATCATACCGAAAGTTTGGGGGGAATAGATTTTTAAGCATACAATTTCATCACTCTGTACAGGAAGAATGTTGTGTCCCTAACGCCACGGAAGACGCTTCTGAAAGCTTTGAGTTTTGCATTGAATGATTCTGCGGAAGCATTAGTACTTCTGTTGTCGAAGTAATGGAGAATGTATTGATGATGAGCTGCAATGGATCTTGCTACGCTCTCAAAGGAAGCAATGCCCGCATTCTCAACCTGATTATGCCACAGGCCTAGTTTGGTAAATGCGACCTTTTTGTCCCGGCATTTGTTGAAGATGTCTCCTAAGGCAATTCCAAGATCATAAGCCTGTTTTAGCTTAGGAAACCGCATGAACAGCAATTCAGCCCGGTTTTTCTGGCTTTCTGACCATCGGCTGGGATGCTTGAACAAGAGGTGTCTGGATCTAGCCAATAGCTGTTTGAGCGTATCGCCATTGGGCAATAACTCGGGTTCATATGGGGTTCCTCGCTTTCGCGATTCCATAATCTTCTTGCTTTCTGCATCCAAGACTTCCCAACGATATTTGATACGGAGTTCCTGAACGGCATCGTAAGCTAACTTTTGGACATGGAACCGATCGACCACACGCCTGGCATTCCTGAAACATCTACGGATTGCCTTGGCCATGTTGGGAGCCATATCCATGGTCACCTCCTTTACCTTATTCCTGGATCGCAAGGGTATTCGCTCGAGAACAGCCATGATATCCTCAGCCTGGGTACCCTTTATAGTTGCTAAAATCGTTCCTTTACGCCCTTTTGCCGATTTACTGCTAACAATGGTATATAATTCACCGTTGCTGAAGCTGGTCTCATCGATGCTCAGGTGTTCCGAAATGTTTTCAGGAAACAATGTCCAGCTCTCAGCATGAGGTTTTTGGTCCCAGTCATGGAAATCACTGAGGTGGTTCTTGTACTGATCCTGTAGTTGCTTGCCGTCCATTTGGAAGAATAATCCTACCAATTGGGCGCTTACAGGATAGCTATCCAAATATCTTCTTTAAAAAAAGCCCGAATTCCGTAGTCATTCGAGCGCCCTCACGCACTAGGTTCCAATCTCTTGTGATGATATCTCCGGTATCCAAGACTGTCCAGCGACGACGGCGGATATGTAGCGTAACTTTCTGGCCTCGAATAGGAAAGTCTGAAATTTCAGTAGAAGGCATAAACCCCTTTGACTCCAACTTGCTGTTCTCATAGCCTGTCGGAGCAATATTAAGTTCATCTAAATAAATATGGAGTTGATTGTCGACCTGATCGACTTCTAAAATCTGGAAGTATTCCAAAAGCCCTTCGGGCATCAATAGGGATAGTAATTTACGTTCGGCTTCTTGCAAGGGATATCTGTATTAAGGACGCTAAACTAAGAAATTTTTAACATTCCCCCCAAGAATTCAGCTTGATCCCAGAATTCTTTAACGGTTCTTGTTTGAGTATCACCTCTTGTACACCCATTGCACACCCATATCATACCCCTTTGGAATTGGTTCTGCATTGGGTTTATATTGGGTTTGTATTGGGTTTGAAAGGGAATTGAGTAGTAGCTAGTATTTAGTAATGCGAATTAAGGGTTGAAAATAGGCTTTATGAAACAGGCTGTTAATTTACCGAACACATGTACTAATAGTCCTTTGGTAGATCTGACCTTACTTGCGTTTTGTATCTGTGTTTTTTCATTTATCCAATTAAAAAAGGATTCGATTGGTTGTCTTACCTTAGATACTGCTCTTGAAAACAGGTCATTATAAGCACGATCCCTGTTTTTTAAACAATCTGGTTTTCCTTGGGTTTCCCTTATCGGAGTATACATAATTGATTTTTTTTCTTTATAAAACCACTCGAAGAACGGGGCGTCACGGTATATCTTGTCACCAAAGAACGTCCTACCTGCGATGGATGCCCAATTCTCCTTAAATATGTTCAGGTCACTTTCAGATGCCTTGCTTATTACAATGCTTTCCGGACGAGGCAGCGTGGATTTGTTATAGCTGTTGAGCGCATGAAGCTTTAATCCAAAATACCAAAGCCTCTTCGTTGAGCAGAAGCTTTTATCCGTTATCTCCAGAGCTACCTTTGCCCTTCTAGTCCCACTGCAGGTTATGATGGGCATAGAGTCCAGTAGGGAAAATTCTCTGGAGCACTCCTCTGGTGTAAAGTCCTCTATAACTGACTGACAAAGAGATCTCAAAACATCAAAAAGGCGGTTGATACGGGTGTTGAATGCTACGTATGAAGTTAGCTTGGGAAACCAATCCATCAGATAATCCGAGGCGAATTTATGGATCTGCTTGATCCTTAGCCGCTGTTCCTCGTGCACACTGAATAAATAGATGGTCAAAACCTCCTGATCAGTAAAGTCAGGTTTGTTATTGTTTGAAAATCGCTGACAGTAATATTGCAGTTCACTGTCATATTTATCACACACATACTGGTATAATTTTATTAATTTTAGAGCCTTGGCCTGATTGATCATGTTGTTTAATAATGCGTAAGGAACATTATAAATATACTGATAATCAGGCTTTTATGCAAGTTTTCACCCCTCTTTTTAAGAAGCTTTTTTCCAATATATTTCAACCCTTAATTCGCATTAGTAGTTAGTAGTTAGACCTAGGGCTTTCTAGATTTTTGATATTATACGCGAGAGGTTTGTTTTGAGCCATTGGTTTAAGCAGGAAGGTAAAGTTGTCTGAACCAGGAAAGGAAGGATGCAAGGATGAGCATGATCCTGCCAATCTTTTATCCTTCCTTTCCCGGTACAAGAAAAAGCATCCTGTCATTCCTTCTAAAAAAAGAAGCTGCCTTTTCAGGCAGCTTCTCAATTTTACAATTAAAAATTTATTTCTTTACATCCCACCATATACGTTTTGCGGTATAGGTTGCATCTGCTGCATCTGGGTCTGCTTTGATTACTTGATCGTAATTGTAATTGATACTGTAACTTGCAATGGTAAAGCGTCTTGGCCACATATCTTCCGATGGCAATGCGATCGTAAATACGGCTCCTGGACGTTTTAAGCCTTTGTAGATACCCACGGACTCATTATACTTGCCGCTAGCATCTGTACAGAATTCGAGGCGACGAACATCGTTGAATACCTCTGGCGAGTATGATAAAGCGATGTACTTTTGGATCATAATCTGACTTAAGGTCAATGCGCTTGCAGATTGCTGCACAGAAGAACTTGCTAAGTAGCTCGTAATCTTCGCTGCCGGCACGCCCAAGATTTCCATATGATCTTTGATACCATCTTTATAGGCCTGAAGAGCGCCCGCTTTATTATTTTGGTTGAATAATATTTCGGCTTTGATGAAGTGCATTTCCGAACTAGTCAATAACAACCCTTTCGCTCCTGCTGCTGCGTATACGGATCCTGTGGATACATTCGCTGTTGGGCGCAATGCCGCATAAGTTGTTAAGGTAGAACCGAAACCTGATTCCGGGATTACACTCATGTCAACACCTGGCGTGCGTAAGCCTGTCGCAATAAAACGTGGGATCAATAAGTCAGCTCTTGGGTCTTCCATATTGCTTGCTCCCGTTGGAGCGCCTGTATAGTTGCCTAATACGTAATCGATATAAAGCTTTGTCAGACGGTTGGACCCGTTATTTTGGTATTGCAAGGACTCGGTCTCTGGTTTTGTTGACTCTGCGCGATCTTGGTATTGATACAAAGCACTTTCAGATGCTGTTTTTGGGGCTTTCTCCAATAATGCCAATACCTCAGCGGCGTTGAATTTATCGGTCTTCGACAAGTGGTTCAGCATTCTCGCTTTGATACCATTTGCTAAGGCAATCCACTTCTTAGTATCACCCTTAAACAGGTAATCTCCCACAGATAAAGCCGGCGCCGAAGCATCTTGGCCTTTTTGCAGGTACTCAATTGCCTGATCTAGTTCTACTAAACATTTCTCATAAATCAAGCCTCCTTGATCATATTTTGGCGTCATCAAACCTCCTTGGAATGCCTCTTCGTAAGGCAACATGCCATACATGTCTGAGAATGCTGCAAATCCCCACGCCCAGATTACTTTACCTGCACCAATATAGTGGTTTGCGCCTGTCGCTTCTCCCTTTTCGATCAAATCAGGGATGTTGTTCGCAGTGTAGATATACCAAGGTTGATAAGGCCAGTTTACCGCTGATGTGGAAATATTCCAACGCGATAATGCCCAGTTGTTTGCCGTTGTACCGGCTAATTGCTGAGAAATAATTGCCGCACGCGTACCACCACTCTCGTATGCCTCAGCAAAGCGAGCAATGATAGACGGAAGGCGTAAGTCCACCGAAGGGACTTTTGTATTCGGTGTATTGGGGTTGTCATTAACATCGAGCCACTTATCGCAAGATGTCATCATCAAAGCTCCCGCAACCGCCATTATAGAAAATATCTTTTTCATGTTGTCTTAGAATTTTAAGTTAACACCAAATGTTACACCTTTGGTATTCGGAACGCCCGCATAGTCAATACCTACGGAACCCGATCCGATTACACCAGCACCTGCAGCACTTGTTTCTGGATCCATACCCGAATAGTTCGTGAATAACAATAAGTTCGTAGCATTTAAGTTGAATGAAGCACCTCTGATAAAGCCAGATTTCGCTAACAAGCTCTGTGGAAGATCGTAAGAAAGGTTTACTGATCTTAAACGCAACCAGTTTACCTCTTCGATGAAGTTGCTGGTTTTGTTGATGTAGTAGTTCATGTAATAATTTTGATCTGCTACAATTTCACGAGTAACATCCTCGTATTCCCCAGTTGCAGGATTTAAAGAAACGCCAGTCATCGTGATTTTCTCACCTCTGTTTTCTGTACGTTGGCTCAATCCATATTGTGTTAACAATACCTCAGTTCCGTTAAAAATTGACCCTCCTTTGCGGAAATCAATTAAGAAAGATAATCCCCAGTCTTTGTATCTGAAGTTGTTTGTCAAACCTCCGATAAACTTAGGCTCTCTATTTCCTAAATGAAGCGTTGCGTTGCTATTGGTTGTTGGCAAACCTGTAGTCCAGTTCAGGATATACTTACCTTCGTCATTCGTTGTCCAATCTTTACCACTGATTCCCATAAAGTCACCATCATTGAATGATGCCGCTTTACCATCAGCAACTTGTACATCGGTTACATAAAGAATGGCTAAACCACCGGGTAATGAGTTAACTTTTCCTTTGTTATGTGAAGCATTCAACATCACATCCCAAGAGAAGTTTTCTTTTTTCATTAATTCCGCAGTAAGCGTTAATTCTACCCCTTTGTTTTGTAACACCCCCGAGTTTACATATTGGAAAATACCTCCGGTTGCATTATCTACACGTGGCGATAAAATTTGATCTACGGATTTATTGTTATAGTAGGTAAATTCTAAACCGTATCTATTGTTCATGAATTTCAAATCTGTACCTACCTCGAAAGACTGTGTCTTTTCAGGAATCAAATTAGGGTTTCCTAAGGTCCATGAATTCTTATATCCTCCACCGATAGTCAATTCGTATGGATCTAAGTAAGAATTCGTTTGATAAGCCGGAGCATCTTTACCTACTTCTGCCCATGAGGTTCTAAGTTTACCGTAACTTAAGATATCGTTTTTCTCAAATAATTCGGTGAACACTAAACTCGCGCTATAAGAAGGATACATAAAAGATTGGTTCTTTTTTGGAAGTGTCGATGACCAGTCATTTCTTAAGGTCATGCCAACAAATGCCATGTTTTTGTATCCAACTTTTACGTCGCCAAACACCCCTATCCTTCTAATTTCCGTTCTGTTGTCTAGCACAAATCGATCTGCATCTGGTGCATTGTTGAACGAATAGAAATCAGGAATTTTGAAATTGCGCGCCTTATTTGCAGTGGATTTCGAATTGATATCCTCGGTGCTCGCTCCTAATAATAAGCTTACATCCCACACTTCTGCAAAAGTTTTGTTTGCACTCAACAAGAAGTTGTTGGTGATGAAATTGTATTGTCTTACGTTTTGCGACAACATACCTTTTTGATATTCTCTGATTACTGCAGATCCTGCTGATACTAAAGAACGATATGTTGATGTATAATTATCGACACCTAAACGATAGGTAAAGTTCAACCAGTCGGTCAGCTGTGCATTTGTATAGAATGTTCCTAAGAAACGATTGGTTTTATCGGTTTGTGGATTTTTATAGATGGTCCAATATGGATTGTCCATACTGTTTTCCAATATAGCCTCTGGCGTATCTCCTCTACTATATAGAAACTTTTGCGATCCGTCAGCATTTAAGTAATCACGCATATCAACACTTTGCGGATATGCAATGATAGACTCCATGTATCCATTACCTCCTGAACCCCACAGACCAGTACCGGTAAGGGTTTTTGTTGTCTGACTTTGTGAATAGGCAGCATTCGCTCCGAAAGTGAAAATACCGAGCTTTTGCTCGCCATTAAAACGGAAGTTATAACGGCCGTAGTCTGTTGTAGGAACAATACCGGTTTGCTTTAGATGTGCCCCCGATAAATAATAATTATTGTTTGCAGTAGCACCACTCACGTTAAAGCTGTTATCGTAGGTATAACCTGTTTCGAAGAAGTCTTCCAAGTTGTTGTAGATCGTTTCGCCTGATGAAAATGGATCACCCCAAGATAAGTTCGTGTTCAAGTCCATTAACTTACCATCAGGATTCGTTCCTAACTTATATTTCTTTTGAAGTTCGGGTAGTTTGTTTACCCAGTTTGCTCCAACACGCGAATTAACACCTACTGTAGCCGTTCCTTCTTTACCTTTTTTCGTAGTAATTACGATGGCACCGGCTGCTGCGCGAATACCATAAAGTGCTGCCGCTGTTGGTCCTTTCAATACCGAGATTGACTCAATATCTTCCGGGTTGATATCCATTGCGCGGTTACCGTTGGTTGTCGCGATGTTGGTATTACCATCGAATGCGGACATATCGCCCATACCGGTCGAGTTATCCATCGGCATACCGTCAATAACGAATAACGGTTGGTTATCACGCTCTAAGGAAGTACCTCCACGAATAACGATGGATGCTGATGCTCCTGGAGAACCACCAGAGTTAGTAATGTTTAAGCCGGCAATCTTACCATTCAAAGAGTTGATCATGTTAGGGTTCTTGTTCTTCATCAACTCATCTGCTTTGATGTCTTGAACGGCATATCCCAAGGCTTTCTTCTCTTTCTTAATACCGAGTGCTGTTACTACAACTTCGTCGATAGACTCCTCAGAGCTAGCGAGTTCAACGTTGTAAACACTTCCAGAGCCAACGACTTGCTGTGCTCCACTCGAGCCAATTGCTCTAAATATTAATGTTTCGCCTGGCGCCGCTTGAATCGAAAATGAACCGTCTGCATTGGTTTGTACAGAGCGTGTAGTTCCTTTCACGATTACAGTCACATTACTCATCGCTTCGCCCGAAGCCGAAGTAACTTTTCCTGTAATTGCTTTTTGTTGCGCCATCAAACAAGTAGCATAGAGGCAAACCCCGAAAAAAGTAAGTAAAAATCTTCTTTTCATGTTTGATAGATGTTTTAAAATAAGGTTTTGAATAAAATAGATATGGCTATCAATAATTTAGTCAAGGCAATTCTACGAAAAAAAACTAATACTTTGCGTTTTTATGCAACTTTATTTTAAAACACGCTAAAAATTAGCTGATATAGATATCATTTACCTATTATCACTTAGAGAAACAGCAAAAAATCAACAGCTTATATTTTATTTTGCGGTTTATTTCTACCGATCGCCATTAATGAAGGCGTTAGAAATGAAGCGACTCCGATTAAGAAGCATAAGATGCCGGCAATAATAAAGGCATTTGCTACGCCTATGTTATCTGCGATGTTTCCGGCAAACAATAAGCCGATCAAACTTGGCAGTATGGCGAAGCTAAAATACAAGGAGAATACTCGTCCTAACATGTCGGGCGCGATCTCCTCTTGTATGATCGTCATGAACGAAGCGGAGAAAATAGACATCGCCATCCCCCCTAAACCGGTAAGTACAGCAAACACAATAAATAGATTCGGGCTAAGAATTCCCGAAACAACGAACGTGAATCCCAACAGCATGTGCATCGTGTTGACCATGATTACCTTTCTAATCTCTACTTTGAAAGCCGATAGCAAGGACCCGCCGACCAGCATCCCGACACCCCAGACGATTTCTACAACACTCATTTCAAATTCAGCCCCCTTGAAGTGATCGATGGTTAACAAAGGGAACATGATGGCAACTGGCATAATCCCCACCGTTGCCAACATCGAGTAGAGGAACATTCGGTTTAGCCCTTTATTTTGATGAATAGCTAAAAAGCCAAGTTTTAAGTCCCGCCAAACTTGTTGTATGGAGCCGGAAACCTTCGTCTTGACATGCGGAATGCTAACGAATAATAAACTAGTAATGGCGAGAATCGCCCCAATAATATCCAAATACAATACTTTATTGATTGGAAAGGATGCAATTGCCAGTGCACCCATGGCAGGTCCGGCGATCTGGCTTATCGACTGCAACATTTGATTGACTCCTGATACACGCAATAATTGGTCCTCAGGAACTAGTAAAGGAGCGATAGCCTGCATCGCCGGAGAATGAAAAGCAGACCCCACCGATCGCAATGCCATGATCAAATAAACCAACTCCAGATGGATAGCACCTTCGCGAAGAACAAAGGTCATCAGGAAGGTACAAAATGCAATAAATGCATCAGCAAAGATCATCACCTTTTTACGGTTCCAACGATCAATATAGACGCCCGCAAAAGGGCCGATAATAGCTTGAGGTAATAAAGCAGCGATAGCCGAATAGGCTAAAATCTCCGCTGACTTGAACTCGATACTTAACCAAATAACAACTGCAAAATTAACTGCCGAACTCGTTAGCAAAGAGACAAACTGCCCAGCCCATATAAATAGATAGGTTTTAACCCAATTCTTCTTTTCCATAAAATATAAATGATATGATTATACAACTCCAGTCGCGGAGTACAACTAAATAATAAATAGAGATGCTTAAGACTAGTTATTTAGTCCAAGCTCTAAAGGCATATGTTGTATAATTAAATGCTAGCATAGCACAAAAATAAAATATTCCCTCAAATTAACAAGCCTTTTACATTCTGTACCGGATTACTTTTGTCTAAAATGCAATAAAAAAAAAGCGTCTAAGATTTCTCCTAAACGCTTTCTATACTAAAACTACACTACTATTAGCTTTCCAATCCTCTGGCTACTAATTCTTCTACATAATGCTTAATTGTATCATTTGAGAACTTTGAAGTTACATCAAATGCGAAAGCATGTACTAATAGAATACGAGCAGAGTCTTCCCCAATACCGCGAGCACGCAGATAGAACAATGCTTCGTCATCGAACTGACCCATGGTACAGCCGTGAGAACATTTTACATCATCTGCAAAGATCTCTAATTGAGGCTTGGTAAATACGGTAGACTTCTCACCGATCAACATGTTGTTGTTCTGCTGGAAGGCATTAGTTTTCTGTGCATCTTCGCGCACGAAAATCTTACCGTTAAATACTGCTGTGGCCTCTTCTTGAGGAATATTTTTATACCATTCGTAAGATTCACAATGAGGTTTCATGTGATCTACGATCGTATGGTTATCTACAAATTGTTTCTTATTTAACAAGTTTATACCGTATAAATGCGACTCTACCTGCTCTGCATCCAAACGAATGTTGATATCATTGCGAACAAATGCCGGGCCTGGGAAAGTACAGTTATAGTTATTATATAAACTATGCTTTTCTTGGTAAACCTCTGTATGGTTGATATAATGGCCAGACTCAGCTGCTAACTGCAGGTAATAATGTTGAATCTTTGCATTCTCTTCCGCTACAATCTCTGTTACCTTATTGTTTAAATTGCTTGCTGAATTTGCTGCTGTGATATAGCTCTCAACGATCTCTATCTCGGCATTGGGTTCAACTACAATTAAGTTTCTTGTTTGAGCAAAGAAGTCTTTACCACCAGTTGCAACATGTACAATGTGCAAAGGTTTAGAAACCACTTTATTCTTAGCTACCGAAATATAAACTCCCGATGTATGTAATGCTGTGTTCAAAGCCACCATCGCACTGTCAGTTTTATCCGCGTGCTGTGCGAAATGCTTTTGGAAGTTCACTTCATCCTGTGCGTCTTCGATAGACTTTACAGTCAAACCAATTTCATCTTCCAACGAAGAGAATGCCAGTACATATTGGCCGTTGACCAATACAATACGGTGTGCATCCAATCCTGGAATATCGGCAGCATCAAAGTCTAAATTCGCAACATCCACATCCTCATTCAAAAGATAAGTCTTGTTAACCAAGTTGTGGATATTCGTATATTTCCAATCCTCGTTCTTAACCGTTGGGAACCCCAGTTCTTGAAAGCGTGCAAAAGCATCTTGTCTGATCGACTTAACAGCCGATGACTCGTTGCTAGCTTCCAATTCCTGAAATGTTGCAGTCAACTGTTGGAATAAGGAGTTTGCTACTAGTGTGCTCATGTTATTTGTTATCAATCCGCTCATTACCTCTTTTTTAATTCCTTCCGGTTAGGCGTTCTGCGTATCTAATTCTTTTAACCAGTCGTAACCTTTTTCTTCTAACTCTAAAGCCAATTCTTTTGGACCCGATTTCACGATACGTCCATCGTACAACACGTGTACAAAATCCGGAACGATATAATCCAATAAACGTTGGTAGTGTGTAATCACTACGAAAGCATTATTTTCCGATCGCAATTGGTTAACGCCATTTGACACAATACGCAATGCGTCAATATCCAAACCTGAATCTGTCTCGTCCAAGATTGCTAACTTCGGATTCAACATCGCTAATTGGAAGATCTCATTACGCTTTTTCTCACCACCGGAGAAACCTTCGTTCAAAGAACGGTTCGCTAAGTTCGCTGAGAACTCAACAAGTTTCTGTTTATCCTTAACCGTTTGCAAAAACTCCTTAGCCTCCATTGGCGGAAGTCCTTTGTACTCACGGATATCGTTTACCGCAGTTTTAAGAAAGTTGATGTTCGAAACACCAGGGATTTCAACAGGATATTGAAAAGCTAAGAACAGACCTTCACGAGCGCGGTCTTCCGGTGATAGATCTAATAAATCAACACCATCTAACAATACTTGTCCGCCAGTTACTTCGTATGTATCACGTCCTGCAAGAACATTCCCTAAGGTACTTTTACCAGCACCGTTCGGGCCCATGATCGCATGAACTTCTCCTGCTTTAATCTCTAAGTTTAACCCCTTTAATATTTGTTTGTCTTCAACAGACGCATGCAAATTTTTAATGCTTAACATATTCTTTCTATTGCGTATTTTGACTGGGATATCACATCCCAAGCATGTACTTCTAAAACTTTATTAACCTACAGAACCTTCTAACGAAATAGCTAGTAATTTCTGCGCTTCAACAGCAAACTCCATCGGTAATTGGTTCAACACCTCTTTGGCATAACCATTCACGATTAACCCTACGGCTTTCTCCGAGTCAATACCACGTTGATTTAAGTAGAATACTTGATCCTCGCCAATCTTCGACGTCGTAGCCTCGTGCTCTAGCGTTGCTGTTTTGTTTTTATTTTCGATATATGGGAAAGTGTGTGCTCCACAACGGTCACCGATCAATAAACTATCACATTGTGTAAAGTTTCTTGAGTTATCCGCGTTCGGACCAATCTTCACTAAACCTCTATAGCTGTTATGGCTCTTTCCGGCAGAGATACCTTTCGAAATAATCTTCGAACGTGTATTCTTTCCTAAGTGAATCATCTTTGTACCGGTATCAGCAACCTGCATGTTACGTGTCATAGCAACCGAGTAGAATTCGCCTACAGAGTGGTCTCCTTTTAGGATCACACCAGGATATTTCCACGTAATCGCCGAACCTGTTTCCACCTGCGTCCAAGAGATTTTTGAGTGATCGCCTTTACAGATACCACGCTTAGTAACGAAGTTGTAAATCCCTCCCTTACCATCCTTGTCTCCAGGATACCAGTTCTGAACCGTAGAATATTTAATCTCCGCATTGCGAAGAGCGATTAATTCTACAACAGCAGCGTGTAATTGATTTTCATCACGCATAGGTGCTGTACATCCTTCCAAATACGAAACATACGAATCCTCATCGGCGATGATTAATGTACGTTCGAATTGTCCGGTGTTTTGCGCATTGATACGGAAATAAGTCGATAGCTCCATCGGACAGTGTACCCCTTTAGGGATATACACGAAAGATCCGTCGGAAAATACCGCTGAGTTCAACGCTGCATAAATATTATCAGTCTGTGGAACCACAGTACCTAAGTATTCTTTTACTAATTCAGGATGCTCTTGAACAGCTTCTCCAAATGAACAGAAAATAACGCCTTTCTCTTTCAACTTCTCACGGAACGTAGTTTTTACAGATACCGAGTCAAACACAGCATCTACAGCAACCACACCTGCTAAAATCTTCTGCTCATCCAATGGAATCCCAAGCTTCTCGAAAGTTGCTAATAACTCCGGATCCACCTCATCCATACTCTCCAATTGCTTTTTAGGCTTCGGTGCAGCATAGTAGGAAAGATCTTGGAAGTCTACTTCAGGATTCTCAAAGTTTTGCCAAGTAGGCATTTTCATAGTTTGGAAATGACGAAATGCTTTCAATCTCCATTCCAATAGCCATTCAGGTTCATTCTTCTTTGCTGAGATTAAACGAACGGTATCTTCATTGAGCCCTTTTGGCGCAATATCCATCTCGATATCCGTCGTAAATCCGTACTTATATTCTTCGAGCTCTAACTCTTTTAATAAATCGTCGTCTTTGGTGCTCATATCGCTTTCACTTAATTATCGAGGCTTTTGCCCCCATGTTTTGAATGGCAAAGTTACGACTAAAAAAGCATAAAACAGTAGACTTTCTACGCTCACAACGCACATTCATAGAAAAAAAATGACAAATATCATTTATTTTGCCCCTAAAGCATTTTTACCAAAAATATTATGACAATGACGTGATTAGTATAATTAAAAACAATATCAATAATCGTCGTGTATAAGAGAAATCTATTGCATTAATGCTTATAGTTGTTAAAAAAACAATTTGCCAAATAAACCAAATTTAATTTTGTACATTTATCTTTCTAATACAAATTTGAAAAGCCTATGTCGTACCAACCAGACAAAACGGATCTAAAAATTCTGAAGCTATTACAAGAGAATGGTAGGATTACCAATTTGCAACTAGCAACCAATATTGGACTGTCGCCAGCCCCTACCCTAGAACGCGTAAGAAAGCTTGAAAACTCCGGATTCATAAAGAGTTATCATGCGTTTGTCGATGAGGAAAAGCTAGGCTTAGGCATCAAATCATTTATACAGATATCCTTAGACTTTCATACCCATAATGCGATCCCTGAGTTTGTAGAAGCAGTACGTGCTATTCCTGAGGTTACTGAATGTCACCACGTGACAGGTAACTGCGATTTCATGTTGAAGGTGTATGTTAAAGATATCAAGGCATATGAAGCCGTTATCATGGAAAAGATTTCAAAAATCCCTTTCGTTAAGACGTTTCAAACCATGATGATTATGTCTACCAGTAAAAAAGAGCCTATCGTGCCATTGGAATACTAGCGAACGAATGAGTTACAAAGATTTTGCTATTATATTAACTTGGCCCGATGCGACCATCCGAGGAGATGAAAAATGGATGATGTTTTTCAAGAAAATCGGCTTGGTCAAAAATCTAAACTTCAAAGTTGGGCATACCGGTGTGGTCATTGTTGACCATCACTCGGGCGAGATGTTGTTTTACGACTTTGGTCGTTATATCACTCCTCGCGGTTATGGACGTGCAAGATCGAAAGACTCAGACCCTAAACTCAACATTCAACTCAAAGCTGTTGTCGAACGCAATAAGATTAAAAACATCGATCAGATCGTCGAATATTTTGAAGATATGAAGCCCGCCATGTACGGAGAAGGCCGCCTATTCTTCAACATCGTCAGTGACATCGACTTTCACCAAGCCAAGGCTTATGGGGATTATTGCGTCGAACAAGGTACATACCCCTACGGCGCGGTCGCCAAAAACAACAACAACTGCTCGCGCTTCATCACGCGAATGTTGATGAAAGCGTCTGATAAATACCATTATTGGCACGGGATCAACCTGCCGGAAACTATCAAAGCTAGTCCTATAAGCAATGTTGTCAACGCAAACAAAGACCGCATTGTTTATAGTTACTCACCCACAGACGGTCTGCAAAGCTTCCGCATGAATAGATGGCAATCCTTTGGATTCCTATTGAAACAATTGGGTGATAATGTATTCCGAAATAAAGCAAATCAACTGCCGACCGACTTGATAATCGGCGCAATGGCGTTCGGTTCAAAACCAATCACCGTCCCAAAACACGCTAAGTACTTAGGAGGCGTCGGTGATGGCGCCTGGTACTATCTCAACCAGCGCAACGACTTCAATGTTGAAATAAGTCGCTATACTACGCAAGGCGAATTAGAATATGTGGTATTAGGTGAATCGACAGAACCTATCCGCTTATCGGAGGAGTGGGAAATAGCCTATGATAGTCATCTCCTCTTCACTCACATTACCCAACACGGGCGCAAAATCCGCATCAAGCACCTTCAGCAACTTCCGCTAGAGGAATTCAAATTTAAAAATCTACAAGAAAGATACGCTTAGACTTGCCAGTCGATAGGTTCTAGCTGATGATGCTTTAAAAACTCATTGGCCTGCGAGAAATGGGCACTCCCAAAAAAGCCACGATACACTGACAAGGGTGATGGATGCACCGCTGTCAGAATCAAATGCTTGTTAGCATCGATTAATGCTGATTTCTTAATCGCATAGCTCCCCCACAGCATAAACACCACATGTTCTTTTTTATCCGATATCTCTTTGATAATCGAATCTGTAAATTGCTCCCAGCCACGCTTCTGATGCGATGCTGCTTCATGCGCACGAACCGTTAGGGTGGCATTTAACAATAAAACACCCTGCTCTGCCCATTTGGTTAAATCACCATGATTCGGATAGGTGAAACCCGGGATATCAGTGACCAATTCCGTATAGATATTCTTTAGGGAAGGCGGAAGAGCCATGCCTTTCGGCACGGAGAACGACAAACCATGTGCTTGTCCATCATTGTGATAAGGATCCTGTCCCAGAATCACCACTTTAACGTTTGAAAGGGGAGTCAATTTGAAAGCATTAAAGACCAATTCGTTCGGAGGGAAGACCTTATGCAAGGAACGCTCATTTTGCACAAAAGCCGACAAGGCTTTCATCTTTTCTGTTGCAAAGAGTGGTTTTAAGATTGGGTCCCAAGTGGAATCAAAACGTTCTGACATGTTTTACTGTTATTATTTCGAATTTTTACCGTCGACATTTGTAAGAGACAGCAAATTAACGGATATTTGCAAACTTACAGTATAATGTATAATTATGTCAAATATTGTTCGAATTATAATTTGTAGTTTATTGGTGATCGGCACGGTGGCGTTGTTTTGGATTGGCCAATGGGGTTGGGGAATTCTAGCCATTTTGATAACAATCCTTGCTTGGGTGACCGTATTCTTCAACGAGAAGATGTTACTAGCACAATGGTTCCTAAGAAAAGAACGCATGGACAAAGCAGAAGCATGGTTGAAAAAGATCAACAACTATGAAAAAGAGCTTATCTCTGCTCAACATGGATACTACCACATGTTATTAGGATTGATCGAGTCGCAACGCGCACCATTACAATCGGAAAAATACTTCAAGAAAGCCCTTTCGATGGGACTTCATATGGATCACAACGTGGCACTAACGAAGTTAAGCTTAGCAGGTATAGCCATGGCAAAACGCAATAAACGCGAAGCCGAAAAACTTCTTGCCGAAGCGAAAAAAGCAGATAAAAACAAACTCCTTGAAGAGCAAATCAAAATGATGAAATCTCAAATGGGAATGATGGATAAACAACAATTCCGCTATTCGAGGTAGATGTTAGAGTTTAGACATTAGATTTTAGATATTGAAAAGACGCCAATGGCGTCTTTTTTTTTATTAGCGAGGTCTGAATCAGGAAAGGAAGCATGTAAGGATGAACAAGATCCTGCTAATCCTTTCATCCTTCCTTTCCTGGTTCAAAGGCAACACATCCCGACCATCCTTACATCCTTTCCTTTCCTGGTTCAGACACAGATTCATCAAATCCCTGCCGAATTAAACTGCAATTCGTATAGTTTTCTATAGTGTCCATCGATTTCGAGAAGCTCGTGGTGGCTTCCGATTTCCATGATTTCGCCCTTATCGAGTACAATGATTTTATCTGCTTTTTGTATTGTCGATAGGCGGTGTGCAATAACAATAGAAGTTCTTCCGTCCATCATATTGTCGATGGCGTGTTGAATCATCAGCTCTGTTTCAGTATCGATAGAAGACGTTGCTTCATCCAGGATGAGGATCTTCGGATCATGTACTAGTGCGCGGATGAAGGATATCAACTGAGCCTGTCCGGCAGATAAAGTTGAACCGCGTTCCTGCACCTGATACTCAAAGTTGCCCGGTAAGCGCATAATGAAGTTATAGGCACCGACTTTCTTGGAAGCATCGACGATACTCTCCATCGAGATATTTGGATTGTTCAAGCGAATGTTGTTGAGCACGGTATCTGAGAAGAGAAAAACATCTTGCAATACCGTAGCAATCGTTTGACGCAAGAAAGTCAGATCGTACTCACGGATGTCTACACCATCCAACAGGATCTGCCCTTTTTGGATCTCATAAAAACGGCTCAATATATTGATAACCGAAGATTTCCCCGCACCAGTTGCTCCCACCAGCGCAAGCGTCTCACCTGGCTTTACCGAAAAACTAACGTCCTTCAGTACCCATTTCTCTTCATTATAGGCAAACCAAACATTCTTAAATTCGATTGCTCCGGCAACATGCTCCGGCTTATATTCTCCGGCATCTGGTGTAAACTCATCGGTATCCAAGACATCGAAAATACGTTCCGCGGAAACCATCCCCATCTGCAAGGTGTTGAACTTGTCGATCAACTCCCGGATTGGGCGGAAGATCATGTTGATATACATAATGAATGCAACGACAACACCCGGAGAGATGGCATCGGCTAGAATTTGTTTGGAGCCATACCAAACCAGAAGTCCGGTGGCAATGGCAACAATAATCTCTAATACAGGGAAGAATATAGAAAAGTACCAGTTGGCACGAATATGCGCATTTCTATGTTCTTTGTTGATCTCTTTGAACTTGCGCATCTCTTGATCTTCGCGCGCAAAATATTGAATGACCGCCATCCCGGTAATATGCTCTTGCAGGAAGGTATTCAAATTGGAAACCCACAGACGCACGCTTTGGAAGGCTGATTTCATAGCTTCCTTGAAGATATACGTCGCGCCAATCATTAATGGCATTGGAATCAAGACGACTAAAGTCAGTTTCCAATCCGTATAGAACATCACACCTAGAATAACGACTAATTGCAACAAATCACCAATAATCTGAATTAGTCCTTCGGAAAAGATATTGGCGATGGTTTCTAAGTCCGAGATCGTCCGAGTAATCAACCGACCGATAGGTGTATTATCGAAATATTTAAGGCGTAAGTTGGTAATATGATTAAATACTTGGATACGGATATCGCGGATAACCGACTGCCCGAGCGTATTTGTCATTAATGTGTGAAAATATCGAATCAGTGTTTGTGCCACTAATAATGCAAGCATAAGTAACAGCATTTGTGTTAAGCCTTTGCCCGATCCCGATAAAATATAATGGTCTAACGTGTACTCGATCAACAGCGGCAAAGCCGGAGCCACGGCCGCCAATAAGATGGTCAGCACCACGGAAACCCAGAAAATAGTGCGATAAGGGCGAATATATTTCGCTAGGCGCCCCAATAACTTACTATCATATGCTTTTCCGGAGATTGATTCTTTTTCCAAGGTGATGTGATTAATCGATATAAGGATACAAAACTTTTGTTAAATATAGGCCACATGCCGGAACAGAAGTCCCCGCCATCGAGCGATCCTGACTCGCAATGACAGCTTTTACATGTTCTACAGGCTTTTTCCCTAGCCCTACTTCCATCAATGTCCCCACGATTGCCCGAACCATATTTCTTAAAAAACGATCTGCAGTGATATGGAAGATCAGCTTGCCATCCTTCATTTCCCATTCAGCGCGGGTTATCTCACAGATATTAGTGAACACCTGTGTGTTCGATTTGCTAAAGCAACTGAAGTCTTGCTTCCCCAAAAGGTCTATAGCTGCCAAATTCATCTTATCGATGTCCGGGATATCACGCAATAACCAGGATTGCAAATGTAGAAATGGATCTTTTATAAAATGAACATGATATTCATAGCTTCTGGAAGTTGCGTCGAAGCGCGCATGGGCCGCACTATCCACAGGAATAAGTCTATAGACGACGATATCGAAGGGCAGTAAAGCATTGAGAGAATGGATAAAACGATCTGCATTTTTTAGTACCGCTGCATTGCTCTCAAAATGTACAAACAGCTGCTTGGCGTGTACCCCAGTATCGGTTCTACCCGCGCCGACGGTCTCTACAGGCTCCCGAAGCAAGATCTGCAAGGCCCCGTTAAGTTTTTCTTGCACACTTACTGCATTCTCCTGCACCTGCCAACCATGATAAGCAGTACCATTATATGCAATCTCCAAAAAATAACGTGATGATGTTTGTTCCACGAAGCAAAGGTACGCAAAACTAACTTTTGCGGAAACCAAAAGCCGTCCGAAACTAAACCCAATTTGAACTGTTTATACTATATTTGTACATATACTTAAAATTAAACTATGATACAGCGTATTCAAACCGTTTGGTTGTTATTATCTAGCCTTGTACTTTTCGCGCTATTCCTCTTCCCTTATGTGAGTTATATCGACTTGGTTGGACTAGGAAAAAACATTTATGTTTCTGGAGTTTATTCATCGGTAAACAACGTGGCTACGAAAGAATCCTCATTTCTGTTGATGACTATCGCTACGGTAGTATTAGCACTGATTCCGTTGTTCATTATTTTTAAATATAAGAACCGTAAAACGCAGCTATCACTTATCCTTGTACAGGTCATCCTAATCTGTTTATTTGCTGTCTGGATGTTTATTTCTGCAAACAATATCCTGAGCCTGATCAATCAAAGTATTGGTGCTAATAATATCGGTATTGGTTTCTTCCTATTGCCGGTATCCATTCTGTTTTTGGGCTTGGCAATCCGCGGTATTCGTAATGATAACAAATTGATTAAATCTGCGGATAGATTACGTTAATTCTTTATGCCATGAAGCAACTACTATTAGCCATATTTTTTATCGGTCTTTTTGTTGCACCTCAGTATTTGAAGGCGCAGGAAACCGAAGATCCAAGCGTGCATGTGGTGAATGAAATTCAGTTCGACCTAAAGTCTTTTAAGACCGTCGCTGATACCCTTGTTGTTGATCTCTTCGCCATTTCTTATGAAAAGAACCCGCGCGAATTCCGCCTCAATGTATTTGGATCCAACCTAACGGATGCCGATGGAAAAGAGCATTTCCTAACATCTATTCAAGTAGGGAGAGTAATCGTAAATATTGCAGACAGACAGAATTACTTGAACTACCTATTGAATCAAGATGTGCCTGTCGCAATCCAACTCAAGCTTGCACCAGCAACGGATGCTATTAAAAAAGCAAAGCAAGTAAAGTTAGTTTTTGCAGACTTTGAAGAAGAAGGAAAGTTTGTTGAGTCAATTATTGGGATTAGACATTAGAGTTTAGATGTAAGATATTAAACATTAGACCTTAGAATATGCGGGATTGTATTGAGGAATTGGATATACATATTAAACTGGGGTCGATTGGATACTAATCTTACTCAATAATACATAGAAAAAGGGGCTATTTGCATAACCCCTTTTTCTATATTCCGTCAGCTCTAATGTCTTAAATCTAACGTCTAATATCTAACTTAATTTAATCCTCTTTTCACCATTAAGTGTACTGGATTCGGATCTGCTCCGCGGAATTTACGGTACATTTCTGCAGGGTTTCCTGTTCCACCTTTTTCTAGGATGTTGCTACGGAATGCTGCTGCTGTTCCTTGATCGTAAAGTCCTTTTTCTTTAAATGCTGCGAAAGCATCAGAGTCTAATACTTCAGACCAGATATAGCTATAGTATCCAGCAGAGTATCCTCCAGAGAAAATGTGTTGGAAGTAAGTACTTCTATAGCGAGGGATGATCGCATCAATTAAACCGATTTTTGACATCGCTGCTTTCTCGAAATCATTCGCTTTTGCCGCAATGGGCGCAGTTGCTGCGTGATAATTCATATCCAGGATAGATGCCGCAAGGTATTCTACTGTTGCAAAACCTTGATCGAAAGTCCCTGCTTTTTGCATTTTCTCGATTAATGCATCAGGGATAGCTTCTTTCGTTTGGTAGTGTTTTGCGTAAGATTTCAATACTTCAGGATCTCCAGCCCAGTTTTCCATAATTTGAGATGGCAACTCTACGAAGTCACGTGGAACAGATGTTCCTGCTAAACTTCTATGTTTTACATTAGAGAATAAACCGTGCAATGCATGTCCAAACTCATGGAACAATGTAGTTGCTTCGTCAAATGTTAATAACGCTGGGTTGTCGCCTACCGGTTTTGTGAAGTTACATACGATAGAGATTACCGGAGCCACACGCTTCCCGTCTTTTCTGCTCTGACCTCTGTAAGAAGTCATCCATGCGCCCGAGCGTTTTGACTCGCGAGGGAAGAAGTCAGCATACAATAATCCTAAGTGTGATCCGTCTTTATCGCGAACCTCATACACTTCTACTTCCGGATGGTAAACCGGAACGTTATTCAATGCTACGAAGCTGATACCCCACAATTTCTTAGCCGTTTCAAATGCACCTTCGCGCACTGCTGGCAAGCTGAAATAAGGTTTAATCTCTTCTTCGTTCAATGCATATCTCGCTTTACGGATTTTCTCTTGGTAATAACGCCAATCGTAAGGTGCAACTGTGAAAGTATCTTTCGCCGCATCGATCTCTTTTTGGATATCCGCCGCTTCTGTTTTTGCTTTCGCAAGCGCCGGAGCCCACAACTTATTCAATAGATTGTTGACATTCGTAGGATTCTCCGCCATCGACTCTTCTAATACATAAGCTGCATGTGAAGAATATCCCAATAGCTTCGCTTTCTCTAAACGTAGGTTTGCAATTTTAACCAAGGTTTCTTTGTTGTCTTGGTCATTACCGTTGTTTCCACGCATTTGATAAGCTTCCCAAATCTGCTTGCGCAATTCGCGGTTGTCCGCATATTGAAGGAAAGGCATGATAGAAGGGTTCTGCAATGTAAACACCCATTTACCTTCTTTTCCTTTAGCTTTCGCTTCGTTTGCTGCTGCCGTCTTCAATTCCTCTGGCAATCCAGCTAAATCTTCCGCTTTATCAACAACCAATTCATAAGCATTAAGCTCGTTCAATAGGTTTTGACCATATTGAGTCGTCAATACAGATAAGTCTGCATTGATTTTCTTTAACTTCTCTTTGTCTTCTTCCTTCAAGTTTGCACCCGAACGAACGAAGTCTTTATATGTTTCTTCTAATAATTTTTGGTCTTCAGCGTCTAAACCTAGCTCCGCCTTCTTCGCATATACTGCCTTCACACGGTCAAATAACTTGGAATTTAAAGAGATCTCATCACTATGCGCAGACATGACAGGAGCCATATCTTTGGCAATAGCTTGAATCGTATCGTTAGTATTCGCTGAGTTTAAATTATAGAAAACAGTAGAAACACGATTTAACAACTGTCCAGCATTCTCTAATGCTAGGATGGTATTTTCAAAAGATGCTTCTGCTTGGTTATTTAAGATCGAGTCTACTTCGGCATTATGAACAGACAATGCTTCTTTGAAAGCCGGTCTGAAATGTTCATCCTTAATCTGATCGAATGGAGGAACTTCAAATGGAGTTTCGTATGCCGTTAATAATGGGTTTTTCAAGTCTTCTTGTTTTTGTTTACTCTCTTGATTGTTACACCCTACAACTAAGCTAGCGACGATAGCCAGGTAGGGTAGAAAACGCTTTTTGTTCATTATTAGATGTTTTAATTCAATTTTTTGTGCAAAGGTAATTATTATTTAAGTAAAGACACTACAAACGTATTCTTTTGACCTATCGGAAATATGCTAATTTTTTTTGACATTTGATGTAACAATAGCACCTATTAAGCGTCTAACTGACAAAGTATTAAAGATGAAATCATTTTTTTGGTGGTGTGCAGGTGTCCACCGCGACACATTAGAAAGATATCCTGAAGAAAAGAATAAGTATATCAGCATTGGTGCAACCATATTCTTTACCGGTTTATTTGCAGCTTTAGCGGGTGGATACGCTTTGTATTTTGTCTTTAGCGGAAGCCCTTTTGCCATGCTCTATGCCTTTGTTTTCGGGCTAATCTGGGGATTGGCAATTTTCAATTTAGACCGATATATTGTTCTCAGTATTGATAAAAGCCGTTCCGGAGGGATGCAGTTTCTGCAAGCCTTGCCGCGTATCCTATTGGCTATACTTATTGGTTTGATTATCTCACGTCCTTTAGAACTTAAAATATTCGACAAAGAAATCCGCGAATACCTACGCGCTGAGTATCTCGTGCAGCAGAATGCAAAGATCGATACCCTGAATAAAACGTTCGAAAACAAATATTTGGTTGAATATGGTCAGCTGAATGCATTAAAAACACAAGCCGACTCCTTGGAATCTTCGATTAAAACCTCACGCCAGCAGCTGAATCATGAAATATTCGGTACCAAGACCGATGAAACCTCCGGAGTGATGGGCTATGGTCCGTATGCGAAGATGAAAGAAGGTTCGCTGAATCAGCAACAGTCTTATTTAGATACCTTAAGAAGCCGGATACAACAGAAGGAGTCATCCTTGCTACAGCGGAAATCGGCAGAGGGCTTAATGGACCAGCGGATACTATCAGATCGTTCCTTGGATAGTGCAGTGAATGTAGCTGGCTTCGCCGATCGCAATGCGGCACTTAGCAACCTGCATAAGAAACCCGATGGAACCGTGAATAAGTCTACCGAATATGCGGTCATCTTCATTGCACTATTGTTTATCTTCTTCGAATGCCTTCCGGTTTTCGTCAAGCTGATGAGCGGACGAGACGCTTATGATAATGCTTTGAAAAATCAGAAGGAAATCCATGAGTATGAATCAGATACCAGCGTACGAGTCGAAAAAACGGCAATTGATAAAATCGAAGATTATCGAGTAGATGCCTCCATCAAGCGCCGTATGGACAAGTTATGCGAGGAATTCTCAAATTCCTAAACTTTAAATATCTCATTTAAAAATATTTACACAGGAAAGAGCGGCAAAGACTTGTCGCTCTTTCTTGCTATTGGCGTTATTTTTGAATAGCTTATACGCTGATTACAGATAGTAATCAATTGTTTGTTAAATATAAAAAGAACGTGTTATGATTGGAATTATTGGAGGTCTAGGACCGTTAGCAGGGATTGATATTGTTAGAAAAATCATCGAGGAAACCAATGCGCAGAATGACCAAGGCCATCTACCTGTTCTATTATCCTCACAACCCAACAAAATTCCCAATCGGGTTGACTATTTATTAGGCCTTGAGCCCAGAAATCCAGGGATTGATATCGCGAATATCGCCATTGAATTAGAAAAGGCTGGTGCATCCGTCATCGGGATGCCAAGCAATACCGCCCATACGGGCCCCATCTTCGATACAGTGAAAGAGGAATTGACCCGACAGGGCTCTCAAGTTAGGTTTTTAAACATGATCGATGAGGTGGCAGACTACATTAATGAAGTTTACCCTGGAAAAGCCGTATCCGTTCTGGTTACCAATGGAACCAAAAACAATGGACTTTATAAAAACAGTCTAGAAGCGAAGGGAATTACATTCATCGATAGCCATGAAAGCCTACAAGAAAAGATTCACGAGGCGATCTATGATAAAACCTATGGATTGAAACATGTATCCTCGCCTGTAACCAATCGATCACATGACGCGCTCGTTGCGGCAATTCAAGAGCTAAAGGGCCATGGAGCAGAACTTATCATCATGGGATGCACGGATATCCCTATGGCATTACGAGAGAAATCATACTATGGTTTACCAGTACTTGATCCCAATCGCATCCTAGCACGCGCACTCATCAGAACGCAGGACGCAACGAAATTAAAAGAAGATGTTCTTTAAACCTTCTATTTCAAATAGACTCTTAACTTAAGATATTTGGACGTATTAATTAAAATTTTCATTAAAGTATATGTGTAAAAGAAAAATATTTCAGTTATTTGCAACATTGGTCTTTGCATTAACTTTCGCAGTTTCCAATGCCACGGCACAAGAAACCATTTCAAAAGTAGATACCGATATTTTTCCGGAAGCGGAGAAAGGCTATAAGAAAATGGTAATTGAAGTGCCCTATTCCGATCGCGATGCTTCAAAACGCATTGAATTCAGCATCGGGAAATACATGGAAGTCGATGGTTGTAATCATTACGGATTACAAGGCGAGACAGAGGTAAAGGACTTGCAAGGCTGGGGATATCAATACTATATCTTCAAAACCAACGGAGACGTCATTTCTACCCAAATGGGTTGCCCTGATTTGCCAAAACGCAACCTCTTTGTTTCCGCGGCTCCTACCAACTTACGATACAACGGTAAAATGCCAATCGTAATTTATGTTCCGGAAGAATACTCCGTACAGTTTAAAATTTTCACAACGACAGATGAGATCTACCAAGCAGCAGAAGCTCCGTCGAAATCGAAATAAAAACATTAAATCCTATGAAACATGCAAAACCTGGACAGCATAATGTTGTTCAGGTTTTTTTGTCTATATAGGACGTGGATGTCTAGTGCGCTGTACTAAATGTTGTCAGCGCAACGTCTAAAAACAGTTCTCCGATACCTTTTATTCCTATTTTCATTATCTTTAATACTATGGCTTATACTTCAATCAGCGAGATAGACAACGTTTATTCTGCACAAGAAAAACACAAAGATGTAGCAAAACATAGCACCGCTCAACAGCGCAAGAAGTTGCTAGAACGACTGCTCGCAGAAATAAGATCGAACGAAGATGCCATACAGAAAGCTTTATACCATGACTTCCACAAGTCGGCGATGGAGACTGCTATCACCGAGATATTCGCTGTCGAGTTCGAACTGAAACAATTTATCAAGCATGTTGAGAAATGGGCGAAAGGAAAGTCGGTCAGCCGCTCTTTATTGTTCCCCAATGTTTCAGCCTCTTTGCATTATGAGCCCAAAGGCCAAGTTCTCATTATTACCCCATGGAACTACCCTTTCCAATTGCCATTAGTGCATCTCGTTGCATCTATAGCTGCTGGCAACGTCACGATGCTGAAGCTATCCGAATTTTCGAAACATACGAACCAGGTCATCAAAAAAATACTGGGAGGCATATTCAAAGAGGAGCATGTTGCCGTCATCGAAGGCGAGGTCAATGAAACCACCCATTTGTTGACAAAACGATTCGACCATATACACTTCACCGGGTCCCCTGCGGTAGGCAAGATTGTGATGAAAGCAGCCAGTGCCAACCTCTCGGACATCACGTTGGAGCTGGGCGGAAAATCACCTGCTATTTTTGACAAGAATGTATCACTTGAACGTGCTGTTAAGAACATTATCTGGGCTAAGTTTGTCAATGCAGGACAAACCTGTATAGCACCAGACTATCTACTCGTCCCTAGACCACTTAAATCGGAAATAGAACAATTATTCAAAAAAGAATTGGAACATGCTTTCGGGACGAATGCGCAGCATTCGCCAGACTTTGCCCGCATTATCAATGACAAGCAATACAAGCGCCTTAGCGATGCCCTAACGGATGCAAGGTCGTTGGGAGCACAATTGATTGCTGGTGGAAATTTAGACGAGAGAGAGCGCTATATAGAGCCTACAGTACTCAGCAATGTTGCGGAGAACAACCCTTTGATGACCGATGAGATCTTTGGTCCTATCCTACCGATTGTCTATTACAATCAAATTGCCGATGCGATCAGTTTTATCAATAAGAAAGAGAATCCTTTAGCACTTTATATCTTTAGTGAAGACAGCAAATTCAGTAATCATGTTATTCGACATACCAGTGCAGGGTCAACCTGCGTCAATGACGCCATGATACAAATATTGCACCCTAGTTTGCCCTTTGGTGGGGTCAATAATTCAGGGATTGGGCAGTCGACAGGATGGTATGGTTTTAAATCATTCTCGCATGAACGTGCTATTGCCGATGTCAAGCTGATGCCAATGTCGAAGATGTTCTGGTTTCCATACACCGAAAAGACCTTTAAGCTCTTGAAATGGATGAAGAAATTGATCTAACCGAAGATCTTATCCCATAAACTCCGTTTGATACCAACGAAGAACTCGCCATTTTCCTTTTTCAAAGGATAAACGCGTATAAAATTATGCTGTTTCTCATCGCCCTTGCCCGTTTCGATATCGAATCGGTGTCGATGAAATGGGCAGATGAGTTTTCCCTCTTCACACCATCCATGGGTCAAGTCGGCGCCTGCATGAGGGCAACGGCTCGAGGTTACCGATAAGATGCCGCCCTCGCTAATCAAGCAAAGCTTCTTCCCTGCAACATGCAAAGCTTTCACATAATTTCTGCTCTCATCAATCTTTGCAGGCACCTTATGCCAGGTTAAGTCGTCATCCTCGAATTCTTCCATAAGTTAAATGTCAGGCTTTTTTAGCTAAAAACAAAAAAAGCTGCCCAAATTGGGCAGCTTCTCTTATCTCTATTTTGATTCCAGTCTTATTGGAATTTCTTAGCATTAACTTTACGCTCGTTTTCAGTAAGATAGATCTTACGAAGACGCATGCTCTGTGGAGTTACCTCGATGTACTCATCCGCTTGGATGTACTCCATGCTCTCCTCTAATGAGAATTTAATTGCAGGAGCGATACGTGTGTTATCATCTGAACCTGAAGCACGCATGTTGGTTAACTGCTTACCTTTCGTTACGTTGATTGTTAAGTCATTATCACGGATGTGCTCTCCTAAGATCTGTCCTTCGTAGATATCTACTCCCGGATCAACGAAGAAACGACCACGATCTTGTAATTTATCGATCGAGTATGCTGTTGTACTACCTGTATCTAATGAAATCAATACCCCAGCTAAACGTCCAGGAATTGTTCCTTTCCAAGGCTCATATCCTTTCAAACGGTGCGCCATTACAGCCTCACCAGCAGTAGCCGTCAATACGTTGTTACGTAATCCGATGATACCGCGAGAAGGAATCGAAAACTCTAAGTGTTGCATTTCGCCTTTCGACTCCATGATCAACAACTCACCTTTACGTTGAGTTACTAATTCGATAACCTTTCCAGAAACCTCTGCAGGTACATCAACTACTAACTCCTCGATAGGCTCGCATTTTACACCATTGATTTCTTTAACAATTACCTGTGGTTGACCTACTTGTAACTCGTATCCTTCGCGACGCATGGTCTCAATCAATACAGACAAGTGAAGAATACCACGGCCATATACTAACCATGCATCAGGAGATTCCGTCGGAACAACACGTAATGCTAGGTTTTTCTCTAATTCTTTTTGAAGACGGTCATAAATGTGACGTGAAGTAACAAACTTACCCTCTTTACCGAAGAAAGGAGAGTTATTGATCGTGAACAACATGTTCATTGTTGGCTCGTCAATGTGCATTACTTCTAATTGCTCTGGGTTTTCGAAGTCAGCGATAGTATCACCGATTTCAAATCCTTCAATACCTACAACTGCAACGATATCACCAGCCTTAACCTCAGAAACTTTAACACGACCTAATCCTTCGAACAATTGTAACTCCTTAACACGAGATTTAACCACCTTACCGTCGCGCTTCATTAATGAAACCGGTTGGTTTTCTTTGATGCTACCGCGTACTACACGACCGATCGCAATACGACCTACGAATGTAGAGTAGTCTAAAGATGTTACCTGCATTTGTAAAGTACCGTCAGATACTTGTGGTGCAGGGATATGTGTAATGATAGCCTCAAGAAGGTCTGTAAAGTCTGTTGTTGGAGTTTTCCAGTCTGTAGACATCCATCCTTGTTTTGATGAACCGTACAATACCGGGAAATCTAATTGCTCTTCAGTAGCACCTAAGTTGAAGAATAAGTCGAATACATTTTCGTAAACCTCGTCTGGACGACAGTTTTCTTTATCAACTTTGTTAACTACAACAATCGGTTTAATACCTAATGCCAATGCTTTACCTGTAACAAAGCGAGTTTGAGGCATCGGACCTTCGAAAGCATCTACCAATAAAACAACACCGTCTGCCATTTTCAATACACGCTCTACCTCACCACCAAAGTCGGCGTGGCCCGGAGTATCGATAATGTTAATTTTAGTGTCTTTATATTTTACAGATACGTTTTTAGATACGATGGTAATCCCACGCTCACGCTCCAAATCATTGTTGTCCAGGATTAACTCTCCTGAATTTTCATTGTCTCTGAATTGGTTAGTAAAGTGAAGAATTTTGTCAACCAACGTAGTTTTACCGTGGTCAACGTGCGCAATAATCGCTATGTTTCTGATGTTCTGCATTGAGCAATAATGTGTTATATAAAAATAAGAGGTGCAAAGATATACAATTTGCACCTCAAAACTCACTATTTTTTGTTAATATTTTATTAGCCCAGTATTTATTCTCGATTAAGAATAATAAAATTAGTCCCTGAAACACAATAATTAAGCACTTAAAAACTTCATGCGAAGGCTTACAATGGGATCTATTCCCTAGAATCATTACAAAACAAAGAGCGGATACCTCTCATAGAATATACCCGCTCTTTCTTATCTTGTCGGCTTGACTTACTTAATCACGCCTAATTCCTTACCCACTTTTGTAAAGGCAGCAATCGCTTTATCCAAGTGTGCTGGCTCATGTCCTGCAGAGATCTGAACGCGGATACGTGCTTTTGCTTGAGGAACAACCGGATAATAGAAACCGATTACATAAATTCCTTCTGCTAACATCTTAGAAGCAAATTCTTGAGCTAATTTAGCATCATATAACATCACTGGAACAATCGGATGGAAACCCGGTTTGATATCGAAACCAGCTTCTGTCATCTTCTCGCGGAAGTATTTCGTATTGCTTTCTAATTTATCACGAAGCTCAGTCGTTTCGCTCAACATATCTAAAACCGCAACGGAAGCACCAGCTATTGCAGGCGCCAATGTGTTGGAGAACAAATAAGGACGAGAACGCTGGCGAAGCATATCGATAATTTCCTTTTTACCGGAAGTAAAACCACCGGATGCACCACCCAACGCTTTACCTAATGTACCTGTGATAATATCTACACGATCCATTACGTTGAATAATTCGTGCGTACCACGGCCCGTCTTACCAATAAATCCAGAACAGTGCGACTCATCGATCATCACTAATGCTTCATATTGGTCTGCTAAGTCGCAGATTTGATCCAAAGGAGCAACAGAACCATCCATCGAGAAGGCGCCATCTGTAACAATGATTTTATGGCGTGCGCCAGCAGCTGCTTGCAATTGCGCTTCCAGATCTGCCATATCCGCGTTTTTATAACGGAATCTTTGCGCTTTACATAAGCGAACACCGTCTATAATAGAAGCGTGATTCAACTCATCTGAGATGATCGCGTCCTCAGCAGAGAATAAAGGCTCGAATACACCACCGTTTGCATCAAATGCCGCTGCATAAAGGATCGTATCTTCCGTGCCTAAGAATTTTGAAAGCTTCGCCTCCAATTCTTTATGAACATCCTGTGTACCACAGATAAAACGTACTGATGACATGCCATATCCGTGTGAATCAATTGCCGCTTTTGCTGCAGCAACAACTTTCGGATGTGAAGACAATCCCAAATAGTTATTCGCACAGAAGTTGATTACTTCCTGACCCGTACTAATTTTAATATCAGCACCTTGAGGCGTTGTGATAATGCGTTCTTCTTTATATAGACCAGCATCTTTAATGGCTGCCAATTCCGTTTCTAAAGCGGGCTTTAAGGTTTTGTACATATCGGTAAATTTATTTGCGATAAAGATAAGCTTTTTTTTAAAGTCAAACCCACGAAAACGTTTGTTTGAAATTTCAAAAAGCCCTTAAATAGCGAAAGAGCCGTAATACGTTTACGACTCTTCCTTTTTTCAACATAGCAATTCGCTATTTAATTCTCTTCCATGTTTCGGTACGCCCAAGTAAACTAACGCCTACATAGCCGCGAATATCCAGCGCATCATTACTCTTCAACGTCATTTTACAACTATAAGTCTTTCCAGACTTAGGATCGTAAATCTGTCCGCCCTCATAGGTCTTCCCGTTTTTGGTGAAATTCGTTAAAATTTCCAAGCCTTGGATATTGCGCGAACGCAATGACTCCGTCGGATTCTTCAAATCCTTCTTGCTAGAGTCCTTTATCCAATACAACTTCCCATAATACTTATCGCCCTTTTTGTAGATTTCAATACGTCCTTCTCCACTTGGATTTTGCCATTTCCCAAGAATTGGATCATTACTTTGTGCAAAGACCATTAGCCCAATGAATATCGCGCATACTGTTGTCAATAATCTTTTCATAGTTCACATCGTTTAAAATTGTCAAGTCAAGATAACAAAATTATTCTATGTTAGCATAATATTATTTTTGTTACCTCTTCATTTCAATCGATTGATTACGCGTATTGGCATCAAATTTGAATGATTAATTATAAGTCAAAACGTACGAATTATGAGGTTTATCATCAGTCTTTTAGTAACAGGTTTAGTAGTCGCTCTAGCGTCTTGGGTGATTCCGGGCGTGTCGGTTGCTGGATTCGGTTGGGCGATTTTAACAGGTCTTGTTATTGGTCTTGTTAACGCTATTGTTGGGGGCATTCTAAGATTATTTACATTCCCTTTGAATTGGTTGACGTTCGGATTAGTTTCCTTTATCATAACGGTATTGATGATTATGTTATCAGACAAAATCATGGGTACTAAGTTTGAAGTAGATGGCTTCTGGCCAGCGTTCTTCTTCGCTATCGCTGTTGCAGTGATAGAAATGATTATCGGCGCAATGACATCCGACAAAAAATAAACTACCTACAGGAAATTACATTAGTCTCCACTACAAAGAAAAAAGAAAGCCGGCAAACGATCGTTTGCCGGCTTTCTCATGTCAAATTTATCAAGTATTAATACACTCCAATATATTGGTTTCCTGGTTTGTTCTTCAAGGTAGCTCCAACTTTCATATCGCCTGTTTTCTTATTGAATACATAGACATTTCCATCTTTGCCAACTTCAGCTACTGCGATAAATACTTCGTCGCCGTAGGTTGCTATATTTTGAATTTGGCGGAATGCCAAGTTCTCCTCTCCCGGAATAGTATATTTTGTTCCAGAATTATCCTTTAAGTTGATACGAGCGATATGTCCACCTTTTTGTCCTGCAATAGAGTACACCACAAAACCGATTCCATCGCCTACATACTTCCAAGTTTCGATATAAGAATTCGTTACGCCTAAAGCCTTATCTAGGCTAAACTCAAAAGCATTATCATAGTCATTCGTTGCTGAGTTAATTCGCAAGATTCTAGACCCTCCAGTAGCTTCGCCTGACGTTGCTTGATACACATGTCCATCCGTACCGATGTATTGCATTGTACTGCGGTATCCGTTTGTATTCGCCTTCGTTTTTGTGGAAGTAATTAATTTCGGGTTTTTCAGGCTTGGATAATCAAGTACCAAAGTACGAGCATCAACCTTTGCCGCATTTCTGTCTGTCGCAAATACTGGGTTACCTTTGTCGTCAATGGTAAAACCTGTCGTGTTGATACGAGAAATCTGAACTCCAATATATACCTTATTGCCAGCTTTGTTTACAATAGGAACATCAATACGGCTAATATGATACCCCGCTTTTATCTCTGCCTCCGGCAAACGAATCTCCGCAGTAGAAGTATGTGTGATCTTTGGATCATTTAAATCCAAACTAATCGCATCAATCTTAGTAGACACTTCTTTGTAAACAAAGTTCGGAGAAGTTCCAGTGAAAACAACAGGGTTTGCCGTACCACGCACAGCAATACCTACACCAGGAGCAGCAATTAGCCATCTTGGCGACTTGCTCACATAATTGGCTGTAGCGACCTCATTGCCTTCAGGAATAATATTCTTACCACCTCCGACACGATATTTGTTGAAAACACCACCGTCGTCACCGGTATACTGAATATTGTATAGGTATTTACCGTCTGGAGAACCCTGCAAACGCGCTGTTCTAGCAGAGCGAACGCCTTCACCCTGATCAAATACATTCACAGAATATTTAGGGTCTCTTGCTTCATCAACCGTCATGCTGAAAACCATTGTTCCACCATCACCGTCTCCAGCCTCATCTTGCATCTTAGCACCAGACACGGTTATCCAGCGATCTACATCCTTAATTTCGCCGCCATTATTATCTTTTTCACAACTGCTAAAAAATACAGTAGAAGTTACAGCACCTAATATGGCAAACTTTAAAAATTTATTTCTCATACTGTTATATGTTATAATTTACTAATTGAATAATTCAGTTTTAAATAGACTCCACGTCCTGGTTTTTGCACCCCAAAATTGTCGTAGATCTCCGCATTAAAAATATTTTTCAAATCTACACTCGCGATGAGCTTACGGCTCGGAAAGGTATAGCTTGCTCCAAAGTTTTGAGAAACCTGCGTCGGTGTAATGAACCACTCTGAATCGAACCAGACCGTACTAAACGGAGCAACATATCCGACGGTATAAAACAGATTAAGCTCAGAAGACTTTTGAACCACATTTTTCAAACGATAATGGATATTCCCATTCATCGTAAAGAATGGTTCATTTGGAATTTGCTTATTATAATTATCACTCTCTAAACCTGTTATAGGACTATAGCGTTGTTTATTCTTAGAATTGAATTTGGAAAAGTTGAAGTTTACCGCTAGATCTTTATAGGTATACATCAATTCACTTTCAAATCCTAACGACTGAGCAGAAGACAAGTTCACAAATTGCGTCAATTCCAGCTCCTGGGAGTTCATCAATTCATTTGCAAATGGCATGATACGATCTTTGATATTTCTCCAAAAGGCATTCGCTCCTAATGACACTTTATGTCCCGAAAAATCAAATGTTCCTAGTCTGAAACCTGCATTATAGTTGTCGCTGATCTCGGGAGAAATCCCCGTATTTGGCAATACGTTTTCTTCAGGGCTACCGAAGGTTTCGCTATCGTCGGGCATACGCACAGCACGCTCTGCCGAAGTTAACAGAACCACTTGCGGCTTAACTTTATAGGAAACTGCCAAACCATAGCCAGCATTAGTTCTGTTGTTCTTTTCTCTTTCTTCTGATATAACGACTTGACCATTGTTAACCGTTCCGACAAAAGAAGTCTTCCCAATCGATTGCTGATAAAGCTTATAAAATAAATTAGTCGTCAACCTGTTGTTCAGCGTTTGCGCTTCATAGTTGAAAGAAACGACATTCTTGGAAAAATCATTTTTACTATTCAAACCTGTCTTGCCGACATCCGTAAGAAGATTCTGATCTTTACGGTCAACTGAGTAGAAAACATGGTTCACAGAAACTCGATGTCCAGTTACAATGTCATAGCTCAAATTCGACCTAATATTTGCGACTTGTCGGTCAATATCTGTCATCATCGGTCGGCCCTGTTGTGCACCATCGGTATTCCTTACTGGATTTCCGTTGATGTCCAATTGTACATTGCCATCCCAATTATATGCCCAAGGAATAGTGTCTTGTATATAGGTATTTCGGAAACTGTACACTCCGTTTATGCTTAAGTTCAGCCCTTCTAAACCTAGATTTCTCTTATTGTAACTTAAGCTTAACACGTTGGCATTTGCTTCTGAGGTCCTTCCCATATATGGAGTTCCCATAGTTTGCCCATGCTGTATTTCGTTGTATGAATCAGAAATATTATAACCCAAAAAGAATGAATCTGCCCATTTCACACCAGTAAATCCAAATTCAAATCGTCCAGAAACAGAACGATAGCCATCGAAGAATCGCTTTGTGCGATAGTACCGGCGCAGAACCCCATTTGGCTCAATATATTTTGAGAATTTACCCCAAATTTCGTAATCATTGTCCGAACTCATATATGTTCCAGCAACGCGGGTTGTAAATCCACTTTTTGCATCGCGATATATTGCACTAATATCAGATTGGAGCGTATTGAAGGATCCATAAGAAACCGCCGCAGAAAGATTGTTGGTAAGACCGGCTTTTTTCAAAACAATATTGATTGCTCCGCCCAACAGATCCCCCGATAGGTGCGCTGGAAGTACACCTTTATAAACTTCGATGCGCTCAATCATCGCAGGAGGGATATTATTTAAATTAAAGGAAGAACCATAGGTCGAGATTTCAATTCCATCGATAAAAATACCGACAGAACGTCCAGTCATTCCATTTAGATTATATTGGACTTCCGACCCAAGACCACCACTTTGTCTAACCCGAACACCTACCGTACGGTCCAGAAGTTCATTAGTCTGTATGTTACGAATTGCTGCTTCTTTTGTTTCAATCACATTTACCGCAAAGCCCTTTGTTTCAATCTCTCGCTTGGCGGAGTTTCCCGTTACACGAATCTCGTCCAAACTCACATCGCCACGTGGATCAATATGAATATGTAAATCATACTTCTTCTTATCGACATTCAGCGGTAAGTTCTTCGTCTGAACCTCAACAGAAGTTACGGTAATAACTTGTGAGCCATAAGGAACTTCGGCTAGAAGATACTCGCCTTTCTCATTGGAGACAGAAGCGATTGTGGTGCCTTTTATACGTACTGTAGCCTGTTTAACAGGGGTTCCGTCCAATAAATGTACAATACCTTTGATGTTTGCTGTTTGCCCGAAGCAAGCGATTGAACACAGAAAAAAGAATAAGGTAGAGTAAAAAAATTTCATTATACCAGATTAATACCTAATTTTGGAGCATCATTTAGAACAAGTCTAAATAAATGTTGCTGCAAATCTAGAATTATTCTAAATAGCAAAATGACGCAATCAGAAAAAAAAGCTACACATTCAGAAATATTGGGCATCCCTGAAGCCACCGACGAGCATAGCATTATGGCTCTAGGAACAGAGATGTATTTCACGGTGCTGGAAGGAAGGCAGCGCTTTTCTTTCAATAGCCCCGTGGATGGTTATTTGAATGTACTGATTGCCGAAAACTCCACCAATGTAAGCTTACAGGTACGACAGCAGCAATATATATTGCATGCGGATGAAAACCTGCTCAAGCACCTCCAAAAAGGAACAGCAATTGACGTCAAAAGCCTCTCCTCCGACTGCACCCTACTCCTCCTTATCATTCCAAGCGAGAAGATACTGTCTTTCCACAAAACCTATTCGGAACAGGAAGAGCGCTTCGAAAATGGTTTATTAACCAAATCAGATAAGCGCATCAGTCTAGCTGTAAATCAAATCATTGATCTATACGCTGCCGATTCTTTTATCAACCAACTGCGCGTGCAGTCGCTCCTGTTGGAGACCATTGTCCATCAAATCGAAGGCCTATACGCCGAAAATGAGAACAAAGAACTGATCGCCAACAAAAACCATTACGAGAGAATTGTGCTGGTAAAACAGTTGATCGACGAAGACATCTCCCAAAACCATTCGATATCCAGCCTCGCAAAATATGCCGGCACCAACGAACAGTATTTAAAGCAACATTTCAAGCAATATTACGGAAAGACCGTCATGAACTACATCACCGAGAAAAAGATGGAGCATGCTAAGTCCCTAATATTGACCGGCAAACATCGCATCTCCGATGTTGCCCGCATGACCGGCTACAAACACTCCACCCACTTCACCACCGCCTTCAAAAAGTATTTCGGAATTATCCCAAATTCCCTGAGATACACCTTCCTCGTTGCGCACGAAGGAATAACGGAAATGGTAGATATGTTAGGGAAAATTTCTTTATAGATATTAGACATTGTCTTAGATAATAGATTTTAGACATTAGAGTATGGCGGCTAGAGATAGGTGCCATAGGTCTTATTACTAAGTACTAAACTGATATATGAATTTGTAGAATTATAACTGCGTGGAATAAAAATCAAGAAGACCACAACTTTGTTTCCATTATAGTATTAATTATAGAACATAATTATGGAAAAATTTTGTGGTCTTGATGTACATAAAGATAGTGTTTTTATGTGCGGTTTAAGTGAAAACAACGAAAAGTATGAAGAAGTTTTTAAAACTTTAACCCCTGACCTTGAACGGCTTCGTGACACGCTTGTTGATCATGGTGTCGGACTCGGAGCCATGGAGAGCACCAGTATTTATTGGTACCCGTTATGGAATATTCTAGAATCGGATTTTGATGTTAAATTGATCAATCCACTGTTCATCAAGCAGGTTCCTGGAAGGAAGTCCGATGTCAAGGATGCCGAGTGGATCGCTACGGTATTGATGAAGGATCTGATTAAAGGGAGCTTTGTTCCTCCAAGCATCATCCAACAATTGCGGCTTTACAACCGTAAGATTACCAAGCTCAACAAACAATTGCGTCGCAGTGAACAGGAAATGGATGAGATGCTTCAAAGATGCAACATCCGTTTGAGCAATTACGTCTCTGATATCGGCTGCAAGTCCATGAAGAAAGTTGTTCAGGCTATCGCTAAGAATCATTTGAACCTGGATTATTTATTGAGCTTGGTCCATGCTCGGATTGTTAGGAAGAGCGGCGCGGAAACGATCCGAGCTTCGCTTACAGGAACATTCACTTCAGTAGACATCGAGATATTGAGGATGATCGTGGAGGATCTCAATTTCCACCATGATCAGCTCGAATTCTGCAAGAAAGAGTTACTGAAGCTATGCTATCAGCATTTCAATCTTCAAATGGAACTATTGGTGACCATACCTGGAGTGAAAGAGCACGCAGCTGCCTGTACCATTTCTGAAATAGGGACGGACATGAAATTCTTTACATCGGCAACAGCCTTAGTAGGCTGGACCGGTCTTAGACCGCGGAACGACCAAAGTGCGGGTAAGATTAAAGGAAGAAAGACCCTACACGGAAATAAATATCTTCGCTTAATGCTCGTACAATGTGCTTGGGGAGCATCCAGAACAAAGGGAAGCGCTTTTATGGCGCGATATCAACGATTCAGAAAAAGAATGCACCACAACAAAGCGCTTATAGCAAATGCTAGAAAGCTGTTGGTGATAATTTGGAACATATTAGCCAAAAAGGAACCCTATTTTGCTCAGGCAATCTAGCAGGCCTTTTAAAGGAAAGTACCAAGGCCCTAGTATTTATGGTGGACTATACCCCGATTTCTAAACTGGCATAATAAGGAACTTTCTGGCAAGAAATTGCGTGTGAGCTAAAAGCTCGTAGAGAAAATTATTATTATTTAAAAGCGAACTAGGCAAATGCCTGGTAAAGCAAGACTATGCCTAATCAAATAGAAACAAGCCTTTAGATGATCTTTAAAGGCTTGTTCGATTAGTATTTATAGAGGAAATACTAAATACTACTTCTGAACCAAGGATACAAGGATGGACAGGATCTGTACATACCTGCTGTTACTGAATAGCATATGACACCCCTTTCTTACCCATATCATAGCCAATTCGGAGCGGTTATGATTGGGGTTTGAATTGGGTTTGAGATGGGAGTAAGTAAACCAGTTTACGACTAGGTCAAGACAAAAAGTACCGAAAAGTATCGTAGTGAATATTTAACCTTTAAACCCGATCCTACCAATCCTTTTATCCTTCCTTTCCTGGTATTCAAGACAAACTTTCCCTTCTTCAAATCAAAACATCCTTCCTTCAAAAACATAAAAGCAAAAAAAACGCCCAGAAAAACAGGGCGCCATACTCTTATATCTAAAATCTTATATCTAATCTAAAATCTAAAATCTATAGCTCAACGTCGTAGTAAAACTTCTTGGCGGAATAGGATTCACGCTATAGTTTTCGTGTACATAGTAGTTAAACTCATTGCTGATATTGCTGATCTTTCCGAGAATACTCCAATTTCTGTAGGTATATCCTGCGGAGAAATCAAATGTTGTAAATGGATCGATTGGAATTACACGATCTTCACCTTTGCTTTCATTGATTTTAGTATTGTTCCAGCCGGCGTTACGCTTTCCGGTGTAGTAGGTTGAAAAACCTAACTTCAGGCCTTTTGCACCTCCGTTTTGGATCGTATAGAATAACGATGCATTTCCTGTATGGGCTGTAGTTCCTACCAAACGAACGCCTTCTACGCTGCCATTATCATTGGTTTCCAGATAGCGCATAAAGTTATAAGCATATCCACCCATGACCTCTAGGCCGTCGATAATCGTACCGGTGATATCTAGGTCTAGGCCGTCAGAAGCGGTTTTTCCTGTAAATTCCTTCATGTTTGCATCCGGAACATTTCCGCTCTCATCCATGATGGCTTGCGCAAAACGATCGTTGATAATACGGTACCACGTTAGATTTGCAGTCAAGCGGCCCGCGAATAGTTCATTTTTCACCCCAGCTTCATAATGGTCGATAATGGAAGGGCCCATTGGTCTGAATTCGCTATCATAACCCGAATTCGAAGTGAAGTTATTGGCGTAACTCACAAAGAAGGAAGTCGATTTTATCGGTTGATAGATCAAAGCGAATTTCGGTGACCACGCGCTTTCCTTTTTGTCTCCTAACAGCTGACCGTCCTTAGTTTTGTTCTCAACGACATAGGATGAATCTTTAGCATAGTCATAACCCTCCGATTGTTTATTCTTTTGTTCCGTATAGCGAATACCTACTAACACTTTGAATTTATATGTCAGGCTTACTAAGTCCTGAGCAAATACGCCGTAGCGATAGACATTGGTTGCCGTTCTTGTTTTCAGATCAGTCTTCGGTATATCCGTTCTTGATTTATAGGAATCCTTTTCAAAAACGTTGATTTCATCATATGCTGTGGATGGTTTCGAAGGATCGGCACCTGCATAGATATTGAATGCATAGTTTTTTGCGTTCGACTGATCGAAATCCGCGCCAACCAACACCTGATGTTTGATCGTACCGGTATATACTGTACCTGTTAGGTTAGCTTGTTGGTTGAAAGTTAACTCCTCCGACTCGGTTCTGTTCAATGCACGTGAAATTGTACCATCAGCCTTAGCTTGGATTCGTTCCGCGCCGAAGTAGTTTCTGTTGTATTGTTGGTAGCTAGCGTTCAAGTCGAGTTTCCAATTGCTGGAGAAGTCATGCGAAAAAGCCAACTGACCGTTGCTGGAATTCGTCTTATTGTATGCCCATTCCGTATTTAGGAAAGTGCTTCTTCCAACACGATGATCGATCTTCCCGTCGACTGAACCAATTCCGAAGTCCGGCGTGAAATCACTTTTTAAGTAATCGAACATCGCATTTAATGTTGATTTCTCTGAAATTTTATACAATAAGGACGGGTTTACATAAAAACGTTTGCTCTCTACATTATCTCTATAGCTCTCCGCGTATTCGCCGGTCCCCACTATTCGGAATGCTAATCGATTACTTATCGGGCCATACACATCAACGATAGGCTTGTATTGATTGAAGCTGCCGACACGCATAGATACCTCTCCGCCGTGCTCAAACTTTGGCTTCTTGGTTACCAAATTGACGACAGCACCTCCCGATACACCACCATATAATAAAGCAGCAGATCCCTTCAGGATCTCCACGGATTCTAACGTACTTGCTTCGATAGATCCCCCATTATTGGTTCGTGCGCCATTCTTAAAGATATTATTCGATCCCAAGCTATAACCGCGAGCATAGAAATTTTCATTCACCCCTCCACGGTTAGCTCCCAAAGCAACACCATTCGCATTTTTCAAAACGTCACTCAAGCGGTTCACCTGCTGATCGCGGATAACTTGAGAATTGATAATCTGTACCGATTGAGGCAGATCGCGCACTAATATGCCCCCCTTGCCGACCGCCAGTTTCTTGTCGTTCACCGTATGATACCCTACAACATCAACACTATCAATACTGTTATGATTATCATTCAATACTAATTCAGCAATTCTTGTTTCCAGTCCTTCCGGCTGCACCTGTATATTACGAGATTCATAGCCCACCGCACTCACAACAAGAACAAACTCGCCCGGATGTCCGATGTATAATTCAAAATGACCACTACCGTTCGTTTTGGCAGCATAACCATTCGATGAAATATTAACTTCAGATAAGCCCTTACCCTTCGGATTAACGACCTTTCCTTTAATTGTCGTCTGCGCCATCACAGTAGTTCCAGCGGATAGCATGAATAGTAAGGTTAATATTTTAGTAATTCTCATGTTTATTTGTACTAAATCTAAATAAAGTACAAATGTAATCCCTCGATATTTCAGAAAAAATAAACATTCCGCTAAAAACTTTAATAATCGGAAAAAGTGAGTAGTAGTTAGTATTTAGTAATGCGAATTAAGGGTTGAAATATATTGGAAAAACCTTCTTAAAAAGAGGGTTGAAAACTTGTATAAAAGCCTGATTATCAGTATATTTATAATGTTCCTTACGCATTATTAAACAACATGATCAATCAGGCCAAGGCTCTAAAATTAATAAAATTATACCAGTATGTGTGTGATAAATATGACAGTGAACTGCAATATTACTGTCAGCGATTTTCAAACAATAACAAACCTGACTTTACTGATCAGGAGGTTTTGACCATCTATTTATTCAGTGTGCACGAGGAACAGCGGCTAAGGATCAAGCAGATCCATAAATTCGCCTCGGATTATCTGATGGATTGGTTTCCCAAGCTAACTTCGTACGTAGCATTCAACACCCGTATCAACCGCCTTTTTGATGTTTTGAGATCTCTCTGTCAGTCAGTTATAGAGGACTTTGCTCCAGAAGAGTGCTCCAGAGAATTTTCCCTACTGGACTCTATGCCCATCATAACCTGCAGTGGGACTAGAAGAGCAAAGGTAGCTCTGGAGATAACGGATAAAAGCTTCTGCTCAACGAAGAGGCTTTGGTATTTTGGATTAAAACTTCATGCGCTCAACAGCTATAACAAATCCACGCTGCCTCGTCCGGAAAGCATAGTAATAAGCAAGGCATCTGAAAGTGACCTGAACATATTTAAGGAGAATTGGGCATCCATCGCAGGTAGGACGTTCTTTGGTGACAAGATATACCGTGACGCCCCATTCTTCGAGTGGTTTTATAAAGAAAAGAAATCAATTATGTATACCCCGATAAGGGAAACCCAAGGAAAGCCGGATTGTTTAAAAAACAGGGATCGTGCTTATAATGATCTGTTTTCAAGAGCAGTATCTAGGGTAAGACAACCAATCGAATCCTTTTTTAATTGGATAAATGAAAAAACACAGATACAAAACGCAAGTAAGGTCAGATCTACCAAAGGACTATTAGTACATGTGTTCGGTAAATTAACAGCCTGTTTCATAAAGCCTATTTTCAACCCTTAATTCGCATTAGTAGTTAGTATTTAGACCTATGGCTGTTATAGATTTTAGATATAAGATTTTAGATATTAAAGCATTGGCGATTGAGTAAAGTTTTTGTCTTGAACCTTTGGTCTTGAAAGGAAGGATTAAAGGATTGTCAGGACTTTTTGTCTTATACCTTTGGCCTTGACAGGAAGGTCGTCTTGAACCAGGAAAGGAAGGATTAAAAGGATGAGCAGGATCTTGTTATTCCTTTTATCTTTACTTTCCTGGTTCAAGACAACGCCATCCTTCCCTCCAAAAATATAAAAACAAAAAAAGCGCCCAGAAAAACTAGGCGCTACACTCTTATATCTAAAAACTAATCTCTAAAAAAAGGGATACCACTTCTGATATCCCTCTTAATATACTCGAGTTATGTATTCGACCATAGGTCTAAATACTAACTACTAAATACTAACTACTAGACTAACTACTACCCTAAAATTTCCATCTCACAAAAGCTTCGATAGCTTCGTAGTTCGCTAAACCAAGGTCATGGTATAGGCCTGCGGTTTCGCTAGTGCGGTCTTCGGCACGCACCCAGAACTCTCTTGGATCGTCTCCTGGGAATACAGGAAGGTCTTTTTGTGATTGGTGTTTAAAGATCGCTAGGCGCTTGCGTTTAACCTCTTGTGGAGATAGTGGAACGGCCATTTCGATCTCGTGGATTGGGTATTCATGCCATGCTCCGCGGTATAACCATAACCAGCAGTCTTTTGTCCATTCGTCAGTTTCGCGAAGGCGTAAGATTGCTGCTAATATGATATCGAAACATACTTTGTGTGTTCCGTGTGGATCGGCAAAGTCACCTGCAGCAAAGATTTGATGAGGTTTTACTTGGCGCAATAGCTCCATGGTTTGTTGGATATCATCTTCGAAAGATACTTCCTTCGAGAATTTACCACGGTCGTAGAACGGTAAGTTCTGGAAGTGGATATTCTCATCAGGTAATCCCACAAAGCGTGCACCTGCAATCGCTTCACCTTTACGGATTAAGCCTTTGATTGTACGGATAATCTCTGGATCTACTTGATTTGGTTTTTTGATCTTAAAGAACTCGCGTGCTTCGTTATAGATATTGGTAGTTACACCATTATCGTCATCGATTGCTACAGCGAAGTCCTGAACGAACTCTAAGTAACGCAATACATCATCATCCCATACAGCTGTATTTCCAGATGTTTGATACGCCACGTGTACATTATGTCCTTGATCTGCTAAGCGGATGAACGTACCGCCCATAGAGATGACATCGTCGTCAGGGTGTGGTGAGAATAGGATTACGTTCTTTCTTGCTGGCTCAGCGCGCTCCGGGCGGTTTGAGTCGTCAACATTTGGCTTTCCACCTGGCCATCCGGTGATTGTGCGTTGTAGCTCGTTGAAAATACGGATGTTGATACTATAAGCAGGGCCTTGCTCGGTAATTAACTGAGCCATACCATAGTTATTGTAATCATCATCTGTAAGCTTCAAGATTGCTTTCTTCAAGTGAAGAGACAACCATACGACCGCTTTCTTAACCAATGTGTCTTCCCACACAACGTCGTGTGCTAACCATGGAAGGTTAAAACGCGTCAATGCGGATGCTGCGTCTGTATCTAAAACAAACTCCACATTATCAGACATCTGTAGGTAAGTTGCTGGAATATCTGAAGAGATTTCGCCTTCTACTGCTTTCTTAACAATTTCAGCTTTCTTCTCATTCCACGCCATTAACACAATCTCTTTTGCTTTGAAGATAGTGCCCACACCCATTGTAATCGCTTTTGTTGGTACATTTTCCTTACCACCGAAGTCGCGAGACGCGTCTCTTCTAGTAAGGTCATCTAAGGTTACCAAGCGAGTACCAGAGTTAGGAGCAGAACCAGGTTCATTGAAACCAATGTGACCTGTACGACCAATTCCTAAGATTTGGATATCCAATCCTCCGAAACTAGAGATCTTTTGTTCGTAAGCTATACAGAATGCCTGTACATCTTCTGGCGCTAATGTTCCATCAGGGATATTGATGTTCTCCTCAGGGATATCAATATGATCGAACAATTGTTTTTTCATGAAAGCCACGTAGCTTTGCTCTGCATTAGGAAGCATCGGGTAGTATTCATCCAAATTGAATGTTACTACGTTCTGAAAACTTAAACCTTCTTCCTTGTGCAAGCGCACAAGCTCTTTGTAGACTTTAACGGGCGTCGCACCGGTAGCTAATCCGAGTACGGCCTTTTCCCCTTTTGCCTGCTTATCAAGGATGATAGCGGCAATGCGTTGAGCAACTTGGATAGAAGCTTCATCTTGAGAGGGGTATACCGAGACCGGCACTTTCTCAAAACGGGTTTCCTCTAATAAATTTAATCTTGCCATTTAAATTGAAAAATACCTTAGTGAGTAACAAATTTACTAATAAATTGGGCTGTTAGCGTAAAATTTGCAATTTCTTTTGCACAAATATGAAATTTCTCCGTAGGTCCAAAATGCTCAATTGTAAAATTCATAATTAACACCTAAAAATTGGCGCCTTTGAATAAGTGTGTTATCCGCTAAGAAACAAAGTTTAAATTTTTTTGACATTTCATATTCTACCAACTTAGTAGCATATCCTTATATTTGAGCATAAAACAGATTCAGAATGAAAAAATTACTATTCATATTGGCGTTTGTCCCGACTTTGCTATTTGCTCAAACGAAGGAAGAGCTAATCGCAACGGTAAAAGCAAACCCGAAGGATGTGCAGACCTTACAGACTTTACAGCGCATCGGAGTCTATGATCCCAATTACAAGGAGCTTCAAGGCTTATTTAAGAAGCTGGATAAGAAAGTACGCAAAAGCAACTCCGGGAGATTATTTGAACGATATTTAGATGCGCTGAAGAATACGCAAGTGGGCAAGAAAGCACCTAGCATTACACAATTAGACCTTTCGGGCGAACCTTATGCTCTTTCAGATTTAAAAGGCAAGTACGTCTTGGTAGACTTTTGGGCATCTTGGTGTCCGCCCTGCCGCGAAGAGAATCCTAGGTTAGTAAAGACCTACGCTGAATTTAAAGATAAGAACTTCGAGATCCTGGGAGTATCCTTTGACAAAGAGTTTGCAAACTGGGACAAAGCGATTAAAGATGATAAGCTGACTTGGAAACATGTTTCGGATCTGCAAGGATGGAATAATTCTGCCGGCCAAACTTATGGGGTGAAAGCTATTCCTCAAAACATCCTAATTGACCCTAATGGAATTATTATCGCTAAGAATCTACATGGCGATGCTTTAAACGCAAAACTTCGTGAGGTATTGAAATAGGCGTTAAATACAATAAATAGAAAAGCCGATGCTGTTTGAAAGAACATAAGCATCGGTTTTTTATTTTGTATTTGTCTGATCAGTCTAGTTGATAGGCTACCACCGAATTGCTGTTGAAGGTTGGAACATATAAGATTCTATCCTTTGGATTATAACCAAGGTCAGCAGTATTCATCTTGCCTTGTACATCAAGCAATTCCGTTACCTGTCCCTGCGCTGTAATGTGATAGATCAATCCTCCCCAGCAAGTTACCAGGAAGCTTCCATCACCTACTGGCTCTAATCCATCTCCGCCTAGCTTTAATCCCTTCGCAATGACTGTTTTGTTAGCTTTTCCATCTATCTTCCATAATTCCGGGCCCGCCATCGCATATAAGCTGCCATCAATAACACGTAAGCCATTTACATTAGGTACATCGCTCATAAATAGCGTCGGACGGTTGTTATGTAGCTGGTAAATCTTCGCATCACGGGTGTCTGAGACATAAACTTTACCTGCGCGATCAACCGCAACGTCATTTAAGAACTTCGACTCCGGAATCTTAATCTGATTGATTACATTCCCTGTGATAATATCGACAACAACGACCTCATTGATGTCTGCAATATATAGTTGATCTTTATAGAGCGCCATTCCTTTAGGTGCATTTAAACCTTCCACCCAGGTTGCATTTTTCATAGATCCATCCAAATTGAGAATAGCAACCCCACCTTTGCCATCGGCCGTAGAGCCATCGCCATCAATTAATGTTACGAAAAGTTCAGAACGCTCCGGAACGTATAGGACTGATTCAGGAACAGGCAATTGTTCCTTGGACTCCCACAGTTGGGTAAGTTTCTTCTGCCCGAAAGCAGTACATAAAGAGAAGATAAGGGCTAGAGATAGTGCGTATTTCATCATCGTTAAAACATTAATATTTATCAAGTTACAAATTAAATATACTTAATTATACCATTTTTATAGACATTTTGTTTTAGAAAACCGTATTTTGAATTTCATTTTACAATGGCATTAACCAAAACCCTTAGACATGAGAACATTTCTTGATGACAACTTTCTTCTGCACAGCTCGGTGGCGGAAGAATTATACCATCAATATGCGAAGGACCTTCCTATTATCGATTACCACAACCATCTTCCTCCGGATCAGGTAGCTGCTAACAAACAATTCGACAATTTAACCGCTATCTGGCTATACGGCGATCATTATAAATGGCGCGCAATGCGTGCTAACGGTGTAGATGAGCGATTCATCACAGGTGATGCATCTGATCAAGATAAGTTTAGAGCATGGGCGAAAACTGTGCCTTACACAGTCAGAAACCCACTTTATCATTGGACGCACCTAGAACTTCAACGGTACTTCGATATACATGACCTCCTTACGGAAAAGAATGCCGACGACGTCTATGAAGCCGCTTCTGCCAAGCTACAGCAGCCAGACTTTGCAGTAGATGGCTTGCTGAATAAGATGAACGTGGAAGTAATCTGCACAACGGACGATCCTATAGACAGTCTGGAGTATCATCAAGCTTATGCACAAAGCGGTAAAAAGCTGAAGATGTTTCCTGCATTCCGACCGGATAAAGCAATGAGTCCTGAGAATACAGAAAGCTTCAATCAATACATTGATAAGCTGGCCCAGGTATCGAATCAGGAGATTAATAGTTATCAAGATTATCTGGACGCGCTGAAAGCGCGACACGACTTCTTCGCAGAAAACGGTTGCTGTGTCTCCGATCATGGCCTTAGCCATTTATATGCTGATGATTACACCGAAGCTGACATTAAGAATATCTTCGCAAAGATTAGACGCAAAGAACAGCTAGGCGAACATGAAATCAATCAGTTCAAGTCAGCAATGTTAGTGCAGTTTGCAGAGTGGGACCATGAGAAAGAATGGGTGCAGCAGTTCCATGTAGGAGCATTCCGGAATACCAATGCAAAAGCCATTAAAACATTAGGCGCTGATACCGGCTATGATAGCATAGGTGATTATAAGCAAGGCGAAGCACTTGTGAAATTTCTAAATCGTCTCGACAGTCAAGACACTTTAGGGAAAACCATCCTTTACAACTTAAACCCCATGGATAACGAGCTGTTTGCAGCTATGGGTGGAAATTTTAATGATGGAAAGACGATTGGGAAGATGCAGTTTGGATCGGGATGGTGGTATAATGATCAAAAGGATGGGATGACACGCCAGATAACTGCGCTATCGAATATCGGTTTGATCAGCCGCTTCGTAGGAATGCTAACGGATTCCAGAAGCTTCCTATCCTTCCCTAGGCATGAGTACTTCCGCCGTATCCTTTGTGATATCTTCGCTGAGGATATCGTAAAAGGCGAACTACCACACGACATGGAATGGATAGGCAAGATTATTCAGGACATCTGCTATTATAACGCGAAGGCCTACTTCCCATTTAAATAGCATCGATTCTTAGAATTTAAGACCGTTCAATATTTAACCATTTAGGTACCGGAGGTGGTTCATATTGTTCCATCAAATCGATTAACTCATCGATATTGTCTGCATATTGAAGCATCTTTTGGTTTTCCACCTTCAACAGTCCTGTATCCACCATTTGCTGGATGAACTGGATCAGGTGGTCGTAGAACCCATCCACATTCAAGATTCCCACCGGCTTCTTATGCAACCCTAACTGAGCCCAGGTAATCATTTCGAATAATTCTTCCATTGTCCCGAATCCACCCGGCAAGGCGATAATACCGTCGCATAGCGCATTCATCTTCGCTTTACGCTCATGCATGGTATCCACTTCGATGAGTTGCGTGATTCCCGAATGCCCAATTTCCTTGCTGTTCAAAAACTGTGGAATAACTCCCACAACTACCCCACCATGTTCCATAACACTATCAGCAACAGCGCCCATCAGCCCCACACGTCCACCACCATATACAAGTTGGATATCTCGTTCTACAAATGCTTTCCCTACAGCCTTTGCAGCATCAACAAAGGAATTCCCGAAACCCTGACTAGAAGCACAGAACACTACAATTTGCTTTAATTTCATAGAACAAGTATAGGAATTAGATTTTAGATATTAGACATTAGATTTTAGACTAGAGTATGGCGCCTATCGCTAGCCGCCATACTCTAATGTCTAATATCTTATATCTAACCTCTAATCAACAGAAAGGCCCCAGGTGGAGAACCTGCGGGCCTTTAACTTAACTAAACATTGAAACAAAACTCTTTTTATTAGTTCGCTCTTTCCTTTTCTTCGTTACTTGAATCGCGACGGCGAATCTGTTGTTTTAAGTTACCGAATTTGTAGGTATATGTAAGACGAACGGATTGATTATCATTATATTGACGGATTTTTGAATTAAACTCTTCGAAGTCAGTGTCCACATTATTTCTGTTCGACCGGAATACATCGCTCACAGCAAGCTTTAACGAGCTTTTCTGATCTTTGAAATTATAATTTAAGCCTAGGTCTAAGTTTATACGGCCTCTAATCTTGTATACATTATATATAAACGGCGTATTTCCATTAATATTGGCTTCCGCAGAAAATTGATTGTTCAATTTAAAGGTATGCATACTGTTTGCTTGGATGAAAAACGACCCTAAGTCTGCATAATAGCCAGCAATTGGCCCTTTAAAGTGCATGTAGATACCCGTAAAATTATTGTTCATGCTCCAGAACTTGCCCACACGATATGGGATATTCATGTTCAAGTATGAAGTTACGGACTTAGCTAAGTTATCACGCGTAATCCAAGTCTCGTTTGTTTCTTTATTCTGCCCCATACTCTCGACCATCGCATCGTTGGTGATGTCGGTGCCTAACGTAAAGTTGAACATCTGCATCAGTGTGTAGTTCAAAGAGAAACCATGTGTATACTGTGGATTTACATATGGATTACCTTCCTGGAACGTCAATTTATCGATATAATAACGGAACGGATTCAAGAAACGATAGTTCGGACGGCTGATCTTACGCGCATAGCTTAAGGTCAGGATATGATTAGGACTAATGTTGTATCCTAAGTTTGCCGAAGGAAAGAAGTCCAAGTAGTCGCGTTTCACGCGAGAATCCTTCGTAATGGAATGACCATCTGAGATCGTATATTCAGCACGGACACCTGCCTTTGCTGTCCATTTACCAAATTCCGTACTGTAATCCACATATCCGGCAGACACCTGTTCTGTATACACGAAATGATTAGGTCTACCCTCGTAATCTTCCCACTGACCGCCGACAAAGCGCTCAAATCCAAGGTCGTTATCCGACTTCACGTTGCTATATTTCAAACCAGCCTCTAACTTCCCTTTTTTGAAAGGCTTCACATAGTCTAATTTGGAAACATAAATATCAATATCAACCGGCATGCTGCTACGCTCTCTTTCTTCAGGGCGCAATAATCCTCCTGTTGGGTTTTCCGTTGTGTAGAAGTAATCGACATCAGTTTTCGTACGGAACATACTCCAGTCGAAATCGAAAGTCAACTTGCTGCCCATTGTATCGATCTTATATTCATTATTGAAGTTCGCTGAATAGCGGTTAAACTTCGCTAAGCTGTAAGAGTTAGCTCGCATAATCGAATCCGTCACGTTTAATGAGGGGCCGATGTAGGAAGCACTCAAGTTGTCCCCGTCTTCTTCGTTGTTGTTTCCGGTAAACTGTACCAACATCGTATTCTTTTCAGAAGTCTTTTGCTCTATACCAAAGCGATAGTTATGGTTTTTCTCTCTTTCAATCAAACCGGCTTGCTGATCAAAGACCGTAGACTTGCCATTATTAGCAATCGTTCTTTCCAGATTCAACTCCGTTTCGCGTTTATTATCTGTGTAAGCATAGGAACCGAATAGCGTAGTATTGTTCTTTTTATAATTCAGATTCAACGAGCTATTTCCTCTAAAATGATTACCATGAGCAGCACTTGCTACGAACGAGCCATTGAAGCCTTCCGTATTATTCTTCTTCAAGACAATATTAATAGTACCCACGGCACCTTCGGCATCATCCTTAGCTTGTCTTGTCGTTGTTACTTCCACACTTTTGATCTGCGCAGCATCTGTAGATTTTAAGAAGGTAGCCAATTGCTCGCCCGTCATAAAGGTCTGGCGGCCATCAATCGTGACAGTTACCCCTTGTTGCCCCATCAGTTGCAAATTATCGTCCTTATCCACACTTACGCCAGGAGCACGTTTTACAACTTCCAATGCATTATTGCCGGCTGCTAGCGTAGAATTCTCTACATTTAAGATCAACTTACCATCCTTATTCTGAATCATGGGTGCTTGTCCACGAACGGTAACTGTTTCTATAGCTTGGCTCGCTGCGGAAAGCTTAATCTCAGGGACATTATAGGCAGATTCACCTAAATCAAAGTTTGCTGACCTGCCATTGGCAAAACCTACGGAAGAAACCTGAATATAGTAATTCCCTTTTGGCGCCTTTAATATAACGTAGTTACCGTCTTGGTCGGTCAATGCTGTTTTGATCAATACATTTGACGATGAAGACATCAAATAAACCGATGCCGAAGCAACGGGTTGATTATCTTGATTAACGACTCGCCCTTTAATATCTGCGTCTTGCGACTTTGCTAATGCCTGGTTAAATAACATAACCATTGTTGCGACGATTAGCACAATTACTCTTCCCATTGTTGTTCTTCTTTTGGTTGGTTGTTGAAATAAGTTTCCCTGTCCGGTCTATAAAAGTGTTAGATCGGTTAATAATAATTTACTCTATTGACGATACTAGTTAAGCTTTGGTTGCAGCTGAATTATCTTTTTTTTCAGCTTTATCTTCTAATTCTTTAATTGCTTTCTCAAGTTCTTTGGCTTTCTTCTCTGCAGCCTCTTCTAGTTCTTTGGCTTTCTTGTCGATTTCATCCTCGATATCTTCCGTTTCTTCTTTTGCTTTCTCTTCCGCCTTCAAACGATCATCTTCCATCTTTAGAATACAACGAAGACCGTTTGCCGTCATAATCCATTCCGTAGATTTCGCTTCCTCATCATATCGAGAACACTCCCATGCCGAAATATCGTGAACCTTTGAATGCAAAGATTTGTTCAAAGACACCTTCGTACCGACCGGAAGATAAACGACCATACCTACATGCTGATCTCTGAACTTATCCTGTTCATTCATCGCAAAGTGGCTGTCGAAAGTAACCAAATTCTTATCTTGCTTTACTTGGTAGGAAATACGCGATGCACGATCGGATGCTTCTTTATATGTATTTCCTTTCGCTCTATAATTGTATTGTATATATGGCGCTTGTAATGAATCTAAAGCTTCGAAGCGGATAGAAATATCGCGTTTTAAATAATCGGCTAAGTTCTCACCCTTAACGTTGATATTAAATTTCTTTTTGTTGAATTCCTCGTCCGAAGCTTTTATCACGCGAACATCATTCTCCGTGAATACATATGAAGCGCTCTTATCTAATGGTTTCTCAACACTGATCGTACTCACCTCTTTGAATTCTTGTTGTGTGATAACAACGAAGTATAAGATCATGACAATGGAAACGATCCATGTTGCGAACAAGGTCATGCTCAAGTAGTTGTTCATGCGCTGCACCTTGAACACGATGCGCAACATAATGTAGAACAACGCAAAAGTAGGGATACCGATTGCCATAAATCCGGCTAGTAATGCAAAGAATGCAGATACTGGCGTCATGACTTCTAATGGTGGAATCATGATATCATTCTTAATGCCCAGTAGGTTTAACGTACAGAACACAAAGGTGATAAATAAGCCGATAATTGCGAATCCGAAGCTAATCAGTAAAATGATAGCCAAAAACTTCCCGAACATGGAGAACATGCGACCCAATAGGTCACCTACCGTACGAACGCCTCTGTTAAAATGTTCGCCGGCGCCCGAAAAATTTTCTCCAAGCCCTTTCATTTCTTCATCAAAGGACTTTTTGAAGTTCTGCAGATTGGCCGCTTCTCCACGCATTGCCATTTTATCAGCACGTGTTAATGCCCTAGGCATTACCGCCCATAAAACAACATACAATAAGACACCAGAACCGCCGAATAGGAAGAACAATACAAAGATTATACGAATCCACTTCGACTCAAGGTTAAAATAATGACCTAATCCGGAACACACACCCCCGAAAATGCGATCATCCATATCACGCATTAATTTCTTCGATGTAGCGTAAGAAAATGCCGGTTCGCTGTAGGGCTCCTCCTGTTTTGTTTCTTCAACAGGCTCTTCAAAAACATCACTAGGCTCGCCTTCGGTTGCCGCAGCAAACTGTGGCTCATGTTCCTCGCGAGTATCCTCTTGAAAATCCATATCAAAGTCGCTCACACGACCCATCTGACCAATAACTTCGTTGACATCCTGTACATTGATCACCTCTTTGCGACCGCTTTGAATCTTCTCCGCAAACATCTCCGCAATACGGTTCTCAATATCCTCAAGAATCTCCTTGCTGTCGGCTGTTTTTCCAAAGTGTCGCTTGATCTCGATCATATACGACCGGAGTATTTCGTAAGCATCCTCCTCTATGTGGAAGACTATGCTATTTATATTAATAATTATCGTTCTGTTCATGGCTATATTTAGTTAATTTCTTAGTTAATCTCACGGTCCCCGATTGCGGTTTGTACCGCGAAGACCAATTCTTTCCAGGTCACATCAAGCTTCTGCAGCACTTCAGTGCCCTCGGCCGTAATCTGATAGTACTTACGTGGCGGTCCAGACGTAGACTCTTGCCAGCTGTAACTCAACAAACCATTGTTCTTAAGTCGAGTAAGCAAGGGGTACAACGTACCTTCAACCACTAACAACTCGGCTTTCTTCAATTCGCCGATGATGTCTGAGGCGTATATCTCTCCCCGAGAAATTATAGACAGAATACAGTATTCTAGTATTCCTTTCCTCATCTGGGTTTGTGTGTTTTCTGCTATCATAACAATACAAAGATATATCCTTTGGATGGTACTTTGCAATACATAGTACTATAAAAATTAAAAATAAAATTATAAACAACTGATTTACAGTACAATAATTTTTTACAACGAATTATTCATTACCGGAAAAACATAAAAAAAGAATGAATTCTTTTTAATCTCAATTAAAAAAGCGAATTTTAACGATAATGAATTGGATATTAAATTATGCGTGGGCAATTATCTGGGCGATCTTAATGTGTGTCCTTATGTTTATGCCCGCTACAGAACTGCCTTCAGGAAACTACTTCTGCGGATCCGACAAAATGGTGCATTGCGGAAGCTTCTATCTCCTCACCACATTAATGTTATTCGGTAGTGCGATACAGACAAAACGTAGAGCTGTGAAAATGAAAACCATGTCCATCGTGTTCTTCATCGCGATACTCTTTGTTGCCATTACTGAACTCGGACAGATGTATTTCACCAGCACGCGTCAAGCCGATTGGTGGGATGTATTTGCAGATATGGTCGGAATAGGAATGGCCTTATTCAGTTTCCTATTATTTTATAGCCCTAGAGCACAGTATCAATAATGAAAAGATTCTTTAAAATAGCCTTTGCTGCCGCATTGATCAGCTTCACGGTAAGCTCATGCTCCATCTTTAACAATTGCGACTGCCCATCCGTTCACAACGGAAAAGTACGCCGCTAAGCTTTTGCAATCGTTGCGATAGAAATACGACAGCCTGGAAATTTATCTAGCAATGTATTTCCGGCTGATGCCAAAGTAGCCCCGGAAGTCAACACATCATCAAGCAATAAAATATGTTTGTCATGGAGATCTAATTCGTTAGAACAGCGAAAGATCTTATCCACGCCCTCTGTCTGCTCTAGAAACCAGGTCTTTCTTTGTTTGGGTAGCGTTATGTATAGCCCGATACAATACATCTCTCATCATTGGTTTTCCTAAGCGTTCAGCAATCCCCATCCCAAAATACTCACTTTCGCAAACCGTCGAGGATGAAGCGGTATAGGAATGATGGCATCCACATCGTCGAAATATTGAATCTCCTCCAATAACGTACCATACACATGACCTAAAAACTTCCCTAGCTGTGGTTTATTAGCATATTTCATCTGATGGATGAGATGCTCTACGCGTGAAGACGGACAGAAACGGAGCATGGAAATAGCGCGCTCCACTCTTAATTTTCCCTGCATCAGAATAAAACTCTCATTGTTGGGAATGAGATGATCGTCTGTATAAGGGAGATGAAACAGACATTTAGTACAAATTGTGGATTCCTGATGCAACAATATCCCGGAGCATGCCATGCACACCTCAGGGAAAAACAAGTTCAATACAGCGCTCTTAAAAGCCTTTGGCATTTTCATGCCGAAAGCTAAACAACAAATATCAACAAATATTTACCTTATAATTAAGGTTAGGTTTCTGAACTTTCGGTTTCTTTCTCTTTGATAGCAAGCTGTCCGCAAGCTGCATCGATATCCTTACCACGGCTTCGGCGCACATTGGTCGTAACTCCCTGACTACGAAGGTAATTCGCAAACTGGTCGATCTTATCAGCCTCTGCATTCACAAAATCAGCGAGCGAAATAGGGTTATACTCAATAATATTCACTTTACAAGGAACATGCTTACAGAATCTAGCTAATTCCTTAGCATCCTCCAGCTCATCATTGAAATTATGGAATACAATGTATTCGAAGGTAATGGGGTTCTTGGTTTTAGCGTAGAAATATTTCAAAGCTTCCGCAAGTGCTTTCAGCGAGTTCTGCTCGTTGATAGGCATGATTTCATTACGCTTCGTGTCATTAGCAGCGTGTAGGGATAACGCTAAATTAAATCGTACCTGATCGTCGCCGAGCTTCTTGATCATCTTTGCAATACCCGCAGTAGAAACGGTAATACGCTTTGCAGCCATGTTCAGACCATCCGGTGAGGTGATACGATCAACCGACTTCAGCATATTGCTATAGTTCAATAAAGGTTCGCCCATACCCATATACACGATATTGGTCAATGGGTGCCCATACTGCTCCTCGGCTTGCTTGCTGATTAAAACAACCTGATCATAGATTTCATCGGCATTCAGATTACGCTTGCGATCCATATAGCCCGTAGCACAGAATTTACAGGTCAGACTACAACCAACCTGCGAACTCACGCAAGCCGTCATCCGATCATCTGCAGGTATCAAAACACCCTCAATAACATTCCCATCGTAAAGCGTAAAACTACTTTTGATAGTCTTGTCGGAGGAAATCTGCGACTGACGAACTTGTACAGCGTTGATCGAAAAACGAGACTTTAAGTTCTCGCGCAACGACTTGCTCAAATTGCTCATCTGATCAAAATCAGTAGCCGATTTCTGCCATAACCATTCATAAATCTGCTTCGCACGGAATCCCTGCTCACCCATTTCCACAAGAGCAGCCTTAATCTGATCGAGGCTCAAACTTCTGATATCTACCAATTTTGTTGCTTTTTCCACGGTGCAAAGATAAGTTATTTTTTATCAGTGGAACGTAATTTTGATGCTATTGCTAGAAATCCGCAGTCACACTATTCGATACCTGTGCCTGTTCGCTTCGCTCTTTTTCTCTTCCGAATCATCCGAACAACATAAACCACAGCAGCTACTAATAGCACTACCGGCCATAATCCAATCACGCCCAAAGCCAAGTTTTCAATCAGATTCCACCCGAATGCAAACGCCTCTTTCACCCTTGTCATAAAAGAATTAGACCCCATCGGAAGATTGGCTTTTTCCTCAAAAAGACGAATAGTCAATGTGCTGTAATTCACCTGACCGCTCATGCTTCGTAACACACTCTCGCTCGCATCGATTTCCTCCTGCAGCATCCTGATCTGCTCCTGAATCTCCAGCAAGTCTTTAACCGACTTTGCCGAAGAAACCATCTGCTGATAGCGCTCTAAATAGGCACGCTTGCTCTTTAAGCGCGACTCCACATCGTAATATTGCGTAGAAACGTCCTCCGCCTTCAAACTCTTTTCCGTTATCTTATCCTTACCACGCTCCAACTCCGATAAAAACTTATCTAAATTGGCAGACGGTATACGCACAACCAAGTCATAAGAGGTGTAAGTATCTGCATTGGTTGCCGACTCATTTTCGTAATAGCCCTGAAATTTCTTTAGAGTATTGTCTAAACCGGCCTTGCTCTCCTTAACGTCCTTCGCTTCGATGGACAGCGTCCCGCTACGGATAATCTTTTTCTCCGCAACAGGCTTGACCGGATCGACGGAGGAAACCTGTTCTGGAGAAGACATCTCTGCCGCAATCTTTCCTGTAGCCGCCGCATCCGCATAATCCGCCGCACTCATATGATCCTCTAATGCAACTTCAGCGACCGCTGCATTTTCTCCCTTATGCGCTTGGTTGCAAGAACCAAGCAACAATAATGCACTTAGCATTAACAAATAGACTCTTTTCATAGCTATGTTTTTAGGAGGATGCAGAAAAGAGTGGTTTTCCATAAAGTATCTTTTAGATATTAGACATTATATTTTAGACATTAGAGTATGACGGCTAGAAATGGTCGCTATCTTTTGGCGAAAAGCGGGGGTGTTTTGTTCATTTTGTTCGTTTTGAACGAGAAAGTAAAATTGTATTCGTTTGTTTTGAACATGTAAGGAAAATTTGTTTTGAGCCAGGAAAGGAAGGATATAAGGATGACCTTGATCCAGTTCATCCTTATATCCTTCCTTTCCTGGTATTCAAGACAACCATCCCGAAAACTCTAACCTTTCCCTCTCTCATCAATGGAAACCATAGGTCTTAATACTAAATACTAAATACTATTCAAACCCAATGTAAACCCAATACAAACCCCTATCAAAGCCGCTCCGAAAGGGCTTTGAAAGGGGTTTGTATTGGGTCTGATTTTGTTCAAGTAGACTTATCTTACAACGCAGTCTGCCTAATTATACTTAGCCGACTTCGCTCTAATATCTCATATCTAAAATCTAATATCTAAACAAGTCCTTTCTTCACCTGTGGAATAATCTTATTACCATACAGTTCGATAGCTTTCATCATTTTGCTATGGTCCGGGCTACCTACGTCCATATGTGCTGAGAAACGGGTCAGACCGAAAGTTTCTTGCATTTGGAGGATTTTGTCTACCGACTCGTTGACATCGCCAACAATTAAGTGGCCATGTCTTGAGCGGCCGTAATCGTATTGCGTACGCTGGTAGGAAGGCCAGCCGCGGGAAGCCCCGATTCTGTCCATTTGTGCAGCGTAGAATGGGTAGTACCAGTTTGCAATTTCTTGCGAATCTTCCCCGAAGAAAGAATGCATATGTACGCCGACTTGCATATCCTCACGGTTATGTCCGGAGTCTACAAAAGCTTGTTCATAAACCTCAAACAAAGGTTTGAAGTTTATTGGTGAACCGCCAATAATCGCGAACATCACGGGCAATCCTAATTTTCCGGCACGGATAACCGATTCTGTTGTACCACCTACCGCAACCCAAATCGGCATTTTACCGTTGGTTGGTCTTGGATAGATCGATTGATTGATCAGGCTTGGGCGATGCTTGCCCGTCCAAGTAATAGTCTCAGCGTTATTTAAGCGTGTTAAAAGATTCAATTTCTCTTCGAATAGCGAGCTGTAGTCTTTTAAATCAAAACCAAATAGTGGGAAAGATTCAATGAACGAACCGCGTCCCGCCATAATTTCCGCACGACCATTGGACAACAAGTCGACCGTAGCGAAATCCTGATATAATTTTACGGGATCTGCGGAGCTCAATACGGAAACTGCGCTTCCTAGTTTGATGTTCTTCGTCACCGTTGCGGCGGCTGCTAAGATTATCTCTGGGGAAGCAACAGCATAATCTGCACGGTGGTGCTCGCCCATACCGAAGAAGTCTACGCCTACTTCATCCATCAATTTGATCTCTTCTATGATTTCGCCTAAGCGAACTTGTGTATTCTGTATTTCACCTGTTTGTGGATTTATTTTTAAATCACCAAACATGCCTATTCCTAATTCCATGATATTTCTCCTTAAATGTTAAACAAAAATAGCCTGAATGAACAGGCTATACATTGATATATGTTAAGAAAGATCTACTATCCGTGGATATATTCTTTTTTTCCATAAGATTGGATTAGCTCGCCCTCAAAATCAAGCCATTCTTTCCAACGCTTATCCACATCGACGTCTATCGTATATTTTCTTGCAAAGTTCAAGAATGTTGTATAATGGTTTGCTTCCGATACCATCAGTTCATGGTAGAACTTCGCTAATTCTTGGTCGGCAATATTCTTAGACAATACGCGAAAGCGTTCGCAGCTTCTAGCTTCGATCATTGCCGCAAATAGCAAACGATCGATAAATGCCATATTGCGAGAACCGTCTTTCTTTGCAAATTTCATTAATTGGCCTACGTAATCATCCTTACGCTCTCTCCCTAAGGTATATCCGCGTTGTTGAATAATATCGATCACCATTTTAAAGTGTTCCATCTCTTCGATGGCAATTGCCGTCAATTCATGCACCAAGTCCTCATGCTCTGAGTTCTGTGTGATCAAGGAAATCGCATTCGATGCCGCTTTCTGCTCGCACCAAGCGTGATCTGTCAATATCTCTTCTAAGTTCGACTCCGCAATATTTGCCCAACGGGGATCTGTCAATAATTTTAATCCTAACATAGCTGCTCAAATTATAGCGCAAAGGTACGAAAACAAAATTCATCCGGTGGAATCGTCCTAATTATGTTAATTTGCATCATGGGAAAGCGTGTTTTGATAATCGGGTTAGTATGGCCTGAGCCGAACTCCTCGGCGGCGGGTTGGCGGATGCTGGAATTAGTAAAATGCTTCCTAGCATATGGCTACGACGTCCATTTTGCCTGTGCTGCCGGAAAATCGGAATATTCCTTCCCATTAACTGATTTACAGGTCAGCGAGCATAACATTCTATTGAACGACAGTTCCTTCGATAGCTTCATTACTGAACTCCATCCGGAGATCGTGCTATTCGATCGCTTTATGGTCGAGGAACAATATAGCTGGCGCGTGAAATCGGCATGTCCGAACGCCCTGCTGATTTTGGACACGGAAGATCTTCATAGTATTCGTTTGGCTAGGCAGCAATCCCATAAAAGCAATAAGGAGTTATCAGAAGACTCCTATGCTAATGCTCATAGCCTGCGCGAAATTGCAGCAATACTGCGCTGCGATTTATCCTTGATTATTTCATCCTATGAGATGGAGGTGCTAGGCCGAGTATTTCGTGTAGCCCCTGAGCTTTTGCAATTCTTGCCTTTCCATATTACTGCTGAACAACGCGAAAAACCCGGTTTCCAAGACCGCGCAAACTTCGCTTTTATCGGAAATTTCATTCATGAGCCTAATTGGCAAACCGTACTTGCATTGAAGAAAATATGGCCTTCAATACGGAAGCAATTGCCTGCTGCAGAGCTCCATGTATATGGAGCCTATCCTAGTCAAAAAGTTTGGGAATTGAATAAGCCTAAAGATGGATTTATCATTAAAGGGCGTACGGAAAATGCAATCGAAACGCTGGCACAATATCGTGTACTGCTAGCGCCTATTCCTTTCGGCGCCGGCTTGAAAGGGAAGTTCATTGATGCATTACGAGCCGGGACGCCTTCAATAACAACGACAATTGGAGCCGAAGGATTCTCGAATAATGAGCTGTGGAATGGCTATATCACAGATGAGGATGAAGACTTTGTGGCGAATGCTGTTCAACTAGCTTCCCATGAAAGCGATTGGCAACAAGCCTCGGAAAAGGGAGAGCAACTGCTTAAAGCATTAAATTCAGAAGCGTTATTCTCGGAATTTATGTCAACCATCGAAAAGCTCCAAGATAATTTAGATGCGCATAGGCGGCAAAACATCATGGGGCAGATCCTATGGAGCAATCAATTTAGCGCAACAAAGTATATGTCGCTCTGGATTGAAGCCAAGAATAAAGGGTAAAAAAAAGAGGCTACCCTAATCGGACAGCCTCAATTCTCATCTCAAGTTTATATTTAACGTCTTCTAAATTGAATTGTCGTAGTCGTAGGGCCATCTACACGCTTAAGTGTAAATTTTCCAATGGTAGAAATAATGTTTTCTTGGATTTGATATTCTAAACCGTCAAATTCCATCACTTTCTCTCCTTTCAACAGGTATGGAATCGGATCGGACCAGCTATTATCGGTCCTCATGATGTAAGCATTATTATTTGCTCTGAATTCCATATAAGTGTTTTCCCCTGCACCAACAAGCACTGTTGTTACATCAGCCGCATCTGCGACACTAACCGTCTTAATCACGTCATACCATTTGTTAATACGGATAATGTTTTGCGCTGTATCACGCTCGATACTATCTAGCGTATCCTTGCTACAAGAAGCCAAGCCAATTGCAACAAATAATAGCATCAATACCTTTTTCATAGTCTTATTCCTCTAGTTAAATATTGTTCAATTCGAATGGACAGTTCCAATCATTATGCCAATTAATGTTCACCTTTATTTTTTAACGTTTGTTACATTTCCTTTCAGCAAGAATAATTCTACTTAAAAGCGGTTAAAATAAAGTTTTCTAGTCTTCAGAATTATTTTTCTACAGTTTATTTTTGGCGGCTATAATAGTGCCCGCCTTTATATTTTTGTATGCATTTGCTGTCCTTTTCGAGTTGTATGCTTTTGTTTTTCTTACAAAAAGAGAAGATTTAATTTCATTATCTTTAGCGAAACTTAAATCAACATGAAGACATTAAAAGGCCCAGGTATCTTCCTAGCACAGTTTATCGCGGAAGAAGCCCCATATAATACATTAGAAAACATCGGGAAATGGGTGCAGTCATTAGGATATAAAGGCGTGCAAATTCCTACCAATGACCCCGCGTTCTTCGATTTGCAGCAAGCCGCAGAAAGCAAAACCTATGCAGAGGAGATTAAAGGCAAATTGCAGGAAATAGGCTTGGAAATTACTGAGCTTTCCACACACCTACAAGGGCAGTTGATTGCTGTACATCCGGCATACGATGAGCTTTTTGATGGTTTCGCGCCGGCAGCAGTAAGAAAGAATCCAAAAGCGCGTACAGAATGGGCGACTGAGCAATTAAAATTCGCTGCAAAGGCTTCGGCAAACTTAGGCTTGAATGCACATGCGACGTTCTCAGGTGCTTTGTTATGGCATATGGTTTACCCTTGGCCTCAACGCCCTGCCGGTGTTGTAGAGACAGGTTTCCAGGAACTTGCCAAGCGCTGGTTACCGATCTTAGATGAATTCGACAAACATGGCGTGGATCTATGCTATGAAATACATCCCGGCGAGGATTTGCATGATGGGGTTAGCTATGAGCGATTCCTCGAAGCGACGAATATGCATGAACGTGCTTGTTTATTGTATGACCCATCGCACCTATTGCTTCAGGGCATGGATTATTTAAGCTATATCGATCATTATCATGATCGCATCAAGATGTTCCATGTGAAAGATGCAGAGTTCAACCCGAATGGAAAGCAGGGAGTTTATGGTGGATACAGCGGCTGGGTTGAACGTGCGGGAAGATTCCGTTCGCTTGGTGACGGGCAGGTGGACTTCAAGAGCATTTTCAGCAAGTTAGCGGCTTATGATTACGAAGGTTGGGCAGTGTTGGAATGGGAATGTGCATTGAAGAACAGTGTGGATGGTGCTATTGAAGGTGCTGAATTCATTAAAAATCATATTATCAAGGTGACCGATAAGGCTTTCGATGATTTCGCTGCAACAGGTACGGATGAAGCATTCAACAAAAAGATATTAGGATTGGGAGGATAGTTGTTATGAAGAAAACTTTGATTAGCTACATCGTAGGCGCCGTTCTAGTAATGTCTTTCTCACCTCATTGTTTTGCACAGAAAACTGTGTCAAAACCTGTGAAGGTGATATTCGATACCGATATGGGGCCAGACTATGATGATGTAGGCGCAATTGCGGTTTTGCATGCGCTTGCCGATCGTGGAGAACTCGATATTCTGGCAACTGTAGCAAGTGATGCACATCCGGATATCGCACCGACTATCGAAGTTTTCAACAGGTATTTCAATAAACCACATATACCTATTGGACAAGCAAACAAGCAGCTTGCACCAAACTTTACAGCAAAGACAAATTGGAATGATGCATTAATTCAGAAATTTGCTCCTGAGGTCAAAAATAAGACCTATAAACCTGCGGCCGAGGTGTACCGCGAAGTATTGGCCAAGCAACCTGATAACTCCGTAACGATTATTACGGTAGGTTTTATGACTAATCTGGCAGAACTGCTTAAGTCTCCGGCGGATCAGTATTCCAAATTAAGCGGCATGGACTTAGTTAAAAAGAAGGTGAAGAATTGGGTCTGTATGGCCGGGGGTTTTCCGAAAGGACGAGAGTTCAACGTTTTTAAAGATGCTTCTTCTTCATTCTATGTCTTCAATAATTTTCCAAGACCTATCCTCTTTACAGGGGTTGAGCTGGGAAACAAAATCAAAACCGGTGCCATGATTGCTGCAAAGAACGATCAAAGCAGTCCTGTTTCAATGGGCTATCAACTCAATCTGCCACATTATTTGGATAAACCCGAAAAGGCAAGGAGTTCATGGGACCAAACGGCGGTTTTGTTGGCAGCGAGAAACCCTGCAGACTATTTCTATTTAAGTGGCAATGGAACGTTTAAGGTTGAAGAAGATGGTTACAATACCTGGATTCCCGACGAAAAGAGGTTGCATCGCTTTATTTTCCACAAGTATCCATATGAGAAGTTGGAAGAAGTAATCGATGACCTGATGATGCATCAGCCGAAGAGATAAAGAGAAGTTAAAAAAAAAAGAAGCTGTCCTTTCGGACAGCTTCATCAACACTATAACTGATTTTCAATATAAATCCTTAGATATTAATAATCTGCGAAGAATTTCCCGGAATGGAATAATTCGCATCTCCTACTTGCACGTCTAGCACCTCGCTGGACGTGTTTTCGATTTCCATTTCTCCTTTGCTGATACGGATGGATAAAATTTTACCTCTAAACCCAATGTTAAAAGTAAAGGATTCCCACTGTTCAGGAAGGAAGGGCTGAAAATACAATTGATTATTCTTGATACGCATTCCAGCGAAGCCCTGTACAATGCTCATCCAAGTTCCTGCCATGGATGTGATGTGCAACCCGTCTTCGGTGTCATTGTTATAATCGTCTAAATCTAGTCTTGCGGTTCGTAAATAGAATTCGTATGCCCTTGCCTCGTCATTGAGCTTAGCAGCTAAAATACTGTGTATGCAGGGCGACAGCGAGCTTTCATGTACCGTACGAGGTTCATAGAAATCAAAATTCCGACGTATATCTTCTAAGTCAAACTGGTCCTCGAAGAAGTACATGCCCTGCAAAACATCCGCCTGCTTGATAAAACAAGAACGGAGAATTCGGTCCCAGCTCCACTTCTGATTTAAAGGTCGCTCAGAAGCCGGAAGATCTTTCACCAACCATTGCTCTTTATCCAAGTAGCCGTCCTGCTGAAGATAGATTTTTAGCTTCTCATGATAAGGATAGTACATGTTATCCGCAATCTCTTGCCATAGTTCAAATTCTTCTAGATCGAAACTTATCTTATCCAAGATCGCTTCGAAGCGCGCAACGTCCTTTTGTTTTACGTAATCCAGCGCTTCACGCGTATAGTTCAAGCACCATACAGCTAAGTAGTTGGTATACCAGTTGTTGTTGACGTTGTTTTCATATTCATTAGGACCCGTCACGCCAAGCATAACGTATTTCTCGCGTTCCTCGCTCCAGTTTACGCGTTGTGCCCAAAAGCGCGCAATGGCAACCAAAACCTCTAAGCCATATTGTGCAAGGTAGTCCCAATCTTGCGTATAGTTGATGTAATTGTAAATCGCATAAGCGATTGCACCATTTCTATGAATCTCTTCGAATGTAATTTCCCATTCGTTATGACTTTCCGTTCCATCCATGGTAACCATAGGATATAGGGCTGCGCCATTTTTGAAGCCCAACATCTCGGCGTTCTCAATCGCCTTTTCTAAATGGTTATACCGATAGACCAATAAGTTGCGGCCAACTTCCTGTGGTGCCGTGGACAAGTAGAACGGGATGCAATAGGCTTCGGTATCCCAATAGGTAGCACCCGCATATTTCTCGCCCGTAAAACCTTTAGGACCAATGTTTAGTCTGGAGTCCGTACCGGTATAGGTTTGGAACAGTTGGAAGATATTGAAACGAATTGCTTGTTGCGCTTTCACATCGCCTTCGATCTGAATGTCGCTTTGCAACCATTTGTTCGCCCAAGCTACCTTCTGCGTTTCTTTCAATTTCTCAAATCCCACGGTATTCGCGATTGCAAGTTTTTCCTCACAGGTTGCCATTAAAGCTTCCGCAGGATGATTGAGCGATGATTGCACACAGGCGAGCTTAACGATGTTAATCGTATTGCCCGAAGTAATATCCAAGTGAAACTCTTCTGCTATCCATTTATTCTGTTGTAATACGCCCTGTTGATTTAGTTTCACTAAGTGCCCATCAGCATATATCTGCGTCTTCGCGCCAACACATAATTCGAACCCCGTCTTCAAAGTCTTGGTCTGTAAGAATACCCCATTTTCGGATTGCTGATCCGCTACGGGTTCCCAAAACTTAAAGTCGTAATTACTATCCTCATTGACGATATCACCATCCAACTTCGACACGACTTTAATCGCAGCATCAAAATTTAATGCCGTTAAGCTGTATTGTATCGCACCGATTTCATCATCAGCAATACTGCAGAAGCGGATACTATTCACCTCAATCTCTTGTCCCTCATTTATCGTTGCTCTAAAAGTGCGCTGCAGATAACCCTCCTGCATATTCAACACCCGTTTAAACTGGGTTACTTGGCATTGGGCTAAATCCAATAATACGTTGTTGATGTAAATATCGATGCCTATCCAATTCGTCGAATTGATAACTTTATCGAATGTTGGCGGATATCCGTTTTTCCACCAGCCCACTCTGGTTTTATCTGGGAAATAGATTCCCGCCACATAAGAGCCTTGCAGACTTTCACCGGAATATGCTTCCTCGAAGTTTGCTCTTTGCCCCATTTTACCATTACCGATACTAAATAAACTTTCGGATATTTTATTTAGGTGAGGATCAAAGCCCTCTTCAATAATATTCCAGGGATCGGCTTGGATGTAGTTTTTCATAAATAGATAATTATGTATGTGCTAAAACAGATTTTGAATAGCCTTCAATTGTATTTTTGTCAAATCTTCAACAACAAGGTGCGCCTTGCTGAGCTCCTTGGGCGAGCCTATTCCAATGGCTTTCATGGTCGCGCGCAATGCTGCTTCGACACCTGCACTTGCATCTTCGAAGACCACACAGCCGCTCGGTGAAATATGCAACATCTCGGCTCCCTTCAAGAAAACTTCAGGGTCGGGTTTCGATTTACTGACCACATTGCCATCTACGATGGCATCAAAATAAGGCGTTAGCCCTGTGTTATCCAAGATTAGCTGTGCGTTTTTGCTTGCGGAGCCTAATGCGATCCTAATCTGATTCGTCCGAAGCTCTTCCAACAGCTCAAATGAGCCGGGCAGTACTTCATCCGCCTTCATTTCGGAGATCATTTCCACATACCAGCTGTTCTTTAAACTGGCAAGTTCATCCTGTCGTTCTTGAGGGAAATCCAGACCGCCCCATGCGAGTATTTTCTTCAAACTCTCCACGCGGCTGATGCCCTTAAGCTCTTCATTTTGAAGCTCCTTAAAGTCAAACCCTAACGAGTTTGCTAATTGCTTCCAGGCGAGGTAATGGTATTTAGCGGTGTCGACCAACACACCGTCCAGATCAAATAAACATGCTTGCAATCCCATCTTAAACTATTATTTTAACTCGAATACCTGTGTGCTAACCGCTGGGATATCCAACTCTTCTAAGTTTTCAATATTGGCCCCAGTCACGACATTGGTTGCTTGCGTATATTGACCTATGCCCTCTTGATAGCGCTTGGTTTGAAGCTTTACACTTTCCTGCTTGCTATTCATGATCACCATTACGCGTTTATCATCATTGTAGCGGAAATAAACATAGATACCGTCTTCGGGTATAAATTGCAGCATCTTCCCGTCTTGAAGAACCGGATTGTTCTTGCGATAATTCGCTAGTGTTTTAACATAGTTAAATGCTTCATTCTCTTTTTCAGTACGTCCGGCAGCAGTAAACTTATTGGCTTTATCGTTCTTCCATCCGCCTGGAAAGTCTTCACGTACAAGACCGTCAGGACTGGCAAAGTTTTTCATCAGAATCTCTGTTCCATAATACAGTTGCGGGATGCCGCGCGTCGTCAATAACCACGCAATACCTGATTTATACTTATTGAAATCCTCACCTACGACAGATAAGAAACGGCTTAAATCATGGTTGTCTAAGAATACGACATTACGATAAGGGTCTTCGTACATAAAGTCGCTGGCAAATGTATTGTAAAGACGGACTACGCCGTCCATCCATCCGAACTTCCCATTCAGGGCTTCATTGATTGCCCAATAGGCTTGGAAATCCGTCACCCCCTGCAACTTGGTATCAATACCCTGGCTGATCTTGTCGGCTTTGGTAAAGTAAGCCTGATTCGGAATTCCATGTACCCATGTTTCACCGAAATAGGTCATCTTAGGATATTCCGCATCGATTGCTTTTCCCCATTCTGCCATAAAGCCTAAATCGTTGTATGCGTAGGTATCTAAGCGGAACCCATCGATGCCCATCTCCTCGATCCACCAAATATGACTTTGAGTGATATAATTTTTAACATATGGATTATGCTGATTCATATCCGGCATATGCCTATCAAACCAACCATTCAACATGATGTCCTTATCCGCCTTCGCCGCATAAGGATCCATATGCACTTGCTCGCGGTAATTAGTTTTGGTAAAGCTGTCCCATTGATGTACCCAGTCTTTCATCGGCATATCCTTTACCGTAAAATGCTCCGTTCCGAAATGATTATGCACTAGGTCCTGAATCATTTTGATGCCTCGCTTGTGGCATTCCTCAATCAACTTACGGTATGCCTCATTACCACCAAACCGAGGATCAACATAATAGCTTTCAGTATTTGCATAACCATGGTAGGAGGTCAACGGCTGATCATTGGTCAATACTGGATTTAGCCATAAAGCTGTGACGCCAAGCTCTTCCAGATAATCGAGATTATTGATGATTCCTTGTAAATCGCCGCCATGACGATGGTACATGCTATCCCTATTTAGGGATTGGTCGGCCATCCCTTTAATACGATCATTGGAAGGGTCGCCATTGGCAAAGCGATCCGGCATAATGAGATAGACAAAGTCTGATGCATCAACGCCTTGGAGGGCGCGCTTAGCGGCATCTCGCGCTTTTAGCTCATATGCTTTCACATAATCTTTCTTTCCTTTTTCTTGGAATACCAAAGAAACCTTTCCAGCTTTTGCATCTGGATGTATCTTGAGGTCCAAGAATAGATAGTTCGGGTTTTCTACCTGCTGTTGTTTGATTAGCTCAACACCGGGGTAGTCGATACGGACTGTTTTTTTAGAGATGTTATTGCCATAGATCAATAATTGAACATTGGGATTATTCATTCCAACCCACCAGTTCAATGGTTCAATACGATATACCTGCGCAAAGGAGGCTAGATGTATGAAAATAAAGATAATGGCAATAACGATCCTCATATTTGTTTGTTGTTTAGTTTTTTACGATTGTATAAGTTAAAGCAGTCGGGTTCATGGTCACGGTGTAGTTTCCAGTTTCCGTAATCGCGATATCGGCGCCGCCCAATGTCAATGTACCTCCACTGCCACCTAGGTTGGTTCCCCAATCGTGGTTTCTACGGAACTTGAATTTACCTGGATTAAGAACAGTCTGAAGTACCCAGTTTCCAGCGCCATCATTTACGAATTTCATGTCTGCATCAACCGACCAGTTCGAATTTGGAACCGCATCCCCGATCATGCCCCATGTCGCTGCCGTCTCCATCGTCCAGGTATTGCTGTTCATATCCATAGTGATCAACACGGTGCCCTCGGCAATAGACTTAAAGTTGCCTCCTGTTGGGCTAATAGTTCCGTTGCCACCATCTCCGTAGTTCACATTCCAGTTCTTCGCAGGCGTAATTTTGAACTCCGAATCTTTGGCCGGGAAGCGTAGGATACCGGTATAAATACCGTTGCCTGTAGGTGAGATCAAACTATCGGCCGTTGCAGGGTTCCATCCCTGATAAGCTCCCGGTAGATAGATCCATGAAGTCAATGGAATAGGTTTAGTATTGATATTGACCACATTACTGTAAACTGCAACGCTATTTGATATTGCCGACTTCAGACGAACTTCTACATCTGAGTTTTCATCAAATGATAGGTTCATAGCCGACACAAGATTATTTAGCTCAAGCCCGGTATAAGATTTCGTAGTCACTCCGTTTTCTAGTACGACCTCTCTTGCTGGCGTAAAGTTGGTTCCTTTCAATCCAAATTGAAGAGAATAAGTAATTCCAGCATTATAGCCGAAATCAGAAAGCGTATGGTTAAACTCAATCACCTTGTCGTTCAAGGTTGCTTTCGATAATGCAACAGATGTTGCTGAGCTCGTCAGGTTACCTGATTGCCCGTCTTTTGCTATTGTTTTTACTTCATCCTTTTCGCATGAAATGAACATCAGGCTACTCAGGCAGAATAATATCAGAAGTCTATTAATAAGGTTCATAATTTCTAGTATTAATGTTAATAGCCTTGGTTTTGCGTTAAGTTGGTATTGGCAATAACATCAGATGATGGTAACGGAAGGAGCGCTCTGAAATCAGCGATAGATCTTCCGTCTTTAACTCCACCTTTCCATGGCCATATGTAATTGCCACCTGTGAATTTCCCAAAACGAATTAAGTCTGTTCTGCGATATCCTTCAAAGTATAGCTCTCTCGCGCGCTCATTTAAGATATCATCCAGCGTAATTGCCGATGCGTTGCCACTGGCATTACCATAAGCTCTAGCTCTCACTTGGTTGAAGTATCCTAATGCTTGTGAAGTAGAACCTCCGGATCCGCCACGTAGTACCGCCTCCGCATACATCAAATACACATCTGCCAATCGGAATAGCGGGAAGTCTAAGGAGCTGAATGTTCCTCCTTGCGAAGCACCAGGCGTACCGTTTGATTTCACATTTTTAAACTTCGTTACGCGAAGGCCATCTTTAAACTCACCTAGCTCATCATTCTCTAGCTTGTCGCCAAAGAACATCGCTCGTTTATCGGTGTTGCCGCTATAATCCGGGAAAGCGGTAGGAAGTGCTTTCGTAGCGCGATTACCCCCCCAGCCACCAGTAGGAACTCCATATGAAGCAGGTCCCATCTCACCATTGATCAGTGAGTTGATCAAGAAGGTCGTACCACCATAGTTTCTGGTTTTTACGCCATCATAATTGATGGTAAAGATGATTTCATCTTTGCTCGTCACATAGTTATCTTCTAAGAATAAGTTCGCATAATTGCTCGTTAAAGCATATCCTCCGTTGATAATCTTATTCGCATAAGTAATTGCTTCGGTGTATTTAGCAGTTCCTGTGTACACCTGCGCATTCAAGTATAATCTTGTTAACAAGGTCCAAACCGCCCCCTGATCTGCACGCCCGTATTCGTTCTGCTTTGGTGCTTTCATCAACGGTTCGATCTCCAACAATTCCTTCTCCACATAATTGAACAGGTCGGGACGTTTGATCTGGTTAGGAGAGACTTTACCTATCAGATTTTCCTCGGTTACAAAAGGAGGATTACCGAATAAATCTAGCAACACCCAATATTGGTAAGCTCTGACGAATCTCGCCTCTGCACGATAAGCGTCAATCTCCGCAGTATTAGTTATTCCTCTGGCAGACAGCTTGTCTGGCGTGCTTTCACGAAGGAACTCGTTTGCCACGGTGATGGTGTAGATACAGCGGGTGTATAGTCCTTTGACCATGATATTATCTGCGTCGGGAGTACCATAAACCATGTCAGGAACGCCAGGGTCATTCCAGCCACATAAGGTTTCATCTGATGTTAATTGCTGAATATTCCAATACAGACGCAAGAAATCAGATTGGCCGGCATCAATACCTGCTAGATCACTTGCTCCTTCGCCACCACCAGAAGTCATCGACAGACTGCCATACACTTTTAGGAAAGCTTCTTTATAACCTTGCTCAGATCCATAAACCTGATCTGCAGTAATATCATTCTTTGGGCTTAAGTTCAATAAGTCTTCACTACATGAAGAAACAGACAAGATCAGCATGCTGCCCCAAATCGTATTTTTTATTAATCTTTTCATGAATTTCTTATTTAATGTTAAAACCCGAAGTTCAATCCTAATGAATAAACTCTTGGTCTTGGATATAGCGTATAGTCAATACCATTGAACAATTCCGGATCAATGCCTTTGTACTTAGAGACTGTGAATACATTCTGAACATTCGCATTGATCATCATTGTCACCGTTCCTTCTTTATCTAAGTTTCCGACGTTGTAAACTAAACCTAGATTGTCCATACGTAGGAAGGATGCATTGTTGATGTAGTAATCGCTTGAGTATTGGTTATTATTAAAATTCGTGTTGTATATATCCGTTGTTGCGTTATTGATGAAGCCCGAAGGATTTAAAATATTACGAGCCACGCCGAAGTTGGAAGAAATATTATCATAAACATAGTTTCCGAAGCTTGCTCTCAATACCGTATTCAACGTTAAGCGTTTGTAGTTGATGGATGTTGTGAAACCCATAAAGTAATCTGGTGCCGGTTTTTGATAATAATACCGGTCGGCAGGAGTAACAGCGCCGTCGCCATTCAGATCTTCATATACGCCTTCTAACGGATTCCCTTGCTGATCATAAACTTGCTTGTAAACATAGTATTGGAATGGTGCCAAACCTACTGTATGGTATTGGATCACATTACCTGTACCACCGGTAATCCAACCTGCTGCCAACTGATATCCTGGGTTATCATTCAAGGTTAGATTAGTCACCTTGCTTTCATTAACCGTCATATTGAAACCTAAGTCCCAATTGAAGTTTTCTGACTTCACAGCCTGAATATTGATGCTACCCTCAATACCGCGATTCTCCATGTTACCAACGTTAGTCAATAATTGGTTACTGTAGTTCGTTCCTACAGAGATTTCCGTCGTTGCCAACAAATCCTTTGTTTTCTTATGATAAGCATCGATTGCACCATAGATGCGTCCTCCCCAGAATCCATAGTCTAAACCGATGTTAGTTGTCGCTGTAGATTCCCAACGGAGAGTTTTATCATATGCAATTGGCGAATACACATGGTAGAATTGGTCGCCGATTTGATATTGCGCCTCATTCGTACTGTAGTAGTAAACCGGGATATAACCATAGTTCGTAATACCATCTTTATTTCCAGTCTCGCCATAGCTTAAACGAAGCTTTAAGTCAGATACACTGTGGTTATCCTTTAGGAAGTTCTCTCCTTTAATCCGCCATGTAAATGCTGCTGAAGGAAAAATACCCCAACGTCCGTCCGGATTAAATTTGGAAGACCCATCCGCACGAATGGTACCGGATAGGATATATCGGTCAGCAAAAGAGTAGATCAATCTTCCATAGTAAGAAAGCAATCTATTCTGTGGAACATTGTCCACATGCACTGGCGTAGTGATTATATCGCCATGCGCGTTATAAGAATTGAAGTTGTAGTTTGTCTCTTTATTATCGTAATAGCCATATCCTGCTGTTACGTTGATATTGCTATTGATACTTTCAATGTCTTTAACGTAGTTCAGATATCCCTCGATAAAGGTATTGTTCTGTCTGCCTCTATAGCGTTGAAAGAAGCCTTTGTTTGCAAAGTTTGATGCTGCAAAATCAGGAATGCTGGTGGCACCTTTACCTGAAGCGATATCATAACCGACATTAATATTCGCGTGTAACTCCGGAAGGAAGTGGAAAGAATAATCCAATTGCGCATTACCGATACTTCTACCCGCAGCCGCTCTATTACCATAGTTCTCTAACAAGGACACCGGGTTTCTTGGGGACAAGGAATTCGGAACTGCGCCCTCTTGCCATTCGAAGAACCCACCATACGGACTGTTCGGATCATATACATTTTGAGTAGGGTCGAATACAATGGCAGAACCAATCGCTCCTGTATTTGCAAACTCTTGATTCGTCAATGTACCTTTAAAGTTGATATCCAATTTCAAGTGATTGTCAAAGAAACGAGGAGAGATATTTACCCCTGCGGTTCCTCTTCTTAGCATATCCGTCTTTAAGATCCCTGCTTGCTCCAAATATCCGATGGAAACACGATAAGGCATATTTTTTACACCGCCCGACAGCGAGATGTTGTTATCTGTGGTAAACGCATTGTGATAAATCAAGTCTTGCCAATCTGTATTTGCCGATCCTACTAAGCCTTTCTGCGTTGCAGTTCCATATTCATTCACATAAGAACGCACCTGATCAGCCGTTAGGACATCCACTTGATTTGCGATAGTCGATAGAGAGTTCACTGTTGAGAGATTCAGCTTCGGTCTGCCCATCTTGCCCTTTTTAGTTGTAATCAAGATGACACCGTTAGATGCTCTAGAACCGTAGATAGCTGTCGCATTCGCATCTTTTAAGATGGTCATCGATTCGATATCATTCGGATTGATAAGCGAAAGTGGGTTTGCAGCTCCTGATACATTCTCACCACTTAGTGGGTTTCCATCAACAACGATTAACGGGTTGTTACTTGCGGATAATGAAGCACCACCGCGCACACGGATCGTACTTCCTGCACCCGGCGCTCCCCCATTGGAGGTAATAGAAACACCCGACACCTTACCTTGAATCAATTGATCCGGAGAAGTGATTGCGCCCTTTTGAAAGTCCTTCGATTGCACATTGGAAACCGCACCGGTCACATGCTTACGCTCGACCGCGCCATAACCAATCACCACAACCTCACCGATTTCAGCGGCATTAGAAGATAAAGTGAAGTTTAAACTTTGCGAAGCCGTCAGGTTTATGCTTTGTTCCGAGCTGGCGTGGCCAACATAGGACGCCTGTACGATCATAGCCCCCGCATTTATTCCTTGCAATACATAGTTCCCGGACTCATCCGTTGAAACCTGCATGTTTGTTCCTTTAATACTTACCGTCGCTCCAGCAAGCTCCTTACCCGCATCATCTACCACTTTCCCCGAAAGCTGTAAATTCTGTTGAGCCGAAACAAATTGAAAACTGAAGATGAAGATAACTATTAGCCGGAAGTGCCAATTGTAAAAATCCCTAACCATAATTTTATTTTTTGTTTATAATCGGCAGACGTACATTGTCTCCCTTTTGGTTGACTACTAAATTATTGTAGAAAGTTTATAAAAAAAAGAGTTTTCTGATTTTTTTATTTTTATACAAAAATATGCATTTTATTCTTGTAACCTATTGATTTTATTGTATTTACAAAACACTAATCGACTCAAAAACCATAAAAACATCCGGGAATATTCGAGAACGTTCCCGAATCAAAACAGCATTTTCTTCTTAAAATCTACTATTTACAGAAAAAAGCTCCCCAAATAATACCGCGAAACAATACAGTCTATTTTATCAAAATTGATGTCACGGAAGGCAATCAGGATAAAATAAACCATATAACAGATTAAATCCCCCCGAGAGCCTGCTCTGCTTCGTCCGTAACTTTGAGTATAAACCAACTTTATAAATCATGAGCACAAAAACGAATCAAATTCTTGATCAGGTAAAACCTGTATCCGCAGCAGAGACTGCCGAGTTCCAAGATAACGGACATATTCTCATTCGCGATATACTAGATAGAGAAACTGCGGAGCACTTCCGTGAGGTAATCAGTCAAGCGGCCGACAAGCATAATGAAGAAAAAAGAAAGCTGGAAGACCGGGACACCTATGGCAAAGCCTTTTTACAGATCATGAACCTTTGGCGCGTCGATGAGGAAGTGAAGAAGTTTGTGATGGCGAAGCGTTTCGCGAAGATCGCCGCTGACCTATTGGGTGTTGAAAATGTGAGGCTCTACCATGATCAGGCCTTATTCAAAGAAGCTGGCGGCGGCCCGACGCCATGGCATCAAGATCAAAACTATTGGCCATTGGACACCAACAATACGATCACCATGTGGATGCCACTAGTCGATATTCCCAATCCAGAGATGGGTATGCTGACCTTTGCCACAGGTTCTCACAAGCAAAACAACGTATCGGATGTTATTATTTCGGATGAATCGGAAAAAACATTCTCCGAATACGTCAAAGAAAACAACTTCCCTGTCGTTCATCCCGACTACATGAATGCGGGTGACGCCACATTCCACTATGGCTATACGATTCACAATGCACCGGGCAACTCCTCGGACAAGATGCGCGCCGTCATGACGATCATCTACTATGCGGATGGCGCTAAAGTAACCCAGCCGAAGCATAAATGGCAGGAGAATGACCGACAGCAATGGCTAATGGGTAAGGAAGCAGGAAGCTTAGCAGACTCTGAAATTAATCCGCTCTTATTGTAAAAGCTGAAGGAGAAAAGCAAATGAAAGGACTACAGCACATTCTCCTTTTGACACTATGCTGGGCTGCTGGAATGCTCACGAATTGTCAGAAGAAGCAAACAGATACGGACTCGGTTAAAGACGAGATTATCTATCATGTCTTCCAGCGGAGTTTCTTTGATAGCAATGGTGATCAGCATGGCGATTTACCCGGCATCCAACAGAAGCTTGATTATCTTCAGGATCTCGGAGTTACATCCATTTTAATGACCCCGTTGTACGAGTCGGTATATTACCATAACTACTATTCCAGCGCTTTCGAGAAAATCGACTCGACCTACGGAACTAAGGAGGAATACCTGTCTTTAGTGAAAGAAATGCACAAACGCGGCATGAAGCTATACATGGACATGGAAACCCAATACGTAACGGAGGATCATCCCTGGTACACCGACTCTTATGGAAATCCAAGTTCGCCCTATTCCGACTATATTCTTTACGACGATAAAGAACAGCGCAAGCCATCCACTATTGTATTCGATCTATACGACTTAAGAGGATATGATGGGCAGCGCAGAAAGATTACTACCGTAAATCTGCTCAACAAAAATGTGATACAGTACAACAAAGATCTTTTTGCTTATTGGCTCGACCCTAATCAAGATGGAAACTTCGACGATGGCGTTGATGGATTCCGACTCGATCATATGATGGACGACCTAGATAACAAAGGTCGATTGACGAATCTATTCAAAGACTTTTGGGTTCCGCTGATTGATACACTGAAAAGCATCAACCCTAAGATTCATATTATGGCCGAACAAGCCGACTGGGGATCCTATGGAATCGATTACCTGACGAAAGCTAAAGTAGACTGGGTCTTTGCCTTCCGCATTCAGCAAGCCATACGCACGATGGACAAGGACAAGATCATGGCTTATGCGGACACGACCTTTCGCGATACTCCGGAAGGAAATAACCAAATTATCTTCATCGAAAACCATGATATCCCGCGCTTCTCTACCGCGGTAAAGCAAGACAAAGGCAAGGAAAAAGTCGGCGCTGCGCTAAACTTATTGATGGCAGGAGTACCGTCCATTTATTACGGACAAGAGATCGGAATGCTAGGCGATAGCTTCTTCGGTAAATATGGCGGCATTACCGATGCGAATGAAATACCCTATCGGGAAGCCTTCGAATGGACAAAGGATAAAGATAGCCCGGGGATGGCCTATTGGTATAGAGACTCTGGCCCCTGGTGGGAAACCAGCACGGTGAAAAGCAATGATGGCATTTCGGTAGAAGAGCAAGCGAGCGATCCTAATTCACTTCTCAACACTTATAAAGCCTTGATTAAGCTTCGAAAACAAGAACCCCTACTCATTCAGGGGGGATACCAATCCATCCCAAATGATAGCAAAAGCGTCGTCAGCTTCTACAGAACGAAAGGGCCAAAGAAATCAATGGTCTTGATCAATCTTTCAGCAGATGCCGTAAATCTTGAGATCCCCATAGCAGAGGGGGTGCCGAAATTAGTCTATGGTGAAAATACAGGCGAGTGGAAAAACAAGCAGCAGGCGATTAGTATTGCTGGCTATAGTACGCAGGTATGGTCTATCAATTGAGCCTTCTTATTCCATAAATTCTTTCCGATAGGCAAGAGGGCTCATTCCCATCTTCGATCGGAAAGTTTTGTAGAAATAAGACATATCATTAAAACCGGATGCTAAAGCGATGGCACTAATTGGATCGTCGGTGTGCAATAGCTGTTGAACAGCATAGTTCATCCGATATTGCACCAACATCTCCACAAAGGTCTTTCGCGTCAGCTTCTTAAAATATTTACAGAAGGCATTCGGTGTCAGATTCGCCACATTAGCCACATCGTCTAAGCTAATATCGTTCTTAAAGTTCTCGACAATATAGGCCATGATCACATTGATCCGATTGCTATCCGTATTACTATCACTGTTGTTTTCCAACGCTCCGATATCGATAGCTTTATAATTTTGTTCGGTAAGCAATTTCAGTAATTCCAGCAAATGAAGGATCCTTTCTACCCCTTCCGACTTACGAAGGCGAAGGATATATTTGGTCATTTCCTTGGGTTGGGGAAAGCTGAGCCCCGCCTGGCTCTCTTTCAACAGTGCATTAATTGGGGAAAATTCCGGTTTTTCGAAAAAGTCAGCACCCAGGAAATCATGCGTAAACTGGATGACAACCGCAGATGCTTTCGTATCGGGCTGATCCAATTTCCAGCAATGAGGCTGATTAGGACCAATCAATACGAAATCGCCATCGCCGAAATCGTCCAGGCGGTTGCCGACATAGCGCTTACCTTTGCCGCGGATAATATAAGTAAGCTCGTATTCCGGATGATAGTGATAGGGCGCCAAAAATGCCTCGTGGCCAAAGGTCCGAATCAAGAATGACTCCTGCAGACCGTTCTGTAATATCTCGGGCTTTGCTTTTTGCATATATTGGACTTTCTATCCATCAAGTTAAGTGAAATTTCCAAAATAAGCCATATTTCGATTAAAATTGTACGACGAGTACTTATTGAAAACTAATAACTTAGTATAACCATTATAAACAGCAATGAAGAAATTTGTCACACTGACCCTCTTGACTGTCTTCGCTTTTTCGCTTTTTGCGCAGGACGCCAAATTAACGATTCGTGTGATCGCCCCTGCGACCACACCCGCTCAGGATTCTGTTCTGCCAATTGGCAATCAAGGCATTTGGGGATTTTGGATTTATCCGAAGAGCAAAGCGCTAAAACCTAAAGGAAACAATGTATGGGAGGATACCTACAGTCTACCTGTAAACAGCCCTATTGAATTTAAGATAACGCGAGGATCTTACTATAAGGAAGCGCTCTACAATGGAAACGGACATAGCGCACAACCTGTCAAATTCACTTTGACGAAGGATACAACAATCACCCTCAGCCCAAGCAATTGGAACGATATCTATCAGCGAAGTATCGTGGGCAGCGTGCGCTATCATCATAATTACTCGAGCAGTTATCTTCGCAACATCCGCAATATTGTCGTATGGATTCCTCCGAGCTATGAGAAAGACTCAAATAAGCGATACCCGGTTCTATATGCCCATGATGGACAGAACCTTTTCGATCATACTAATTTGAGCGGAAGCGAATGGCGTATGGACGAAATAGCCGATAGTCTGATGCGTAAGGGAGAAATTGAGGAGTTCATCATCGTCGGCATGGCGAACACTAAAGATCGTTGGACTGAATATAACGGAACGCCCGAAGGTGATAATTACCTTCGGTTTATCAGTACCGAACTGAAACCTTTTATCGACAAAACCTACAGAACAAAGACCGACAGAGAGCATACAGCGATTATTGGTTCTTCTATGGGTGGTTTAATCTCCTTTTATGCCCTCTACAAATATCCACAGATCTTCTCCAAAGCCGCTTGCTTATCCAGCGGGTTTTATTTCGACGATGGGAATATCATGGAGCAGATCAGAAACGATCTAGCTCCGTTCCAACATAGCAAAATCTACTTGGATTGCGGAGGCAAAGACCTCGACTATGATTTCCTCGCCAGCAACCGAATAGTGAGAGACATTTTAACGAAGGACAAACATATCAATCTGCGGTATGAAGAGTTCCCGGACGACCCGCACAATGAAATTGCTTGGTCAAAAAGATTACACATACCCTATAAATTCCTATTTCCAAAAAAATGAAAATAACGTGCAGAGCAGCGATCACCGACGGAAAAGGCCAATACTTTATTGACAACATTCAGGTGGCTGAACCCGCCCCGGATGAGGTACTCGTTAAAATCAAGGCTTCGGGGGTCTGTCATACGGATTATGACTCGCTCAATTGGGACCAACCCTTAGTATTAGGCCATGAAGGTGCTGGCATCGTTTATCAAGTCGGTTCCCATGTTAGCCACGTGAAACCCGATGATCCGGTTTTGCTAAATTGGGCAATCCCCTGCATGACCTGTTTTCAGTGTAAGTTGGAGAACTATCATATCTGCGAACAGAATTCACCTGTCACCGGGCAAGGGCATGCCAGTAATTTAGGACATGCACATGCAACTGGCTGCCTGTGGAAGGGCGAATCTATAGCGCGATCCTTCCACTTAGGAACACTTTCGGAATATACGCTAGTCAAAGCCGCAGCCGTGACGAAAATAAAGACCGCAACACTTCCCTATGAATGTGCTGCAATTATAGGTTGTGGGGTTATGACAGGTTATGGCTCGGTAGTCAATGCTGCTAAAGTCGAAGCTGGATGTTGTGTCGTTGTTTTGGGGACCGGCGGCGTAGGTTTGAGCGTTATCCAAGCTGCCAAAATCGCTAAGGCAGGAATGATCATCGGAATTGACGTCAATCCAAGACGATTGGAAATGGCGAAGCAATTTGGGGCCACCCACTGTCTACTGGCCGACGCTCAGGATCAAGGCTTATTACAGATGGCTCAACAGGTGAAGCAATTGTGCGGTGGCAGGGGCGCAGATTATGCTTTTGAATGTACCGCTCGCCCCGAACTCGGTGCCGCACCGCTTGCGATGATCAGAAATGCAGGAACTGCCATACAAGTCAGTGGAATCGAGCAGGAAATACCGTTCAATATGAACCTATTCGAATGGGACAAACTATACCTGAATCCGCTGTATGGCAAATGCAACCCGCATAGGGACTTCGATCGTATCATCCAACATTATCAGCATGGCGAATTGCTATTGGATGAAATGATTTCCGCACGTTATAGCTTAGAGAATTTGCCTTTAGCCTTTGATGATATGCTGAAGGGCAAAAATGCGAAGGGCGTTATTCTATTTAAATAATCATTTATGAAAGAAACATTCAGATCCATAGAGCAATCGAATCCCAGTTACGGTATCCGGAATTTACACTTTGTAACCATTAAGTCGCCACAGTTGGGGACACGTGGGGATATTTGCATCTATATACCAGAAAATTGCCCTATGGATGCCCCGGTAGTGATTTTGTTGCATGGTGTTTATGGAAGTGCCTGGAGCTGGCCGCTATCCTCGGGCGTTCATGAGCAGGTCGATCAAGCAATAAAAGAGGGCATAATCAAGCCACTGATTCTTGTGATGCCCTCTGACGGGCTTTGGGGCGACGGTTCCGGCTATGTAAAACATCAGGAGCAGGATTTTGAAAAGTGGATTGTGGAGGATGTCATCGCAGTTGCTCGGCAGCTAGCCCCAGATCAGATCAGTCAGGCTTCCAAATTCTTTATTGCAGGGCTTTCTATGGGCGGCTATGGCGCCATGAGAATTGGCGCGCGACATCCGGATGTTTTCACATCGTTCGCCGGCCTTTCGTCCATTACCAGAATTGCTGAGTTTGCACATTTCGTAGAAGAAGATCTTAGCAGTTACCAAATGGATACAGAACTATCCTTGATAGATAGTTTAATAGCTAACCAAGAACGATTGCCTTACTTCCGATTCGATTGTGGAAAAGATGATCTACTCCTTGCATACAACCGAAAACTACACTCTAAGCTATTAGAAGCCAATATTCCCCACGATTATGAAGAGTTTGAAGGTGGGCACAGCTGGGACTATTGGAAAAATAATATTATGAAAACGATATTATTTTTTAATTTACGTTTCTAGAAACCAATCAATAAACGAAACTACACATGCAACAGACTTCAAAACGATCAAAGCCTAGGCTTACCCGTGCTCAGATTTTCAACATGAGCTTTGGGTTTTTCGGTATACAATTTGGCTTTGCCCTGCAGACAGGAAACGCCTCCCGCATACTTCAAACCTTCGGTGCCGATGTGGAACATTTATCGCTTTTTTGGTTAGTTGCCCCGCTTTCAGGGATGCTCATTCAGCCGATTATCGGTTATTTCTCAGATAAGACATGGACCAGATTGGGAAGACGCAGGCCCTTTTTTCTAGGCGGAGCGCTGGTGGCAGCGGCAGCACTTGCCCTGATGCCCAATGCTTCCGTCCTGACCTTACTGATTCCGCCATTACTTATCGGCGCCGGAATGCTAATGATCATGGATGTTGCATTTAACGTTTCGATGGAGCCATTCCGGGCTTTAGTTGCTGACAACCTGCCCAAGGAACAACATGGCTATGGCTATGCGGTGCAGACCTTCTTAATTGGAGCCGGTGCAATTATAGGGTCATTCCTGCCTTATGTACTTTCCGAATATCTTGGCGTCTCGAAAGTCGCAGAACAGGGACATGTGCCCGACAATGTTATCTGGTCGTTCTATGCCGGAGCCATCGTATTGGTCCTCTCCTTGTTATGGACAGTTGTCACGACGAAGGAATACTCTGCGGAAGAACTGCGTTCGTTTGACGAGCATGCTGATGATGAGGAACAGCATGCACATAGCTTTGGCTCTATATTTAAAGACTTTAAGAATATGCCAACGGCGATGAAGCAACTGGGCTTAGTGCAGTTCTTCTCTTGGTTTGCCTTGTTTTCTATGTGGGTATTTACCACACCAGCGATAGCACAACATATTTACCATCTGCCTGCGTCTGATACCTCGTCCGCAGCGTATGCCGATGCCGGAAATTTAACTGGGGTGCTGTTCGGGGTGTACAATTTGGTGGCGACGATATTCGCCCTTATCCTACCCAAACTCTATCAGGCTATCGGGAAAAAGAAAACGCATATGCTGGCTTTAGGCGTCTCAGGAATTGGCCTTATATCGATTCTATTTATACAAGACCCCAACTTATTGTATATCCCAATGATTGCGGTTGGCATTGCTTGGGCAAGTATATTGGCTACGCCATATTCCATCCTATCGGGCGTTGTGCCGGCAAAAAAGATGGGCCTGTATATGGGTTTATTCAATTTCTTTATCACCTTGCCTCAATTGGTCAATGGAGTACTCGGGACCATATTGGTGAAGCATGTATTTCAACATCAGGCGGTGTATTGTTTAACGATGGCGGGAGTTTTTATGCTTCTTGCGGCAGCCTCGACGATGACCGTCAAAGCAGACTAACTTAAGCTTGTGAAGAATTTCGGACCACTAAATCCGAACGCATCATTACAAACTTTTCCTCTTCCGCTAATGATTCTCCTGAAAGCTGCTTCAATAAGGTTGCGGCAGCCTTCTCCCCGATTAGTACCGCCGGTTGGCGCACAACTGATAGCGGAGGATGCAACAGCCCTGCTATTTCCAGGCTAGAAAAGGATACGACCTTTAGGTCTTGCGGAATTTGTATGCCCATGCGTCGACACACATAGTAGGTTGAAAATGCTAATCGCTCTACCGAAGCGAGGATCCCGTCTGGTGCTTGCTTGCGAATAGCTGTCTCAATAATCTCGCTGTTTTCCTCATAGGAATTTGAACAGTCAATAATCAAGCGCTTCCGCATAGGAATCTTATATTTCTTCAACGCATCTTCATAGCCCTGCATACGGGTTTTACCAATCGATAATTCCTTATTGATAACCAGATAAGCAATACGTTGGCAGCCGTTTTGGATAAGATGCTCTGTTGCCATAAAGCTACTATGGTAATCGTCTGTAACAATTTTTGGCAAGTCTATATCATCATAGATACGGTCGAACAGCACAATCGGAAGATGCTCATAATTGATGCTCTCCAAATAACTGTGATCCGTCGACTCACCCGATGCCGACATAATGACGCCATCAACACGCCCACTCGCAAGACTACGGATGAAATCGCGTTCTTTTGCGATATCATCATCGGTAACAAAGATCAAGATATGATATCCGTGTTTTTTAGCTTCCTTTTCGGCGCCCTGAATAATCTGAGTGAAGTAGTTGTTGGCTAGTTCTGGCAGAACAATGGCAATAGTCTTGCTCTTTTGTTCGCGCAGATTGCTCGCATAATGATTCGGTTGGTAATTGAGTTCCTTCGCAACCTTCAAGATACGCTCTTTCGTCTTCGGATTGATATCACTACTATCCCGAAACGCACGAGAAACCGTGGACTTCGACAAGTTCAGCACTTTTGCCAATTGGATAATATCAATCTTTGCCATAACAGCGTCTATCTTATACTAGTAGCATCTTTAACGGGTAGAAGTCCTGGTTTTACAGCAATTCTATTCATAAAGATTGTGCGCTAATATAGCAAATTTGCACTTGTACTGCTAAAGTATTTTAAGGGATTGATTCCACGAAGAACGCTTATCTCCTGCTGTTTACATATGTGTCCACAGGTATCCGCTTGCAAAGAGAATCTGCAGGATGAAAGTTATCTTATTTAGGAAACCCTTTCGTCTGGCAAAAACGATGAAAGAAAGGATAGTCGACATAAAGAAAATAACATCCCAATAAAAATGCCCAAAGATTGGCACTTTTTCGAAGGCTGCCACCGCGTCGACCATGGTTTCATGCATGGACGAGCAATATACCCAATAGCCAAAATATGCGACATTGAGCAGAAAGGAGCCATAAGCGAGGACTAGTTTATAATCTTTCATCGTTTCGAATTGGCTATTACTTGAAAATAGCGAATCTTTTTGAGGAATGATTCGAGGATGTTATTTATTATAAGCTTTTCAGACCCATATCAAAACCCTTTGCGAGCGGTTATGATTGGGTTATACATTGGGTTTGAAAGGGGAGTGAAAGGGTTTTAAGCTAAAGAAGAGTTGAGGCTGGGAGGAACGATAATAGGAAAGGCTGCCAATCGGCAGCCTTTCTTTTTTATGAATGATTAGGGAATGTTAATTCGATTACTTTGTTTTTAGTATCTTCCTAACTTTCCGTAGAAGATCGCTGTCTCGTCATTAGACTTGATTAATCCGCCGATAGTTCCTGCGTTAGGATCCGAGCTAGTCAAATAAGTCAATTTAAAGACTCCTTTGTCAAAATAATTTCTCACTGCCAATGATACCCATCCATTATTCCAGTTTCCATTTGTAGAGATTGGGCTGGTTAGGGTTAGTGTTCCATCCACCAAAGTATAGTTATAGTCTGCAGACGCAGAATAAACCGTTGAGCCATTTGTGAAACGAACATCCAAAGTTGCAACGCGGGCACTGGTCAATTTAAATGTAAGCGACACGGTTCTCATATTATTCGAAGCATGGAAATTTGTAAGCGCTGTCCAAGTAGCATTAAAGCTAGAATTGATTCCCGGAGGCAAAGTTAAACCATTGATTGCCATTCCGTTGAAAGCGCCTGAATAATTGAACATGACATCAATCGGCAAGATTGGCATATTAGTGCTCATTACAGGATATTTCGTACCGTTGGAGTCATACACAGAGAGATTATTGCCCTCAACTTCTCCTCTAGTAAATAATACATCTCTATGCAATCCGCCACTTAAAATATCGAAGCCTGTTAGATTGAATGCAAATTTAGACGTGTTAATGATCGCTTTATTACTAGCATCAACAGATCCGAAATCAATTGTCTTTGATGTGTTTGACAAAGTCAATGCAATTCTTGTTTTAACGCCGGCAAGATCCACTTCGATATAAGGGTTGCTATAAGATTGGTAAACAGCAGTTGTTTTATCTATAGATGTCTTATAAGATCCATCGTTGTAAGCAACCTTTTCTGCCGCGGTTGCTTTAGTTAATATCAGGGGTTGCTTATACCTCTTCCCGCGCATGTAGATAGAATCGCCAGAGTTTTTCACGTATTCAAATTCAATATCACTTTGATATCCGTTCGGTGCTGTTCCTCCGTAATTTCCAGAAGGTTCCTGAAGCATCGTTAAATAATTGAACGTATCAAAAACTAAAGATGCATTCATTGCCCAAATTACACGATATGTTGATGTATTCGCAGATGTAGAAGTTGCAGCGGTAAGATCGCTAAGCATTTTTACATTTTTCGCATCTTCAAAATTAAAATAGAATCCATACCCTCCTTTAGCACCTGTTGTTAGATGTGCTTTCCATCCATTTTCCGCTGAGGTTAACATTCCACGAAGCTCATTCAAGCGCTGGCTCATGCGTTCTTCGGGCTTTTCGCCGAACGTAAGATCTACCTTTTCTTTTTCACAACCAGCTAATAAGAAAAGGCCAACTATATATATTAATATCTTTTTCATTTTTTCTTATTTTAAGGTAACTGGACCATATAAATAATTTGTTTCATCGCCAGCAACATAGAATCCAGCGAATTTCATGGAGTTATTATAACCTACAATCGTTGGAGACACCCAATCAGGTTTGAACGTATTTGTTTCTAAATACGTAATTAACGCCCTCCAACCTTCGATTACAATTCGGCCATTTTTATATTCTGTATCAGTCAGCCCTTCATCTACATATTTGAGTTTGATTGTGCCATCAGTATTGTATGTCATCGTGAAATCATACCATGCCGCAAGATTAGATCCTGCAGCATTTTTATACGCAGCCTGCAATTGAACTTTGTTTTCATTTAAGAAAACTAAGTTGAAAGATACCGCCTGACGACCTGCGTTGTTTGAAATCGTAGGTAATTTCGCTTTAACTTCTTTCCAAACGGCGTCAAATGCTACCGATTTACCGTACAAGGTGTATTCAGTTCCTGAATCCAAGTTGAAGTTAATTGAAGCAACACGGTTGTTCTTCAAGTTCGTCAAAAACGCCTGACTTTGGTCACCATAAGTCTGGTTTAACATCAAATAAACTTCGTACTGTAATTCTTTAAAATCAATATCAAAGAACTGTTTGTAGTAGTCTTCAACGATGGTTTGCTTTGCTCTTAGCTTCTTTGCACCATCTTCAGAAGAGGCTGCAATACGTTGATTATAGTACGCTTGACCTTCGATTAAAAGATGGGCTACGGTTTCTGCGAAATCTTCGCCAAAATTACTTCTCGAATATTGAGAAATAAATCCTAGGCGCAACGCCTCCGCGTCCGTATTTGCAGCTGCGGTCCAGTCAGCAACATGGTCGGTGGTTACCTCTCTAAAGGAGGGAGGAATTGCAACGATTTGATTGACGATGTGCGTAAATTCATGATGAATCGTTCTTAAGCGACGCTTAATATCAGTCGGACTGTTAGGATTGACATTATTGATATCATAAAGTACAACTCTGCGTCCACCATCTGCGGTTCCTAATGTCACCGACCCATTGGAGTTATAAGCGTGCGAACCAAACAATACAAATTGTTTAGGCGTGTAAGTTTTAATAAACGTTGGGCCTGCGACCTTTTCAAATACTTTTAAGAAGCCGTTTATCACCATATCAACAGCCGGTTGAACTTGTTCGATTTTCGGAGGCGATATGTTTTTATTGATATCAGTTTGACTTCTGTCAAAACGGTATACCACTTCAATGTTATAAGGAACCGTTAAGTTGGTATTTATATAATCATCTATTGGAAGTTTCTCAAATGTGTCATAGTTATATTTAGTCAAATCGACATCTAAGTTTTCATCCTTACTACAAGATGATATTCCTAACCCTAAGGTTAGTGCTAATATGCAGTTGAATAATCTTTTCATAACTTTTTTACCTTGGGTTAAGTTCAACACCAGCTAATTGTGCTTCACTAGGAATTTGGAATACTCTTCTTAAATCATTTGGTTCAAGAACAATTTCAGATTCGGTGTCATCAGGAGCAATTACTACATGAGTTACCGGAAGTTTATGTCTAACGATATCCATCCAACGAACACCTTCTGACATAAATGCTCTTTGCTTGATTCTCAAAATCGCCTCAGTTATTGCTTTTTTCGGATCGTCTATCCCATAAGAAGTGGTAGCTTTCTCCACGGTCAATCCATGCGTACCGATAGCAAAGTTTTGAACTCTTGTGCTTAAAAATTGGTTAATGTCTGCTAATGCTTTTCCAAAATCGCCTTTTTGCACATACGCTTCCGCGCGATTGATTAATGCTTCATCTGCAGTAAGCAAGGGTTGCATAATATAAGGATAGCCGATTCCAGCTTGTACGTTCGTGTAGTAGAAATATTCATTGTACATATACACCGAGTAATGCTGCCCAGAGTTATAACTAATCCCTCTCGAATGCATAGTTGTTCCTGTAAATACAGGTGTGTTGAACATCTCATTATATTTTCGCTGCCCATAACCGAATCTCGAATAAATAGACGAGTTAGTTCTTTGATAAACTGAGTAAGTCTCCCGCAATAAGAGATTATAATCTTTATCTGCTTTGGTCAACTCAATCAATTGTTGCGCTAGGCTATAATTCTGAATTGTCGTTGTGATCGGTCTAATTTTTCCAGCATAGTCTCCGCCAGGGAACACATTATTTGCAGCAGCAATTGCCTTATCCCATTCGCCCGTAAACATATAAAAGCGGGCAGCGAAAGCGTTGGCTGCAGCAGATGTAAAATGGTATTTTGGAACTTTCCATTTACCGCCTTGTAATAATGGAAGACCTTCTTCAAGATCTTTTCTGATTTTGTCGTAGGTATCCTTTACCGTTTCTCTATCATAGGATTTTAAAGCGACTTTTTCGGGCGCATCGACATACGGAATACCCGGGGAAGAATTATCGCCTGCAATATTATAAGGTTGCGCGAAGAAAATTGAAAGCATAAAATGCCCATAAGCTCTCGCGACTAAGGCTTCGCCTTTGTACGCGTTTGCTTCCGCTCCGAAATTATTGTCTGCAATTGCCTCCAAAGCTTGGTTTGCAGCTGCTATCCCTTCATATACGCCATTCCAATATTGTGTTGGGGTATTGTTTCCACTGCCCTCGACATCTTCCCACATGTAATAGGAAACATAAGGATCATCAATATGACCAATCGCTGCCCCCTTGTCGATGACATTATCAGAATATGATTCTGCCATCGCTAGATAGTTATATCTCGGATATGCAGAGCCTACCAACTGCGCTACTTTTTCGACATTATCGATCTTAGTTCGCATATCAGGGGCATGATCTAAATATTTTTCACAAGAAGTTAGTGAACCAACCCCTAGGAAACTTAATAGAATATATTTATAAATTTTCATTGTTATCAGGTATTAAAATCCAACTTTTAGTGAAAGCGTGTATTGTCTTGGAACTGGCATCGCTACACCACCGTTATTAAAGAATTCTGGATCTGCTCCATTAAGCTTCTTATCAGAATAAAGCAAGGCGATGTTGTTTCCTACCAACGAAACTTGCGCTGTTGTCATTCTTAATCTGTTCGCGATGCTCTGAGGAAGGGTATAAGACAATTGTACTTGTTTCAATCTAATAAAATCACCTTTCGCAACACGTTGGTCAGAATAGTTGTACATGTTATAAGGGTACACCGCTGATACAGCTGATCCATTTGGACGTAACACGTTATAATTCATTGAATGTGCATCCAACAAAGACGGTATATTAGTAAGCTGCTCGTCACCAGGTATTAACCAACGATTTACCATGTCTTTACTAATTGCTGTTAGATCGTTATAAGACGCTTCATAAGTTGGTTGTAAACGAATGTAGTTTCCTGTAGAGAATGTGAATAAAGCCGTTAAACCAAAGTTCTTATATCTGAAGTTATTATAGAAACCTCCTGTAAATGTTGGGTCAACCGGGCCATGGTACGTTAAATAATCGATGTCTTCACTTTGAGGGTTGATATAAGTATCTTTAATTCCTTCTGTTCCGATAAAAGTAGGGAAACCATAATTCGGGTCTAAGCCATCGAATTTCGCTGAAAACAGGCCTCTTTGCGCGTGGTTTAATACCGCGGCACCTTCGGCACGTACAAGCGTCCAAATGTTCTGGTTAACATCTAACTTCGTTACTTCATTTTTATTGATACCAAAGTTGAATTGAGTTCTCCAAGTAAATCCGCTTTCTCTTCGAATAGGAAATCCCGCTATCGTTAATTCAAAACCAGAAGCTTTCATATCCGCATAGTTGGCTTGCTTGTTATACTGTCCACCAATACCTGATGTTCTGATCGTACCGATTAAGTCGAAAATATCACGTTTATACCAATCAGCAGTTACATCGATTTTATTGAATAACTGTAAGTCGGCTCCGATATTTAACTCGTATAATTTCTCCCATGTAAGTTCTGAGTTCTCCAGACCGCTAATGAATGTAATTGCTTCTTTCTCATCTTCGTAAGGACGGTAAGAGATACGGTTATAGAATACAGGAGCAGAGTTTGTGGCACTCCCCAGACTTGCAACTAAACCATAAGTCGCACGAACTCCGACAGCTGATAAGATACCATTATCTTCGTTGAAGAAATCTTCTTGGTCAATATTCCATTTACCTGAAACATTCCAGGTAGGCAACCAACGAGCAACTTTAGATTCGCCTAGTTTATTCGATCCGTCAATACGTGTGGTGGCATTGATACTGTATTTATCTTTATAAGCGTATGCTGCGCGGAACATACCTGCAACGAAACGGTCGTACTCATAACCCATACCAAAATATGGATCACCTGCTTCGATCATCTTTTTGAAGAATCTGTAGTTTGGATTCACTAGTCCTCCGTTAGCATATTGGTATCCGACACCTTCATATTCGGAATTCTGGCGATCTGTATGTCTGATTTCGAATGATCCAAATAAATTCAGACGGTGATGTTGCTTGAATGTCTCATCAAATTCTAAGTTCGATCTGAAGTAAAAGTTTTTCAGGTTATTCATGTTAGAATTGAAGAAACCACCTTCAGGAAGAATAACTTGTGGAAGTGAATTTGGTAAATCTGGATCGTTGTACAGATATTTGTTACCGTCAGCAATTGTTGCATCGCCAGCCGCTCTGAACGCGTTTGCCATATTTGACTCCTCCTTGATATAGTGTTGTCTTTCTGTTGTTGCATAGCGATAAGCTGCATCGACTGATGCTGTTAATTGCGGAATAATTTTATAACGCAAGCCCCCTTGAACTTTTAAATCCATATTGTTTAGATTTAAATAGTTGTTGTCAAGCTCGCTTAAGATATTAAATGGCGCGTAGTTAATGGTGTTGTACTCAAGGTTTCCAAATTCATCATAAGGCGTAATTAAACGGCTAGTGTTTAAGGCATATGAATATGGGTTGATATCAAAATCTCTAGAATACTTTCCATAAACTGGGTCTGAAGTTCTTGTCAGCGTTCCTGGAGCACGTTGATCACGGATGGATCCATTAACCAAGATTTCAGCGTTAAATTTCTCGCTGAAACGCATATTGTTTCTGAAGTTCGCTGTATATCTCTTAACATTATCACCTAAGGTTTGTCCAGAGTCATGTACAAAACTTGTTGATAAGTAGGTTTGCGATTTTGCAGATCCTGAAGTTATACTTACGGAGTGGTCTTGCAATAACGAGTTTTTGAAAAGTACGTCGAACCAGTCAGTATTCGCCTTCGCATAACGCTCAAGGAAACCGAGCTTTGCTTCTGTAGTATTCTCTAAACCAAACGTTCCGTTCGACTCATCATACTCGTACATTTTGTTGTACATCTTAGCGAAAATACCACCACTTGAACTTCGTGAAACACTAGAGTGATTGAAATATCCTTTATTATCTAACTCTAACAGAATCGACATCTGTTCAGCAGAATTCATAATGTCGAATTGGTCATAATTTGGTTTCAAGTAAGTTGTAAAGTTACCGGAATAGTTTACATTTGGTTTACCATCTGTATTTCTACCCTTTTTAGTCGTCACGACGATAACTCCATTCATGGCTCTTGCACCGTACATCGCTGTTGCAGCAGCATCTTTTAGGATGGTAAAAGATTCGATATCATCAGGGTTTAATCCTGCTACCGATGAACCGATTAAGGTATTAGCATCCCCTGTTGATAAGGCTTCATTTGAGATATTCACAAGATCTTCTAAGATAATACCGTCTACTACCCAAAGAGGTTTATTTTCTCCAGACAGGGAGGTCGCACCACGCACACGGATTTTCGGAGCAGCGCCAAAAGTACCTGACACGTTTTGAACGGCAACACCTGCCACTTGACCTTCTAACATTCTAGAGATATCCGGCACCCCGTTTCTTTCAGCATCTTTTGCATTAACACGAGTTGTAGCACCAGTAAATAACTTACGATCTAAGTTTTGGTATCCTGTTGCAACAACGTTTACTTCGTCAATAGCTTGTTCTGAGGATTCTAATACGATGTGAATCGTCGAGCGACCATCCACGGCAATTTCTCTAGTCTTATAACCCACATAACGAACGACTAAAGTAGCATTCGCTGGTGCGTTAAGACTATACGATCCATTGTCGCTGGTCGACGTTCCTGCAGCACCGCCCTTTACTTGAACAGAAGCGTTTGAAAGGGCCTTTCCATCCGATCCTTTCACCGTCCCACTCACTTGATGCTGAACAGCGTTCACAGTAGTAGTGAGTACTTTTGTAGATGGCTTATAATTTACAGAGATGGTATTTGCAATAATCTTAAATGAAAAGCTATCACCATTCAATAGTTGCGCCAATACGTCCCTTAATGGAGCGTTATTGACATTAAGATTTACATTAGGTGCATGCCTTAAAACATCGTCGCTATATAGAAACTTATATTTCGTTTGCTTTGATATAGAAAGAAAAGCATCCTCTAGTTTTGCATCTTTAAGACGCAAGGAAACGTTTTGTGCAATTCCATCGGCATAAGCACAAGACATAAAAACCAACAAGAGAAATGTTGTAATTTTCATAATTCGGATAATTATGCCAAAAGGGGAACCATAGAGGTTTCGAGCCCTTTTGCCAAATGAAATGTTATTCATACATTTGATAATTGAGTTAATGAATTAGGTTACTATTTGTTTTTTAACTTGATAAAACTTACAGGAGTGCTGCAACACTCCTGTTTTTTTATTGGTATTGGTTGGTGTAAAATTTTATTTCCATAATCTATTTTTTGGTTATCAATAATTTATTTTTGTTCAGTGCAAATTTTAAGTCGCTGACGAATTCCAACATTTTTATTACCTCCGATAACTTCGAATCTCTCTTGATCTCTCCTGAATAAGTTTCTGTAAGTGATACATCAGATCCTAAGGACACATCTAAATCATACCACATCTTTAACTGGGTTGCAATATCTACGATGTTATCTTTGTTGAAATAAAATTCATTGTTTTTCCAAGCTAGATCTTTTTGAAGATTAGCTTTCCTAACTTGTATCTCATCCCCTCTTATTTCGGCCTTCTGACCGGGCTTGATGATCTCTCTATTTCCTGATTTAGAAACCTCTACCAAACCTTCGGAAAGGGTTGTTTTGGACGTATTTCCATAGGTTGAGACATTAAAGTGTGTTCCTAGAACTTTCACTGTCCCATTTTCTGTCACTACATAGAACGGTTTTTTTGCATCTTTGGCAACCTCGAAATAAGCCTCTCCTTTCAAGTAGACCTTTCTTTCACTCTCGCTGAATTTTGTAGGAAATTTTAACTCGCTATTAGCATTAACCCAAATGGACGTTCCATCGGAAAGCGTTAGTTGAAAATGATTCGCGATAGGAACGACCAACGTATTCAACATGGTAACAACGGAACGCGCTGATAAATTCTGAGATTGGCTCTCCGTAGTAAAAAGATTACTACTCTCCGACAAGCTTAATTTCTCAGCAACCTGCTTTTGTTCTCCATTCGCAAGAATGATCTTCGCGCCAAGCAACGCTGGATTAATATCTTCCGCGACCACAGCAGCAAGTAATTCCCGTTGAATTGCATCGGGAGACGAATTTTCCTTTAACGCCAAATAGCCAAAGCTAGCAATAGCAAGAACTGCCGCTGCGGCACCCCAATAGATAATTTTCTTTCTTCTAGGGTGTCGTTTCTCAGCTTTCTTCCAAGCAGCTTCACTATCTATGGAATCCAACCATGCAAGCTCTTTTTCGTCGACATCGTTGGACATAAGAGAATCTTCGAACGGTTTATTCGTAGGATGGGCTGAATACCATCGCTCTAATTCCATTCGATCTTGGTCCGTCAATTCGTTACGATACTTTTTGACCAATAATTTAGCTATTCTGATTGCGGCTATAATCATGTTATCTAAGACTAAGAAACGCAAAGAGGATTTTGGGGTGACAGGAAAATAAAAAAAGTGAAATTATTTTAGGAAAAGCAGAAATAAAGAGAAGAATTCTGGGCGTAACATTTCCCTTAGGGCTTTTAAACCTCTCTTTTTATGGGTTTTAATCGTGTTGATACTTACCTCAAGCTCGTTCGCAATTTCTTCCGTAGTCATCCCTTCAAGGTAGCTAAGGGAAAATACTTTCTGGCATGCCTCTGGAAGTTTTTGAAGGGCAACATGTATTTCAAATGTGAATTCTGCTTGAATAATTTGGTGTTCGTAGTCGATGGTATCTGCTTCAGAAAATGGACTTCTTTCCCAATATTTTTTCTCGGAAAGCGTTTTTCTATTTTGGTTGAACACAGCAAATCGGACTGCGGAATATAGGAAGGCCTTGATAGCCGCTTCGTCAGTAGATACGCGTGATTTATTTTGAAAATATGAAACAAAGGCATCCTGAGCCAGATCTTCGGCTTGTGCTTGATCCTTTACCATCTTCCATGCAAAGAAACACAACAGTTTATAGTATTTTGTGAATAATACCTTATCCGCGACTACCATTACGATTTACCCTTTGTTCAATTATTAGTGTACAACGCAAGTCCCGAGAAGAGTTGCTTTTTCATAATTTAAATACTCGGAGAGTAAATGTATTAATTTTTTCAGAATATTAAAATAATCTTAAATAAAACTAAAAGCTCTTAACATTTCGAAAAAGGTGGTTAGGGTTTGGCATTAATTAAGCTAATGAATGCAACTTCTCTTTCAACTTGCTCATTCTACCGTCGCTTAAATATTTATTGAACGTATTGAGTACCCCCCTACTGTAATTTGGAACGCATTAAGACTATAGGAGGCTTCTTTAACCAACGCCACACGAATTCAAATTCGTAGTCGGTGAACACATTTCTATTAATTAAGCAGCGGATTTTTTACTCCATCAACAGCATGGATAATTCCAATAATCGTCCAAATGAGGAATTCGACTCGGATTTAGCTTGTAATAAACACGATAGAAGAAGCTACTTTCGCAATCATCGTGACTATTATGTTAAAGATAATTCTTCGAGTAAAAAGTCCGAAACCCTGTTTAGATGAACTCTGCTTAAATCACCTCTCGTGTCTTTCCGCGCCAAAAAAGGCGACAAGTCATAAAATCCCTGAATAACTCAGTTTTGATTGTGTCTTTCCCTTCACAATAATTCGACTTTTTGCACGACACTAAATTGAATCTTATTTTTCTTTAAAAACCTTATATTTAGTATCTATAAACAGTTTACGACGTTTATATAAGCCATGCCCACTCGGTCTACACCTGATTATTTTGAGGCAATAAAAAGCGTAGATGAATCACTACAAAAAACAAAATAAATTGCCGCACATCGCCCAAAGCAATAGTTTGTAGAACAAACGTATGAGCTGCAAAGGAGATAGTTGATTTACCACCTTTCATCAGTGTAGCTTCCAGGTCAGATCTCTCTGACCACTTTATTCAATAAGATGGAAACTGAGCTTCCATCCATATTATAGGAAGTTTCGACATCTTCCAACTCCATTTATAAACGTGCGCTGCGTTAAAACAGCAGGAAAATAAAACATACCAACATGTAGACAACAAAATGGCTTAAACAACACTTTTTTTTAAAGATTCTAGCACTGACTGTTCGAGGTCATACTCCATAAGTCACTACTCGTCGGTCAGAATCGCGTCACGACGGTTGTTACATGAAACATTACGAATGTTATAGAATGGCTGAAGATCCATAGGGTTTGTAGCGAGTTTTCTACAGCTTTTTTTAATCATTTAAAAAGCTTTGAATAAAAGTAAAAAAAAACTATTGCACTTAATCCAACGATTTACTAAGTTTAACTTTCCATTGAACATTCCTAAGATGTATACATGGTAGATTAAGTTTTAGAAATAAATCATGAAGAATTATAATACCTCTGAGTTAAGTAATAGACAATTAAATATTCAACGCAGGAATAGTTATAATATAGTATTAGCATCTTTGATGTTAAATATCATTATGTTAAGTTTCGCAACGATCTTTTTGCATCAACAAAAGTATGTTGTATTGCCGGTTTTAGTGCTTGCGTCTATTTTAAGTATCGTTCCTGGATTATTGAAATTAAAAGAAATTAAGCAGGAGTTGCGTTCTAGGATGCAACGTGTTTCATAGACCCTCGAAATAAACGAAAATTTAGAGCCGTCTTGAAGGACGGCTTTTTTTATTGATTCCGAATAATGCAAAAAACGCACACCTTTCTCACGATGAGAGAATAGATACAGGAGTTTACCAATGTTTAAATACCACTTAAGCAGAAATTTGAACTAACGAAACAAAGCGATCTAGAGCAGTTTCTTCTATCCATCGAGCCGTAATACGCTTCTTAACTACACTTAGCAACCGATCCAACTAGAAAAAATATAGCGCCCAAAGTTATTGAGCGCTATACCTTTCGAATCCTATTAATATCCCGGATTCTGCTTTAATTTACCACTTTGATTAATCTCATCCACTGGGATTGGATATAAGAAAAAGTTCTCACTGGTCAAGGTGCTGTGCTTTTTCAATGCGTATTTCGTACGGCATTGATCAAACCAAGTTTCCCCCTCAAATACAAGCTCCTTCTCCTTTTCGTCCTGTATTGCTGTGATATAATTTGCCAAACTTGTATAAGCGCTGATTGGCTTAGTAACGCCTGCGCGATCCTGAACCATTTTCAAAGAAGCGTAAGAAGCCGCGCTGACACTATTATCCACCCTCGCTTTTGCTTCCGCATGGATTAGATACAGCTCTGCCAATCGGATAGCCGGAAAGTTCTGACTTGCCGGAGAGAAGTTAGGAAACTTCCCCATAAACGCTCGCGTAGTTGTGGGGTCAGTCTTCAAAGCTTCCTTCTTATACGAAAAAGCCTTCCGCTTATCTGTTGCTTCAAATAACCCATCGATGAAAGGCTCTTTAGCAAAGAACAGAACACTCGCATTATTATTAGCGACCGACGCCAAAGGATTGGTCGCCTGATCATCGAATTGAAGCTCAAAAATCGCCTCCGTACTATTCTCCGTCGTCCATATCGAACCGTAATCAGCTGCCAGCGAATACTTTCCCGACTTAATTACCTCATCCGCCAAACTTGCTGCCTTTGAATAATCATTAGTCAAAGAGCCCTGATATAAATAAACCTTCGCTAACAAAGCCTTTGCTGCCCAATGGGAAGCCCTTCCTCGCACCGCATCACCTGTATTTGGATTGTTCACAGGCAGAAGCGTACTAGCATCTGTCAAATCCTGAACAATCTGCTTATATACGTCCGCTGGCGCCGACTGATCCAAATCATGAGCTGTCCCTTCTTTCGTCGCCGTCAATGGCACAGGTATATTCCCAAACGCACGAACCAAGAAGAAAAAGTTCAATGCGCGCACAAACTTAGCCTCGCCCACAAATTGATCCCTTTTCTCATTCGAAATAGACCCCTCGGCCATATTAGGAACCTCCGTTATGATATTGTTTGCCGCATTGATCGTCGTATATGCCGCCTGCCAGATATTCTTCATCCACGGATTCACCGTATTGATCTTATGAATCGCCATCAACTCATATTCTTGGAACTTTGCTGAATGCTCAATATGCACCGCAGAGAACTCCGGAACCGTGATAAAGGATTGACCGAAGGAAAACGAGTTCATCATCGTCCTATACATCCCCATCACCGCAGAATTCGCATTCGTTTCCGTCTTAAAATATTCGCTCGCACCAATCTGTCCCAATGGCTCGCGGTCTAAAAACTTGTCACAGGAAGCAACAGATAGTCCTAACCCGCAACATATTAATAATTTGATTATATTCTTTTTCATGTGTTTTGCAATTAAAGTTAGAACGTAATATTAAAGCCGGTAGTAAACATTCTTGGCTGCGGATAACTCCCATAGTCATAACCATAGATAAGCCCCGCATTTGCGCCGCCATGGCTCGAGCTTACCTCTGGGTCAAACCCTCTGTAGTTGGTAAAGACATAAGCATTCTGCACCGTGAAATACCAACGAAGCTTTTTCATTCTGATTTTTTCCGAAACAGACTCCGGCAAAGTATATCCAAACGTCACATTACGAATCCTGAAAAAAGAACCATCCTGAATAAAACGAGTAGACACTTTACCGTTGTCCGAATTACTTGGCGTCGGTCTTGGCATATCGGTTATATCGCCCGGCTGTCTCCATCTTCGCTCCCAGTCTACAAATGCATTCGAGCTCACATTATAGCCTTCCAAACCATTCGCTAAACCATAATTCAATATATCATTACCATAGGTGAATTGCCCCAGGATGCTTAAATCAAAGTTTTTATAGCTAAAATTGTTCGTGATACCTCCGAAAAACTGTGGATTCGGGTCTCCAATTTTATAAAAGTTATCATCTTTAGGCGGACCAACAGTACCATCATAAGCTTGGTAATCGATCATACCCGTCTGTGGATTTACACCTACTGCTTTATAACCGTAGAAAACACCCAATGGCTCCCCAATTCTCGCACGATTCACCCCTTCAATACCACCGAACATTTCGTCCACACCATCTGCCAGCTTCAAGATCTTATTCCTGTTGAATGTCATGTTCAAGGACGTTGACCATTTAAACTCGCCCACTAAGTTCTTTGAACTCAATTCGAACTCAAAACCCTTGTTCTCGATATCACCGGCGTTTGTAAAATACGTTCCAAAACCCGAACTCAACAAAATCGGCATACCCAATAACAAATCGGTAGTCTTCTTATGGTAATAATCTGCTAACAAAGAAATTCTATTATTGAAAAGACCAACATCGGTACCCACGTTCCACTGCGTAGTGGTTTCCCATTTCAAACCTTGATCTCCCAGAATATTAGGAACAAACCCTGGTACGCCCATGTAATTATTCCCTGCGGAATACAACGAACGGCTTGCATAGTTACCAATGTTCTGATTTCCGGTGATACCCCAGCTTGCACGAAGCTTCAAATCGCTGAAAGTCTTATTGTCTTTCAGGAAATCCTCCTGATTAATTCTCCAGGCTGCAGCAACCGATGGGAAGTATGCCCAACGATTATCCGCTCCAAAGCGCGAAGAACCATCTGCTCTTAAGTTTAGATTTAGGATGTATTTTTCTAGGTAGTTATAGTTTACCCTAGCAAATCCCGACGCAATCGCCCATTCCTCAGGAAACGAGTTGGCATTATCAACAATACCCCCGGCAACAAGCTGATTGATATCGTTGTTCGGGAAATTCGAACGCTGCCCGTGAACAAATTCCAAACGAGATTCTTGTACTGAAAAACCTGCCAATGCATTGAAGTAGTGGTCACCCACTGTTTTGTCATAGGTTAAGGTCGTTTCATTGATCCATAACTGATCTCTGGTATTTCTTCTCGCGCCCACACCCCCACGGCTAGCCCAAGAACGAAGTCCGATTGGCGGCATAAAGAAGGTCTCGTCGATGAAACTGATATCGGTTCCAAAGCTCGTCTTCAACGTTAATTCAGGAATAAAGCTATACTCAGCACTTGCATTCGCTAATGCACGGAAAGTATTCGCTTCGTTGGTCGGCAATTCTAACATCGCCACAGGGTTCTCACGGGTTCTGGTAACCATGTCATAAGCATACTTCCCCTGAGCATCATATATCCCGATATTTGGCGGCGAGAAAATCCCGTTCTTTGTCGGCCCTTCCTTCGAGTTTTCCTCCTGTACTCGCTGATTGATTGCGCGCGTCAAGTTGATGGAAGCTGCAAACCGCAACTTCTCATTATGCTGATGGTTCAGGTTCAAACGGCCGCTCAATCTATTGAAATCCGAGTTCAGCAGAACACCGCCCTGTTGCATAAAGCCAACTGAAGTATAATACTGTGTTTTCTCACTGCCGCCACTCGCCGATAGCTCATAGCTTCGGGTTGGCGCTGTCCGGAAAATCGCGTCTTGCCAGTCCGTATTTACATCAGGATTCGCAAAAATCTGATCCGGAATAGCCGCATTTGGATTATTCTCCTTGACATATTTATACATATCCGTCATGTAATCTTGGTACTGCGCCGTATTCATCATTTTATGATAGCGCTCGCGCGGAACATGCGAGAATCCTTCATACATATTGAAATTAAACTCACTTTTGCCCGCAGCACCTTTTTTCGTCGTAATCAGCACGACACCGTTCGCGGCACGGGAACCGTATATTGAGGATGAAGCCGCATCTTTCAATATTTCTATAGATTGAACATCCGAAGGATTAATCGATGCCAATACGTTGATACCCTGCGTTCCTCCTCCCAATTCAAAGCTAGAACCTCCGGTAAAGTTTGTCGTACTGTTAACGGGGATACCATCAACAACATACAAAGGATCAGAACTCGCATTAATAGAGGTCGTACCGCGCACGCGGATATTAATTCCCGAACCTGGAGAACCCGACTTCTGCGTCACCTGCACACCGCCTGCCTTTCCTTGGATTGCTTGCGTAATACTCGGCAACACTTCGTTCTCAATTTCCGATGCCCCAATGCTGGATACCGCGGTCGGCAAGGTCGCACGTTTCATTGTGCCATAACCAACAGCAACGACCTGCACCGATTCTATCGTGTTGGTCTCCGTTTCAAGCGTAATCTGAAAAGTCTTACTATCGCCCACTAAGCGACTGCTTGGGGCATAGCCCACCGAATTGAAGGTCAAGCTCTGCTCTGGCGATGCCGCGATTTCAAACTTCCCTTGCTGGTCAGTACTCGTAGTCACAGTCGTGCCCTGCACCTGCACAGTTACGCCTGCTAGAGGACCAGAGGGTCCGGAAACTGTACCAGTAACGGTACCTTGGGCCTGCGTGGAGGGAGTCTGTACATTCGCTTCCGGAGCCTGCTTTACTACCGTGTCAGGCACTTCCTTTTTCGAAGTATCTCGCTCCTCGGTTGCTTCAGGTTGGTCCTCTCCGGCTGATAAACTCACCATTATTTCCTTTTGCTTATTTACCTGCACTTCTTTCGTTTGGAAGCCGGATTTTAGAAATACCAAAGTGCCACTGGCGCCTGCTGATAGTGCGTAAGCACCATCTTTATCCGAGATGGAGGAATTGGTAGTGTTTTTCTCCGTAATGACTACGCCCTCCAAAGCTGCGCCATTGGCGTCAGTCACTTTTCCAGTAATTTTGATAGAATCTAATTTACTGAGGGACTTTAAAGAGTAAGAATTTAAGTAATTCCGATTGAGGCTATTTGGACTTTTTGCCTCACTGCGCTGCGCATAGAATATCAGCGCGCAGATCATAAAGAGTGAATAATAGAGGTTTTGCATCATATGTTTAATAAAATGTTAAAAGAATCGTAATCATAAATCACTCTACGTATAACGGCTATTCTACGGTTTAGGTAAAACGTTTAAGCAAATAGGAACTAAGCTTTCCAAAATGTTACACAGCAGAACGAACGGCTATACTTTTAACGTATTTGTAACGATTTTGTTATGACAAAAGGATAATTTTCTCAAGAAAAACTGAAAAATATTGGAGATTAATGATCCCTCTTTGTTACGAATACTCAAAAAGTAGGGTTTCAAGCTCAAATGAGTTTCCAACATCTTGTCGATTCAATCCAAATCGAGAAAATCGTTACGGATTTTAAGCAATTGGTTATAACAGATGTGTGAGGATGATTAACTTTGGAGATAGGCCCGTGAGGACAAGAGCAAAAGTTACATCTGCCTTAAATCGACAGCCATGTTCAGTTTAATCTTATTTACGGTTATCGTCGTATTTAGCTGTATTAATCTACGCTATAATAAACGACTCCCCTTAAAAACAAAATTCGACGAAGTTATTCTTATTTTCAACTGCATTGTTGGACTTCACGCGCTTTTCGGAGGTATTTTCAGAACCTTAATCCCCGAATTGAAATATGTAGATCTCGGCGCCCCAATAGGACTCCTATATGGCCCTCTACTTTTCCAATTATTTGTATCCATCGAGAAAGATAAGTTCTCAAGGCGTTCGCTTTTCTACAATCTTTTGCCATTCTTTTTATTTCTGACCGTTTATATAATCTTTCTAATCTCTGAAGAATTCCGAACGGTTTATGGCGTAACCTACCTAAAAATTCTATACATTTCCTTTGGCATCAGTTGGCTTCTATATCCTACTATTCTTTTGTTTAAAGCAACCTCGAAGGCGAGAGAGAATAATCCGAATCAAAAAAAATACTTCTTCTTTACGATGATGATGTTGCTGCTGGCGTCCTTTGAAATACCTTATGCCTTATCCTATAACGGGTCTACACTATCACAAACCTATGTTTCATCCAGCAACTTCGTCTACCTGATCATGCTGATCGTCATGATTATGTTGCACAACTATTTCTTCAACCTCCTGAATAGGCATCTTAGTTCCGATAGCAGTTTGATCAGTAAGTTTAACTATGTTCAGCAAGTGATTCCCGCTATGGGTACAAAAACTAATCTTGCTCATAGCAGCGATCAGGAAAAGATCTTGCAATACCTCGCCACCCACCCCTATCTAGATGCCAACTTCAATGTGGAGAAAATAAAAAAGGATCTCAAATTGACGCAGCAACAAATCAACCTCCTCTTCAAAAGCCTATTTGGATTCGGATTTATACAAGCAATCAATACGTTGCGTATCGATGCAGCATGTTTGGAGTTGGAAAAAGATGTGCTGAATATCGCTATCGACGAACTGGCGTTTCAATGTGGTTTCAATTCACGAGCCTCCTTCTACAGGCATTTTAAAATTGAAAAGAAATGCAGCCCCCACGATTATAGAGAAAAAGTAATCAAAAAAATGAAGAAAAACTAAAGGCCAGCAAAAAGCCGACCTTCAGTTATAACTTTCAATCTGCTAAAATTCGATCGTCGAAGCCAGAGGTAAATGGTCTGAAGGATATCGGTCGCCGTTATAGCGATCTGAGTAAACCTCATAATCCTTTACACGAATATTCTTGCTCACGAAAATATAGTCGATCCTATCTTTAGCCGGGCCTAAAAAATTCCCTCCTCCTAAATTAGTGTATTCGATACCCTTTCTAGTGGTCTCCGTAGCATCATAAGCATCCTGCATACTAGCCTTCATCGCTAATATCTGACTGGTTTCAGAAGTTGAGTTAAAATCTCCAACGCATACCGCCGGAGCATCGCCTGCTATTTCCTTAATCTTCCTAACCATCAGCGGTCCTGATTCACGCTTTGCAACTTCCAAGCGCCAATAAAAATGTACATTAAAAAAGTAGAATATCTTTCCGCTCTTCTTCTCCTTAAACTTTACCCAAGAACAGATACGACGATCGGTCGCATCCCAGCCCATACTCGGCTCGTCAGGGGTTTCGCTCAACCAGAACACGCCTTGATCTAACACCTCAAACCGATCCTTTTTATATAAAATCGCCGCTGTATGTAAATCTCCTTTTCCACCATAGGGGTAGGACACTTGCTCAAAAGCCGGCAACAAGGTCCTTAAATCAGACATTTGCTGTTTGTCGCCCTCTTGTGTTCCAACGATCTCAAACCCATGTTTTTCAATTAATTCGGCAAGCGGCTTCTTGCGTATATCCCAACCATTGCCTCCTTTCACGTCCGCATTCGCATTATAGCGAATGTTGTATGCGCTGACTTTGATTCGTGTTTTTTTAGCCATGCTTTCCCTAGATACAGGGCTAACAGAAAAACTGCTAAAAACTAGTACAAGCAGGAAGCTGAATGAGAACAAGATGTTCCTTTTTTTGCGAAGGTTCTTCATAGATTAATGATCATTGTGCTGCACTTAGAAAGTACAACGGGCTTAAAGGTTGTCGGAAAATTAGAAAATAAATCCCTAAAAATCAGGGAAACATCTGTTATTTTATTGTTAACAGTAGATCTCAGACATGAGAGTGTTGTCTGAACCAGGAAAGGAAGTATATGAAGATGAGCAGGATCGGGTCTCATGTCTGAAGTCTGAGATCTAATGTCTGGTCTGAACTTCCCCAGCATTCTCAAACTACCCTTCCCAATCCTCTATAGTAAAAAATACGCGCCAATTAGATAGATAATTTACCTCAAAAACCCGCTCATTGCCCGCATAATACTTCTCCAAAAAAGTTATCAGCTCCCTAGCTTTCTTCTCATCGCCCCGATGTATCACAGGCAACTTCACTTTCATGTTTTCAGGACTCGAAAGGAACGAGACAACAATTTCTTTACTATCCTTTGATTCCGGATACGGAAATTGTCGCTCTATAATTCTCTGCCCGTAAAGAGTTTTATTTAATGCATTATAAATCTCCTCTAACTCGACACGGAGGTTATCGGCATTCATCTGTTGACCTGCAAAATCAAAGGTTAATTTAAATACCGAGGGCACTGGCCTTCCACCTTTAATATGAGGCGCCCATCTCTTTGTTCTACTCGTGTCAAGCAGGCTTATGATTTTATTCTCCCCTTCAAATTCTGGCACCCCTCTCTTGTTAACGATAAGATATAGCGGTTCCTTCCAATCATAATCACGAATATCCTTTCCCAGCAGAGCGCTTCTGATATCATTAATGACCGTTTTTCTAAACTTGTTGTGGCCTTCAGGAAATTCTGCAAAAATCTCTTGCGCTTCGTCCCAGTAATAAGGCGCAATCGCGATCTCTAAATGATTCTCATACAAATCTTTGTATAAATAAATACATCTCGAATAATTTTTCCCCAAGGAATCCTGATGTCTCTCTATTAAGGCACTTAGCTTGCTTTCACTGATCAAATAGCTAAATTCAGGATCCGAATATGGGATAAGTCTTTTCAATGAATCTAATTCAAAAATCTGAAAACGTAGCTCTCCCGGTTTCAGCGTATCCAATACCTCTGTCCGAACAGCTTCCGAAAGCTCTTGTCGAAATTTCACTTGTGCAAACATCGAAGCACTTAGCAAACAAAATATAAAAGTTAATAATGGTCTCATGTATAAAAGATGTAAAAACAGACAAGATTCCATAATTAGATTTTAGATGTGAGACATTAGATACGAGATTTTAGTGTCTTGTCCTGAGATGGGTTTTAAGATAATCAGGCTATGTCTGAACTAGGAATAATATTTAGTAGTTAGTACTTAGTATAAAGACCTTTGGCGTAAGATCCTGCTCATCCTTTTATCCTTCCTTTCCTAGGTCAAGACAACGCTATCCTTTCTTCAAAACAAACTTTCCTTCTGAAGAAAAGGTTCAAAACACAATCGGGTCTAAAATCTTACATCTAAGATCTAATGTCCGAACTCCATTAAGTCATTACCAATCTTCTCCCCTTTCACACCCCATTCAAACCCCTTTCGGAGCTGTTATGAAAGGGCTTTACATTGGGTTTGAAAGGGCTATGAAAGGGGAATAAGCAAAACTTGACTTAGAAAAATACCCTGCACTAGGTATTAATCTATCGCTTATCTTGTTCTATCTTTGCGATAAGATTGTACATCTATCCTACCATAAAAACGACCTGCGAATTAAAAAATGGAGCCAGTTAATGCCTATTCAGTTCAAAATAGCGATTTCACGGAGCGCGTAGATGTGGTATGTCCAAAATGTCAGAAAAAAGCCTTGGTTATTGGGGTGACAGCGAACGCATCGAGAGATGAAATCGAAGAAAAGGTTCGGTTTTCCTGCTATGCTTGCGGCTATGCCATACGGCTTGCGAATACGCCGAAGGTTCTTTTCTACCAAAATAGCCGTGGAAAAGGCGTTTATGGACGAATTTTGCATATGAATGCGCCAATCGACCCCTTCTTCGGGTTCAGTGTATGGTATCAGATCGAAACAGTGCATGGACTGCTGTGGGCGTATAATACGCAGCACTTGGAAGTCATTGAGCAACATATCAAAGATCATCTCCGCCAGCGCTCCGGACTATTGTATATGAACCGCAGCATCGGTAGCCGCCTTCCGAAATGGGTCAGCTCCTCAAAAAACAGAGACTATCTATTAAAACTTATTCAGCGAGCAAAAACACGAGCATAAAGATCTATTAACTTTTCAGTAGTCGATTCACCCAGCTCTCATAGTCGAAATAACGAACCAGCGGTTCGCCTTTTTGATTGGCTTGCAATTCCATCAATTGGCTTTGATAGGCCCCGAGAGTTTTCCTTTTCCATTCATTACCGCGCCTTTTCGGTTCTGCAGCTATTAATCGAAACACCATGTTTTCCGTGTTATATCGCTTACCGAGTTTCTGCAGCTGCCGCTTGTGTGCTCGTACTTCCGACTCCAAATAATCGCAATCGTGCAGCTCATAGATTGTTTTCAGATAAAGCAGTTTGGCTGCCCGATAGATGCCGTATCTTGTGCCATGTACACAATGATCGAACATTTCGTTCAATATCTTTTTGCATGCGGCATAATTCCCAGCGTAGAAACTAGTCGAAGCCTGCAGAAAATACCATTCCATCGTCTTTTCTACGTCACCAATATGTATCTGTAGGTGGCGGTCTTTTGCCCTTTGAATAAACTCAACCGCCTCCTTGATCTTCTTTTCGCCTACCAACTTCTGCAACTCATAGCAAGAAATGGTAAGGTTGGCCAGGCTGTGGAAATGCTCGGTATAGTCGCCTTTTTGCAATTCGGCAAGCTTGTCGATATAATTTTGCATTTCAGCGTATTGCCGCATATTACCAAGGCTGTTCAGGATACCGTCGAGGGTCGATAGGTAATCGTATGGCGGAAAGTTCCACATGGAAAGATTCGCTTCAAACAACTTGGAGAGTTCCTTAAAAATCATCAGCGCCGAACGGTACTCGCCCTTATGAATGAAATAGAAGGCCTGAAAAAGCAGGTGCAGCTTCTGTGTTTCAAACTTGTTCTTATTGCCGCGGAAGGATAAACTCAACTCCCCAAGAATTAAATCATCCGTGTACTGATCTAATGTAGGGTTATGGGCCAAACGGATATTTAATTGCTCGTAAAGGCTGTAATGTTCCTGCACCTCGCGAATAGACTGCAGCGCGAGTTTCGCTTCCATCTGCTTGTCGACGATTTCCTGTTCGTTATAATTAGAGAATTTCGAACTGTGCAGCACATCCAGCTCCATGCGCAAAGCGCTATATTTATTGATGAAATTTTCTGTCTGATTTGCCTTTTTATATACTGCCTGTATCTCCCTTAGACCTTTGTCGGGAATGGAACGTTCGAAGCATAAACGTGCTTTCATCAAACCATAATATTGTTGGAACCAAGAGTCTTGTTCGATACGAATTTGCAATAGCACATCGGTAAGCACTTTAAAAAGATAATTTGCCGTGCTCTCCAAAGACACCCCGGGATACTTCCGTTTGAAAGCCTGCTGCCAAAGGGAACCTTGTTTGTTTCGATGTTCCAGGATAATCTGGAAAAGCAAAGCATAATATTTTTCATTCTTCGACTGATTCGTGTACAATTGGAATTGCTTTTTCTCCGAAGACGACAGGGAATATATCAATTTTTCAAGATCTTGATAGGACATAGGTTTATCGAAAATTACAGGTTTTATTGAGACTAATATACTAATTATTAATAAAGTATAAGCATACTATACTTAGGTTTTTAAAATTAGGATTATATAATATATAACTTTTTTGTCTTTTTATTTTGGTCTTTGCTTTTAATTTTAGGAAACTTTCAAATAAACCTAACCAACATGAAAAATAAAATAGTCGTCGTCGGCAGCACAAATATGGACATGGTCGTCAAAACAGGTCATATTCCTAAACCAGGGGAGACCGTTTTGGGGGGCACATTCTTTATGAACCCGGGCGGCAAGGGCGCCAACCAAGCCGTCGCTGTGGCTCGTCTAGGTGGAGATGTAACGTTCATCAGCAAAATAGGAAACGATATATTCGGGAAGCAATCATCGAAGATTTTCGACGATGAAGGGGTTGATATTGGCGGAATTTATGCGGAGATGAACAGCCCTTCAGGCATTGCCTTGATCACGGTTGATGATAAGGGTGAAAATAGTATCGTTGTTGCTCCCGGTGCGAATGCTTTCCTGAACGAGGAAAATGTACAGGATGCTTTCGACAAATATCCGCAGGCCGGGGTTTTGCTGGTGCAGTTGGAGATTCCGATGGAAACCGTAGAGGCAGCAATTACTTATGCGCGCTCAAAGCAGATTACTGTTATTTTGAATCCGGCACCAATGAATGCGGCAGTGTCTAATTTTCTTGATAAAATAGATATCATTACACCGAATGCGCACGAGGCAGAGGCCTTATCCAATCATCCCATTACCGATGTGGATAGCGCCGTAGTCGCGGCAAAGAAGATTCAAGCGCTGGGGGTCCGAACAGTTATTATCACTTTAGGTGAAGAAGGTGCTATTTTGCTCACGGGAGAGGATGTGCAGCATATTGAAGCCCCAAAAGTAGAAGCAGTAGACAGTACCGCAGCAGGCGATGTATTTAACGGAGCGTTTGCCGTTGCATTATCAGAGGGTAAATCCCTGAAACATGCCGTTACTTTTGCCTGCCGCGCTGCTGCTATTGCAGTTACAAAAATGGGAGCCCAGTCATCTATTCCCTACCGAAATGAAATTCTCCTAACCTACTTTGACTAAGCACTAGGGAAGGATAACCTTTAAACCGAAGAATTATGTTTATTGTATCTGATTATAACGTTGCCGTGCTGTTTTGCTTCATCACGATGATCTGTTGGGGGTCTTGGGCAAACACACAGAAGATCAGTCAAAAAGGCTGGCGTTTTGAGCTTTTTTACTGGGATTATGTGATCGGAATCCTCATTTTTTCGCTACTGAGTGCATTTACTTTGGGCAGCATGGGCGAGCAAGGGCGACCTTTTCTAGAAGACATAGGCCAGACGAGCACGAGCAATATTTTAAATGCCTTATTGAGCGGGGTCCTGTTCAATCTTGCCAATATACTGTTGACAGCTGCTATTGCTGCAGCAGGAATGTCTGTGGCTTTCCCGATTGGGATAGGTATTGCCTTGGTTGCGGGCGTATTTTTTAACTATATGATTCAACAAAAAGGCGATCCCACGCTACTGTTTTTGGGCGTTGGTTTGGTCACTTTAGCGATCATCCTCAATGCGGTTGCCTTTAAAAAACATAAAGGCGCAACGGAAAAAGCAGGTATCGGGAAGTGGATCATTATATCAGTCATTGCGGGTTTCTTGATGTCCTCCTTCTACCCTTTCCTGGCATCGGGTATGGATTTAGAAAATTTCCAACAGCCGGCAGCTGGCAAAATGACGCCTTATAGTGCTTTTGTGGTATTCGCTGTGGGTATTTTCCTTAGCAATATCGTCTTCAACAGCATATTGATGAAAAAACCGCTGGAGGGCAAGCCGCTATCCTATAGCGAATATTTTGGGGGATCTTTCCGCTACCATTTAATCGGTATTCTGGGTGGAAGTATTTGGGGCTTGGGCAACATTCTCAATCTGATTGCTGCTGGTAAAGCGGGCCCCGCTATTTCCTATGGCTTAGGACAGGGCGCGACCCTGGTCGCAGCTTTATGGGGCGTATTGGTATGGAAAGAATTTAAAGGTGCCGACAGTAAGGTTAATTCCCTGTTGCTAGCTATGTTTCTGTGCTTTATCGCTGGATTGGGCCTTATTATTTGGTCGGGCAGCTAGTTGTTGCATAAAAAAAATAAATACAAACCTATAATAAAAAAAAACATGAAAAGATCGCTTTGGAGTAGCCTTCTATTAGGAATTGGTTTAATCTGTTCTGGCAATGTAGTCATTGCCCAGCAGCAAGCAAAAGTAAAGCTGACAAAAGCGGAACTGCAGGATAAGATCAAAGGCGGATGGGCGGGACAGACCATCGGTGTGACCTTTGGTGGTCCTACGGAATTCCGATACCGTGGTACTTTTATTCAAGACTATGAAAACCTTGCCTGGTACGATGGCTATATCAAAAGTACGATGGTTCATAATCCACATCTATACGATGATATCTATATGGACCTGACCTTCGTTGAAGTATATGACCGTGTCGGGATGGATGCGCCAGTAGATTCTTTTGCTAATGCTTTTGCAAATGCGAGCTACTCCTTATGGCATGCGAATCAAGCAGCACGCTATAATATTTTAACGGGCATCAAGGCTCCAGAATCGGGTCATTGGAAGAATAATCCCCATGCGGATGATATTGACTATCAAATCGAAGCGGACTTCGCGGGCTTGATGAGCCCTGGTATGCCAAATACCGCATCGGATATCAGTGATAAGATTGGTCACATCATGAACTATGGCGACGGCTGGTATGGTGGTGTTTATATCGGCGCCATGTACACGCTAGCCTTTGTTTCAGACGATATCAATTATATCGTGACGGAAGCTTTAAAGACTATTCCGGCAGAAAGCGAATTCTATCAATGTATCGCTGATGTGATTAAATGGCATAAGGAACATCCGGATAACTGGAAGCGCAACTGGTTTGAAATTCAGCAAAAATGGGCTGAAGAGGTTGGCTGTCCTGAAGGCGTGCACATGCCTTATAACATCGATGCGAAAGTAAATGCTGCTTATGTAGTGCTTGGCTTATTATATGGTGCGGGAGATTTCACGCAAACATTAGAGATTTCGACGCGTGCTGGTCAGGATTCCGACTGTAATCCGGCAAGCGCCGCAGGTATCCTAGGCACGATGTATGGCTACAGCAAGATTCCTAAGTATTGGAAAATGGGATTGGCCGAAGCGGAGGATATTGATTTCAAATACACCAAAACATCGCTGAATCGGGTGTATGCGATGAGCTTTAACCATGCGCTAGAGATGATCAAGCGTAACGGCGGAAAAGTAACGAAGAACGATGTGGAGATTAAGGTACAGCAACCTGTAGCGGTACGCTTCGAGAAGGCTTTTGATGGAGTTTATCCTGTGCGTAAGGTGGGTGTGAACAAGCAGTTAAAAGGTAGCTATGAGTTTGAAATCGAAGGGACTGGTTTTGTTCTTGTAGGCGCTGCAAAGAAAAATGAGAAGAGCATGCCTGATTTTGATATTCCGCTAGATATTTATATTGACGGCAAGAAACATGCATCATTTATACATCCGACAAATTATTTGACTAGAAAAGATGAGATTTTCTGGGTGTATGATCTTCCAAAAGGAAAGCATAAGGTGAGGCTGGAGCAAAAGGAGGATAAAGCTGGATATTGGGTAGATATCGCTAATTATATTATTTATTCTGATGAGCCGAATAAAGGGATTGAGCAGCATGTTCATTAGATGAGATAACGACCCTTAATAATAACACTGTTTGTTATATTTTGACTTGGTTAAAGGTGCTTTCGAAAGGAGGCACCTTTTCTTATTTACTACTTTGTATAGTTCTTGAACAACTTCGATTTGCATTACGCAAGGGGTTACAATCAACTTAGCATAATGATGAAAAAAGCAGGGTAAACGTTGCGAACCAATGCAGGTTCATAAAACGATAAAGGTTAATTAACATGTTTTGCAAGGCTCTTGCTTTAACTTGGGGGGTAAAATATACTGTATTGATTGTTTGAATCAACTATATACTTTATACCGTTCCTTGAGGTTGCGGCAGACCTAGTTCTTTGACATCCTGATCAATTTGTCTATTGAAGGGATGCTTTTTCAAGTAAACAAGGGAGGTGTAGTATATAATCGAGTAGGAAGATAGGGATTATTTCCCTATCTGTCCTCTCACACCACCCGGCATACGGATCCGTACCAAGGCGGTTTGTTAGAATAACGTCGTTTGATGCATTGTTCTCCAGTAATAGTAGTCTGCAAATCCTTCGTAACCTAATTTAGTAAAGTATGAGTTTGTTAGCGTTGTTTGAACGATAGGGCTTGTCCCTGTCCGAGTATAGGATTTACGGGTGTTCGCATGTTGGTAGGCAAGCCAGCGTTTGGCTCCCAGTTTCATGAAGTTCCGAATTCGATTACCTGCCGTCTTCCATTGTTTCCAAAGCAGAACACGCAAGCGTCTTCGCACTAGTTTATCTAGTGCTACCATCACCTTCTTATTCCTTGCTATACGAAAGTAATCCCACCCAGCCGTGAATAATTTGCCGTAGTTTAGTCAGTCGCTCATGCATAGGAGTAACTGTATTACGTCGAGTATTTTGAAGTAACTTCTCTCGGATTCGTTCGATACTCTTTGTAGAGATACGAATCTGCCAATCTCCTTGAGTTTTGAAGAAACTAAAGCCGAGTAAACTACTTTGGGAAGGTTTGCTTACCTTACTCTTTTCACGGTTCACCTTCAGCTTTAGTGTAGATTCGATGTAGCTGGTGATGTTGCGCATAATACGAGTGGCGGATTTATTGCTCTTCGTGTAGATACTACAGTCATCCGCATAACGTACAAATCGATGTCCACGGGAGCTGAGTTCCGTATCTATTTCGTTCAGGATGATGTTTGACAAAAAGTGGACTTAAAGGACTGCCCTGTATCCGCTACATTTAACATGGTGTTTCCGTACAGTTTAGGGCTTTGACTTGTTTTGCAGCCTCACCCAACACTTGCGGCCTTGTACGTAGTTTCTGTTCGTCGGACCCAGGTTTTGCCTCAGGTTTCCTTCAGATTCCACCTTGCGGTGGACACCCTTGTCCTAAGCTAACACTTCCCACTGCAAAAGCGTGTTCGGGACTTACACCCTAGAGTTATTGCACATGCTGGGCAAACAAAAAAATAAGCTGCCGGTTGGCAGCTTATTTTAATTGTTTTTGGTTCTTGTTGATTATCTCGCGACTTGCAAGCAAGCCATCGTCTAATTTATAGTCTTTCGATTCTATCTTATGGGTTTTGCTGGCTTTTGGGATTGGTAGAGATTTCCTCAGATGGAATCTTCATGGTCATCAGCGACACCGGATACTGCATCGATGGATTCCAATGAACTGTCGACCCTCTGCGATCCACCGGAATATTCCAGCGTCTGTTGTTATCCCATTCTTGGCTTCCTTCTCCCCAAAGCTCGATACGCGACTGCAATTGAATCATTTGCAATACCGTCAATCCGCTCATGCTTGCATAGTTGTCCACCGTCAGGGTTGGGCTTCCTGCGGCCGTACGTGCTGCTAAAAGCGTATTCAATGTTGTCTTCGCGTTGCCTTCTGAGCCAGAACGTGCTTGAGCCTCTGCTTTCATCAAATAGAACTCCGATAAGCGCACCATCGCATAGTCTGCGCGATTACGGTTTGAAACATTTTGAGAACCCACTACGCTTCCCAGTCCAACGTTATTGGCAAATTTAGAGACCCAATATGTCGGAACCTCACTTTGTCCTCCGTTCATAAAGTTTGAAGGACCGGGATAATAAATTGTTGGGAAATCGGCCGGTCTATCTTTATGGAAGTTCTTCTTACGGTAATCACGATCGTCCATTTTATTGAATAATCGGTCATCGATACGATAGGAACCTCCCCATGGATTGCTCTGTATTGCAGGGCCATTTCCACCGAATTGCCAACCGAAGCCGAATGCTGCTTCTGGGTTCTTTGCAAAGTTTAAGAAGCCGGATGTCTCGGCAAGGAAAATCGGTAGAGTCAGTCCATTTACGACCACTGTTCCGGATTGCTTTTGAACATATTGATCTTCAGACATCAATGATAGCGCACCACTGTTGATTACGCGGTCGCATGCTGCTGCAGCAATACTGTAATATTTTGCAGGGCTTGCACCTTCGGCTTCTACTGCTAACAGCGCTGCCTTTGCAATGACGTAGTTGGTCAGACCGCGCGTTAAGTCAGATGTGCTTGTTGCTTTGAATCCAATATTAGCCTGTGCGAATAGCTCATCTGCAGTGGTTGCCCAATTGATAATAGAATCCAGCGTCGCTAAAGCTGAAGAACGCTCCTGCAACGGTTGTCCTACGTCGAACTTCGTATAAATGGACATGCCAAGTTTATTCGTTCCGAAGTTTTGCTGCGCGTATAAATAACCAAAGGCGCGAATCAGGTAGGCGCGTCCTGAATAATCGCGCAACGTGATACTAGCGTTTTCTTTCAGCAAGTCCGGAGTGATAATATTGACGACCTTATTGGCTGCAACGGTCATACTGAAGGCGCGATGCCACCAGCTGGGGTTGGACGCATTATTTTCAGAGGTTATGTCTTGTCCGGAATAATAATCGTTGTCTGCCGGGATAGCCCAGTTGCCGACCACAACATCATTACCTAGCATCATACGTGCAGATAACTGTCCGCTCCATGTATTATCGATCATGTTCGAGAAGCGGAAGTTATAACCGCCGCCGCGCATATGTGGTGGAAGTCCATCGGCAATACTTTTCAAAAGACTTTTTACCGTTTCTTCATCTGCTGTTCTCAACAGCTCCCTCACCTGCTCATCAATGATGTTATCTGGTGGGGCAATATCTAGTTTCTTATTACACGATGTGGCTAATATGGCCATCATTACAAGTGCTATTAAGTATCTCATAGTTTTCATCTTTAAAAAGTTACTTTTAGACCAAATGAACTTGAACGGATCATTGGATAGGTATAGGCACCTACATCCAAACCGCCCACAATAGAATTACGCGGATCTATTCCACTTTTTGCAAATACCCACATATTATCTAAGGAAACATAGGCACGCACGCTAGACATCTTTGCTTTGCTGCTCCATTTCTCGGGTAGTGTATAGCCTACTGTGATATTTTTGATATTTAAATAAGAGGCATCGAACACCGAAAGATCAGTGTATGTATTTCCTGAAGAAACGCGCGTACCATTGGAATAAACCGTACTTGCGTTAGGCGAATACACCATGAGCATCGGATATTTAGCATCCTGATTAGACTCGTTAAATGTATTGTTCAACAGATCTTCTGATAACATCTGATTTCCGATATCGGATGTGTTATAGATAAAGTTTCCGTATAAGTTACTCATGAAAAGACCGCCTAACTGGTATGCGAAGTTCGCGGCCAGATCAAAGCTCTTCCAACGTACTGAAGTACCGAATCCACCGATAAGATCTGGTGTAGCATCTCCGTAGTCGAACATATATGCTTCGGAGTAATCTGTTGTCGAGATAACATCACCAACTTTTGCGTTCGGGAATTTGCCTTGGTTTCCTTCTGTTACAAGAGCTCCGTAAAGTGGTAGTCCTGTACCCTTATCTACGCCCATATACTTCGCGAAGATAACATTGTAATAATCGCCACCGATCCAACGTCTGTAAGCTGCTCCTGAGCCCGAACCTGTATTACCTACAGCTCCCCAAGCATCCGCCGTAGCATACCACCACTTGTGATCGTGCAGAGCATCCTGCTGGTTAATCATCGTCTCAGGCATCCGTACGACCTTTACTTTGTAATGTCCGGTATTGACGTTGACCGACCAATTAAAGTCGTCGCGTTTGATTAGATCAACATTGACATCGACTTCCAAACCTTTGGACTCCAACTCACCTTCATTCGTCAATAATGTAGGTTGCCCAGTCTTGGCGAAAGAAACCGGTACATCTAGTAATAGATCAGTCGTATTGGTTTTATACCAGTCTATCGTTGCATAGACACGGTTAAATAGACTGATGTCAAGTCCTGCGTCGATCGTATTCTTTTTCTCCCAGGTCAATGATCTATTCACCGCTGAATTCATGCTTAGGGTATACCCGCTCGGCTGATATGAGCCCGGAGTAGTATAACCTAAAGCGTTGTAACTCCATGTTTGGTAACCTGCATAGCGACCAATACCATTTTGGTTACCAATGACACCGTAGCTAGCGCGAAGCTTTAAGTCGTTTAACCATCCTTTAGTTGGCTCCATAAAGGTCTCTGAGGAAATACGCCATGCACCGCCTAAGCTCCAGAATATGCCCCAGCGATCCTCGTCATAGCGAAACTTAGACGATCCATCACGACGAACGGATCCTGTAGCGATGTATTTATTGTCGTAGATATAATTAGCACGAGCAAAATATCCTTCCATGGCTTCTTTATTTGTGCCGAATCCGACACCAGAGAATGTACCGCCGTTGTTCAAGAACAAGTAGTTTCCTGAACCAGTGAAGTTATCAATAAGAGATAGCGACGCTTTGTAGTTCATGTTCTCTGTTTTCATCCAAGTGAATTCATGACCGATCATGGCATCAACATGATGCTTGCCATAATCATGGCCCCAGTTCAATGTTTGTTGCGAATTGAGATCTAAGTATTGCGTGTGATAGCGCCCGATCATCCCCTGCTCTGCATTGGAAGACTCTCCCCATGCTTTCGGCAATGAGACATAACGCATATGGTAAGATTGGTTTACCGCCATCTGCACATTGAATGTGAAGTCATTCCAGAACTTTGCTTGTAAATAACCGATGGTGGAAATATCGTTGGATACATATTCAGATTGTGAGTTCTCCATCTGATACTCTAAGTCATAGCCCATCGATGTAGATCCACCCGCCTTTGGTGTTACGACCCCAAGTGGCGAATATTGCTGACCTACCAAACGAACTACCTGTGGGTTGCCATTTGCATCATAGACCATATTTCCGTTCGCGTCGCGTTCATAAATGGACGCTAATGGACGATAGCCATCTGTCCAACGGAATACGTTCTGCACAGCAGCTCCTGGATTACGCGAACTGAAACGCCCATTCTGTAAACGAGTAGAACGGTTCGAGTAAGTTGCATTTAGACCTGCTTTCAACCAATCTGTGATTTGAGAGTTTACATTCGAACGTACGTTATAACGCTTGAAGTTGGAGTTTGCGATATAGGAAGGGTCCGATAAGAAACCTGTAGAGATAAAGTAATCGGTCTTCTCTGTTCCTCCGCTAGCCGATACGGTGTACTCTTGGCGAAAGCGATCTCTGTATGCGATATCTCTCCAATCATCAACATCGTATAGTTTTACCGCATCTTTATTGATCTTACCTGTTGCTGGATCAATTAAGTAATTGTCCAGCATGGTTGCCGATCTAGTGTCGCCTGTACCTGTAGAAACATACCTTGCTCCAGGAACACGGTAATACATCCAGTTTGACAAACCATTAGGGCCTGCAAAAGTAGACGTGCTTCCGGTATAGTTGAACAAATGCTGACTTGCAAACAAGGCTGCTTCCTCGTGAGACATGTTCGGATTGCTAAAGTTGGTTTTGTATTTCTCCGTACTTCCATAACGAACAGAGTTGTAAATACTTTCCCACATCATTTCATAGTTATCTTCGACACTACGAATAAGTTTTGGTTGATTGTTTGCAATCATGTTTGCTCCTAATTTTGTGTCGAAGTCTATTTTTGTTCCGCGTCGAGCACCTTTTTTGGAAGTAACCATAATCACACCATTGGCTCCTCTAGAGCCCCATAATGCCGTTGATGCAGCATCTTTCAGAATCGTTACGGATTCGATATCCTTAGGATTCATCGTTGATAGAGGATTGAAGCCCGCCGTTACAGGAACACCATCGATAACGATTAGCGCGTTCGAGTTGTTCTGACTGGAGGATCCAATACCGCGAACACGGACACCCATATCCACCCCAGGCTGCCCATCGACTGAAGATACTTGAATACCCGGGACTGCACCTTCTAGCGCTTTGGTAAGTGTCGAGTTCGCCTGAGCACCTAGCACTTTGGAATCAACGGTGCTGATTGCTCCCGTCAAATCTTTCTTCTTTGCAGTACCATAGGCAATCACCACGATGTCTTCAATCTCCTGATTGGCATCATTTAGTGTGACATTGATAGTCGTGTTACTAGTCGTGGTAATTGTAGTGGACTCCTTTCCGACAAGAGAGTAGCTAATCCTACTACCCTGATTCGCCTGGATACTGTACTGTCCACTTTCTGACGATGAGGTGCCGACAGCAGTCCCCACCACAACGATACTGGCACCAACGATTGGCTTTCCTTCTGTATCCCTAACTACACCAGAGTATGTCCGTTGCTGCGCCTGTGCAAACGCCATAGTTAGTAACGGGATAACCAGCATCAAAATGAAACGTAATTTTCTTTCCATAGTCTATAGATTTTGGTTAGTGAATAAAATTGGTCTTCTCAAATCAAATATACCTGTAGAACGGCGGGAAATATTAGCCATAATTTGACGCCTTTTAGAAACACAACGACACTATGTTTTCCTTAAATTAAAGTTAATCCATTGACATTTAATAAGTTGTTGATAATTTGTTTTACGATCTTTAACATTCATTTATAAACCATCCTGATCTATCCTGAAGGGTAACGAGGTGGCATTGAAAGATCCTCGAGAACACAAGATAAAAACAGGAGCTTTAAAAAAACACTCGCTCGGGAAGCTTGGTCGCGAGATGTTTCTATCGATCTTTTTGTTTCTTCTAACAAATTTTCCAATACATTTTACTGATTACCAGTATTTATGTTGTTTATGAAGATTTATTTAGCGTCTTTGATAGGTATAACCAAGTAGTTTTGTGCACTTTTAATCTTCACACAATAATTCACAACGAAGTCTTAGTTTGTATACAAAGGAAATTAAACCCACTTTCGACAATCACTACAATGGATTATTACACGAAAGTTCTTCAGGGAAGAAAGATTTTTCCTGCTTTTGTTCTTTCTTTTCGATAACAAAGTTAAGTCGGCGCACGTCAGATGAGACCCTTATCAATAGCTGGTGTAAAGACATGTTTAGGTTGGGGAAGGAAACGTTCACAGGAGTTCTTCGCCCCAGCAACATCACGAGATTGATCCCTGTTATTTCAAAGGAATCTATGGACAGAGATATGAACGAATTCCTAAAAACTCAAAGAACGAGATTAGAATCTTGTACCTATTGACTGCATTCTTTTGTAGACGCCAACACGAGGCTAAAAGAAGGGATTCGCTGGAGCAATGGTAAGAAATTATTAAAACTCAGTTTTTCTTTTGATAGCAATTACCGTCAGAGTAAAAGGTTCTACAGGTCAACAATATGTTTCTAAAGGGTCTTCTCCGCCCAAAGCTCTTTTATATCGAGCAAGAAACGAAGAGCATCACGACAATATTTGAACCGTAGGCATAGGGTTGCTTCAACACAGACAATGAAGGAGTTTTAGAAAGCATAGTTAATATTCATCATTCGTTCGAACGATAACAGAAATTTAAATAGATTGAACAATTTCTCGCGAAAAAACTTCTGAAATGGAATGATTCCTTTGCTATAACTGAAGTGCATTGGAAATGAAGTGATAGCCTATATGACAATCATAGCCACCACGGTTTTGTTGATTTACAAATAAAGAAATAACCTGCGCTACAAAACAACTAAGAGACTAAAAACTTTGCACATTAGAAACACGATAACTGCGATTATTGTTATATGCAGGGGCGACGCGCCTACAGTTTTCAGAACAGAAAAAGGGCCGGAATTTCTTCCGACCGACTATTAGCTTTCTGCTATTTTTTTCAGAAAATTGTGTGAGTTACATTTCAGTAGGGCGTTCATTTGTACGGTTTCGCACTAATTATCTATACCAAGAAGGTGATTTGAGGCATGATATTTTTTTAAATGTTTCCTACTGATTAACTCGCCACTGTTTGTATTGATTGATTAAGGCGTTCGTTGACGCATCGTGACTTTCAATAGTATCCTCGCCTTGCAATTCTGGTAATATTTGGTTTGCGAGATGCTTTCCGAGTTCTACGCCCCATTGATCAAAACTAAAGATATTCCAGATTATCCCTTGAACAAAGATCTTGTGTTCGTATAATGCAATTAAGCTTCCTAGGGATTCCGGTGTAATTTCTTTTAACAGGAAAGAATTGGTAGGTCTATTTCCTTCGAATACTTTAAAAGGTTTCAGACGATCGATTTCCTCCTTAGCTTTTCCTGCTTTTTCCAGCTCCGCTACTACTTCTTCCTCAGACTTCCCGTTCATAAGCGCTTCAGTCTGTGCAAAGAAATTTGACAGCAAGAGCTGATGATGATCTCCGATGGGATTGTGGGAAATAGCTGGAGCGATAAAGTCGCAAGGTATTAATTTCGTTCCTTGGTGGATCAATTGATAGAAAGCATGTTGACCATTTGTTCCGGGTTCACCCCAGATTACCGGCCCTGTTTGATAATCTACGCGCTTACCATTGCGGTCGATAGACTTTCCGTTGCTTTCCATATCACCCTGTTGGAAATAGGCGGCAAAGCGGTGTAAATATTGGTCGTAAGGAAGGATGGCGTGACTTTCAGCTTCGAAGAAGTTATTGTACCAGATACCCAATAGGGCCATCACGACAGGGATATTCTCTTCAAAAGGGGTATTCTTAAAATGTTCATCAGCTTCATATGCACCTTTCAATAAGGCTTTGAAGTTATCATATCCCAGGGATAGGCAGATCGATAGTCCAATTGCTGACCAAAGGGAATAGCGTCCTCCTACCCAATCCCAGAATCCGAACATGTTCGCTGTGTCTATTCCGAATGCCGACACGCCCTTATCGTTGGTACTCAATGCGGCGAAATGCTTCGCCACATCGGCATCCTTCGCTCCAGACTTGAGGAACCATTCCTTTGCGGTATTGGCATTTGCCATAGTTTCCTGCGTGGTAAAGGTCTTCGATGCAATTAAGAATAAGGTAGTCTCCGGATTTAGATTCTTGATCGTCTCGGCGATATGGGTCCCATCAACATTGGACACAAAATGCACATTCAACCGAGTTTTATAGGATTTCAATGCCTCTGTGACCATTACTGGCCCTAGGTCTGAACCACCAATGCCTATATTCACCACGTCGGTAATTTCTTTACCGGTATAGCCCTTCCATTCACCCGAAACAACACGTTCCGAGAATGACTTCATTCTTTGCAAAACCTCGCGTATTTTGGGCATAACATCCTCTCCGTCTACGAGGACCGCCTTATCCGACTGGTTTCTTAAGGCTGTATGTAATACTTGTCTCCCTTCGGTTTCATTGATCTTCTCGCCATCAAACATCGCCTTGATCGCCTCTTCTAATTCACACTCTCTTGCCAATTGTACTAAGAGTGCCATCGTCTGCTCGTCTATTCTGTTCTTGGAATAGTCAAAAAGAATATCCTTAAGGTATAAAGAGAACTTTTCGAAGCGTTGTGGATCTTTCTGAAACAGCTCTTTCAAGCTCTTTTCGTTTATACTGATATAATGGTCTGCTAAATAGCTGAAAGCTTGGGTTGTTGTAAAATCTATTCTTGGTAACATAAAGTTCATGTTTTCCTCAAATATAAGGATTACAGGAAAGGTATCCTCAAATTTATATTATCTTTGTTCTTATGACCAAGGAACAAATTCAAGACTTGAGGGATCGACTTACTTCCCTAAGGAGGCATCTTTGACATCGATGCAAAGAAAGCAGAAATAGACCGCGAAACACAGATTACACTACAACCTGATTTCTGGGACGACCCCAAAGCGGCAGAAAAAGTACTTCACGGCATTAAGAACAACAAAGTGTGGACGGATCAATTTGATGCTGTACAGAACTCTGTTGATGATACTGGTGTGCTGTACGAGTTTTTTCAAGCCGGCGACGGCACAGAGAAGGAATTGGAAGAGCAATACCAAGTGGCTTTGGCCGATATCGAAGAGCTGGAGTTCAAGAACATGCTAAGTGCGGAGGAGGACCAGCTGGATGCGATCTTGCAGATTACTGCGGGTGCGGGTGGTACGGAATCTTGTGATTGGGCGGCAATGTTGATGCGCATGTATATCATGTGGGGCGAGAAACACGGCTGCAAGGTAACGGAGCAGGATTACCAAGAGGGTGATGTAGCGGGCATTAAGTCGGTTACACTTCAATTCTCGGGGAACTTCGCATATGGCTATCTTAAAGGTGAGAATGGGGTGCACCGCTTAGTGCGTATCTCGCCATTCGACTCGAATGCCAAACGTCATACTTCCTTTGCGTCCGTGTACGTGTATCCTTTAGTCGACGACAATATCGAAATTGAAGTGAAAGATTCCGAATTGGAATGGGATACCTTTCGTTCGGGCGGTGCTGGTGGACAGAATGTGAACAAAGTGGAAACCGCTGTTCGCTTACACCACAAACCAACGGGTATCATCATCAAAAACCAGGAGTCGCGTTCGCAATTGCAGAATAAAGAGAATGCTTTACGCTTGCTGAAATCACAGTTATATGAGATGGAAATGCGTAAGCGTCAAGAAGCAACGGCCGCGATCGAGGGCTCCAAAAAGAAGATCGAATGGGGCTCACAGATTCGGAATTACGTGCTGCATCCCTATAAACTGGTTAAAGATTTGCGCACAAGCTATGAAACTTCAAATACACAAGCTGTACTAGATGGAGAGTTGGATGAGTTCTTGAAGGCTTATTTGATGGAGTTTGGGGGATAGGACTCAATATTAAGTTTTGAAATTTTAAGTGAGTCTTCTACTGAGATTTGGATGCGTGTTTGGGTAAGCCAAGCATCTTTCTATGTGCATTTATCGAATCTAACCGGAGTGTGCTGAAGGCCATCGAAAAAATTGGGCCTAATAGTTTTATACTGCAATCGTGGCGATGTAATATCACTAGTATTCATCTGATTGCTTTTATGTTGACTATAGGAATCCAGTTGGGCTCACTAGGGATGTATCGTTGAAATGTGAGGTAATGAATGATTAAGTTTATGAAGAAAGAAACGATCGGCGAGAAAATAATTGACTTCAATCTAAGTCTACGTTATGACGGCCCATTGCCCCCTGGGTTTAAGGTAATAAATCCCTTTCTGAACGATGCCGAGACAGTGGCGGTGATGAAGGCATTTTATAGAAAGTTTTATAATAATAACGTGGAAAGGTCTTTTATAATTGGAATCAACCCTAGCCGCCACGGGGCTGCCGTTACGGGAGTTCCTTTCACCGATACTAAGCGTCTTAGCTCCGCGTGTGGAATAGTTATGACTACTGCCCATAGCCACGAAATCTCTTCGGTTTATATGTACCGTGTAATAGAGGCCTATGGGGGACCGGTAGCCTTCTATAATCGCTTTTACATCAACTCACCCTTCCCCTTGGCAATCGTAAGGAAGCAGGGCAACACATGGGTGAATGCAAATTATTATGATGATCCTGAGTTGTTTGAATGTCTCGAGCCTTTTATGATTGAAATACTGACAAAAAATGTCGCGCTGGGACTAATCAAGCAAAAGGCGTTTGTCTTAGGCAAGAAAAACGCAAAGTTCATTGGTAAACTAAACAAAAAATCTTCATTAATAGAACGCCTTATTGTGTTAGACCATCCCCGCTACATACAGCAATATAAGTCCAAAGAGGCCGAGGTTTACATCGATCTCTACCTTAACGCTTTATCCAATCAGCGCTAGCAAGAAGTCAGGATTTACCCCCTTTTAGGCCGACTATAAGAATGGCAATTTCTTAGCTCCACTTTTAACCAACCAAACTCTTCGCGAAGTGTTCAAAAAGAAAATCCTAATGAAACATCATATTCCGCCTCAAAGAGAAGGCAAGCAATTGGACATTAAAGAGCTCACGACATTCGACACGGTTAATTCGGCGAAAGACTTTTATAGGGTAGCTAAACACCGTATGCTTAACATCGATCAATGGTTCGAAATTGCAAGCTTGCCGGCCTCTACATTCAAACACTTAAATCCACATGGAGAACAATGTTCACGCCCTCCAGAGCAGGGGGATTACATTAAAATCGATATTCCGGGCCCAGGTCTTTCAAGCACAAGTGGCTTTGATTATGTACGGATTGAAGCCGTCGAGGAGACACAAACCGAAGACGTTGATACCATCACAATGACAGTTAGGCCTAGTGAAGATCCAAATGATCGAAATGATCAGGAAACCAAGCACTTCTTCAAAAACATATCTACATCCACGTTTCAAATCAAGCGTACAGGGAATTTAGTGGAAGCTTGCTATTATGGGCGCAATGAAGTTATCAACCTTGATTTAAGTTCCCTTCTGGACAAATTCAGAAACCTTCTGGTAGCAATTGGCGCTAAATTGGGCGGGTCCTATCCGCAATGGAAGGCACTGATCGCCGGTTTCTTAAAAAAATAGCGCGTCAATCACTTGAAATGATACCAGATAAAAAAATCATACACTATCAACAGCATTGTATGAATGGTTTTAAGTTTCCGTCGTCCTTCGTTCTTCGCTGGTCGAAAGACTTACAGCTATAATAAATATTCCTGTTGTAAGATGGGTAGCATAGTGAACTTCACTAAACCCTAACAACCAAGGTGAAATTCCGATAAAAACACCAGCAAAAACGTCAGTGACTAGGTGCCATCGTAAGGGCACAAGCTTGATTACACCGCCTGCATACTTGGTACATAACGATAATAATGCAATTAGTGCTCCGCAGCAGAGAGCGACGCCTTTCGCGATACCATCTTCTTGGAAATTATACATCCATGGAGCGCTAAGAAGCGCGATTGCCATCAAGTAATCAAGAACAGCATGAGTGTTTTTAGAGATAATTTTTTCCATAATAATGTTTATTTGTTTTTATTTTTCAGAATGCAGTAAGTTGCGAAGGCTGCCACTGCGCTGGCTAACGCTATCCTTTGAATCACCTTGTTGGAATCATATTTCCAAAGTACTCGCCATCCTCGTTCTTTGGCCAGATTGGGTATATTTCCACTAACGATTTCTTCCATGAGCGTGCCTACCTGTTCAAGGCGATCGGCCAGCATCAAGCCGAACCAGTGCCGCAACCGAGATTCAGATTGCTGAAATGCTATACGTCTCACCCGGCCGCTGAGACCCTTTGGCGGTAGAGTTTCTCCAAAGACAGCAGGTAAATCTGTACGTTCGATAGACTTTAATATCTCTATTTTCTGTGGCTGATTAACAGGACGAACCCAAGCTTTATCTACGCCATTCTCATATTTTTGCTCATCCAAGAGCGACCCATTTCCTTTAAGCATGTCGGAATCGATTCCCCATCCGGAAATAGACCTGTAGTGTTTTTTAGATTCTTTCATAGCAGTTATTTTAGGGGATTAACACGGGTTTGATGCAACCATCAAGTTTCGAAGAGAACATCCTATATGCGTCAGGAAGTGCATCGAGCGGTAATCGATGGGTAATTATCTGGCTAGGTTTGAGAACACCGGATTGAATGTGCTCAAACAACCGTGGAAGGTATTTTTTAACAGGAGTTTGCGACGCCCTAAGGGTGATTCCTTTGTTCAATATATTCCCCACAGGTATTAGGTTTCCGTTAGGTCCGTAAACGCCAACAACCGAGACAAGCCCCCCTTTGCGGGCAGAATTGATTGCCCAATGCAACGCGGTCGCACTACCTCCCTGCAGAAGAAGCTTCTTTCCAAGAATCCCTTGCATTAAATTTCCAGTAGCATCTGCACCCACTGCATCGATGCAAACGTCGGCCCCGAGCCCACCAGTCATTTCTTTTAGGAATACGACCGGATCCTTCATTTTAGAAAAGTTATAGGCTTCGCAATCGGCATAATTGCTAACAAATTCCAATCGATAGTCATAGTGATCGAGGACGATAACCCTCGCTGCTCCGAACAGCCAAGCGCACTTTGCAGCTATAATACCTACGGGACCTGCGCCAAATACCACTACGGTATCACCTGGTCTTATCTCACCCATCAGGGCGGCATGATAGCCGGTAGGCACAACATCTGTCAAGAGTAGAGCATCATCAAAATCCAGCCACTCAGGGATCAAAGTAGGTCCAAAATCTGCGAAGGGTACCCGCACGTATTCAGCCTGCCCCCCGGCGAAACCACCCGCTGTGTGCGAATAACCAAAAATTCCGCCCATAGCGCTCGACATCGCATTCGATTCATGGCAACAGGAATAGAGTTCAGATTGGCAGAAGTAGCACTCTCCACATGCAATATTAAATGGGACAAGGACACTATCTCCCACCTTTAAGTTTGTAACGGCGGTCCCCACTTCGACTACTTCTCCGATGAATTCGTGGCCGAAAGTTGTTCCTACCCTCGTGTCAGGTACCATCCCGTGGTATAAATGTAGGTCGGATCCGCAGATGCACGCGCTGCGCACTTTCACAATAGCGTCTCTAGGGTGTTGTAGCTGGGGCATCGGGAAATCTTCAACTCGAACCCGATAGGGCCCTCGGTAACTCATTGCTTTCATATCATTGCGTTCTTATTCATTTAATCTAACCTTCTGCAAGCCATCCTTAGTCGCTCATCCGCTGAAGTCATTGCACCGCAGGATCGGGCTGCTCTTTCCATATATAGCTGATTTTCATCATAAGAACCTGTAACTCCTCCGGCCGTTCATATTTTTTTATTATTACGTATTTATTCACACCGTCAAGTATTTGGTACACGAGCGCCATATCAGCGCTGGAAGTCGACGCGATTTTTAGTACGTTAACAGTTTCCATCGAGGAGAAAAAACTAGCTGCAATACTCATATGCGAATTTTACCTTTAACAAAAGTATACAGTAAACAAGTGACGGATCGCCTCTTCGATTCCGACATTAATTAACTTTTCGTTGTCTACCAGAAAATCTATTCCACCCTGAGTCACTATCATCGCAGCAAGGAGATTATCATTACGCTCATTGATTGCCCCAACTCCGACCGTTTGGCAACAGTACTGTACGTAATAGAAGCTAATATCGACGCTTACATCTCCGGTTGAAACATACATTAGTTTCTCACCCTTCGTTAAATCTTTAAGATCCATCGCGATTGCTTTTACTTAATTCGATTATAAACACTCGCTTCGCGATAAATCTGACATAGAGCCAGCCATTTACCGCGAGCGTTGCCCTGCAAAAATTTTTCCTTCGTTATAGAAACAATGCAGGGTGTGAAACGTTCAAAAAAAATAATTGGGAAAGATTCTCAATGAGGTCAGCTACCGCATCGCTTGACAACCGACGTTTGGTTATTCTTTTAATAACCACTAAAAATACGAAAGCCCTTTAGCACAATGCTAAAGGGCTGACTTTCTACCCTGCACCCAAGGGAGAAGACTTGTCTTGAAACGAACTAGAACGAATTCTTCCACATCATACTCTCAACTGGTCTGATCGTTTTGTTATTGTATTTTGCGTTTCCTTTACTATTGTAGAATGTTTCAATTTCACCTTCCACAACGAAGTAGATTAATTGACCGATCGGCATTCCCGCATATACACGAACGGGCTGCGCCACAGAAATTTCAAGTGTCCATGTATTGCAGAAGCCCACATCACCCTTACCTGCAGTAGCATGAATATCGATCCCCAAACGCCCGGTACTAGACTTCCCTTCTAAGAAAGGTACATGCCCATGTGTTTCTGTATATTCAAGCGTCACACCCAGGTACAGTGTTCCGGGTTTTAGCACATAACCATCTTCTGGAATCTCAAAATGTATAATTTCATTGTGTCTCTTGGCATCCAGTTCTTTGTCTTTATAGGTTGCTAGGTATTTACCTAAGTGAACATCGTATGAATTTGTGCCTAAGCACTTGCGATCGAACGGTTCGATTACAATCGTTCCTTTGTCGATTTCCTCTAAAATTCTTTTATCTGATAATATCATAAGGACAAGCTAATCTGCTGTTCATTAGCAGGATTCAAAAATACACTATTCGTAGACAGCACGCAAATTTCAGATGATAGTTTTCCTTAAGCGTATCTGCGCTTGCCGGCTGAAGTCTAAATCCAAATTTAATGAATCAGATATTGCCACGGTTTGTTATGCAATAAAGTTAAAATCTTATACATTTGACTATGGCATTAGCATATTTAAAAGAAATTGATTCCGAGAGTCGTATTGCTTTGTGGAAGATTGAGGAGACAGAGGCTGAATTATTAGAACATCTGCAGCTTGACGACACGGAACAAAAAAAACTGAAGTCACTGGCCAAGGGCAAGCGTACGCTGCACTGGCTTGCAACTCGGGTACTGCTCCGCTATCTTTTGCAAACCAAGGAGTATATCCATTGCCCCTCTGATGCTAATGGAAAACCCTATCTTCCAGATTTTCCGTATGAGATTTCGTTGACCCACTCCTATGATTACGCAGGCGTAATGCTGAGTACAAAAGGATATTGCGGGATAGACCTAGAGATCGTGAAAGATAAAGTCATGCGGATCAAGGAAAAGTTCTTGAAGCCAGAGGAACTTGCTTTTATTACTGCGGATGAAGAAGTGAACCAGCTATATGCATGCTGGTGCGCAAAAGAGGCTGTTTATAAGCTTCAAGGCAATAAAGGCGTGTCTTTCCTACATCATATCACGATAGATCCTTTTGTTTATACTCCACAGGGGGTCATGACTGCCCACTTGGAGAAGGAAGGTGAAAGCAGTCGTTTCCAGGTCTACTATGAACGATTCAATGAGTATATGCTAGGCTTTGTAGTAGCCTAGGCTCCGGAATCATCCAGCTGATCTTGAAGTGTGTCTCTTTTCAGTGATAATCGTTTATTGCCCTTATAAATCCGTACGGCAATCAAGAAATAAGCTAATAGCAGAGGACCATATACTAAGCCCATTAGTCCGAAAAGTGGTATACCGATGATAACTCCTATAACGGTGATGATCGGATGTATATCGCCTACGCGCTTGGCGATAATCAACCGTAATACGTTATCGATATTGATTACCAGACCGAATCCCCATATCAAGAGTCCAACCCCTTGCCATGTTTGGCCATTAGCCAGCAAAACCAATGCTGCCGGAACAAAAATCAATGGTGGACCTAATAAAGGGACGAAAGACAGAATCGCACAGATGACACCCCAGAAAATGGGATCTTTTGCACCAAATATCCAAAATCCTAGCGCAAGACAGGCTCCTTGAATAATCGCAATGATGGTCTGCCCGATAATATTCGCGTATGTAATGTTTTTAAGCTCCTCTCCGAATACGACGGCATTTTCATCATCAAAGGGTAGATAGTGGATCAAACTGCCCTCAAAGCCTCTATAATTGACAAACAGGAAATAGAGAATAAAGTACATCACGGTAATGATGAGGAACGCATTTGCTGCACCTCCTAAAGCAGAGGTGAGTAAGCCGCCAAGATAAGACGAGCTGGCCTCCAACTGCTTCTCTAGCAAGTCTGGCTGACCGAGCTTATCTCCTACGAAATGGTCTACTGCTTCCATGATTTTCTTGACCCATTGTGGGTTTTGTTGGAGTTCAATCGCTTTGTCAAACAGCATCTTACCAATACCAACAAAGGGCAATACGATGATGATGATGGAGAGGATGATAATAAAAACCGAGGATAAGGGTTTCGGCCATCTCCATTTCTCAATCAAGAAAATATTGAGGTTTCGAAAGAGGGTATACATGACCATCGTTCCTAGGAAGGCACCAAAAATTCCTCGTGTTGCATAGAGAATAATGCCACCTAGGACGATGACAATTAGTAAGATAATAATATTTCGCTCTTTCTGCGAGAAGACATCATTGTTACTCATAAAATCAGGTCTATTTTATGAGTAACAATAAATTAGAAATTTGGTTTTCTTTTCTCTAAAAATGCGGTAACTCCTTCTTTGAAATCTTCCGAACCGAAGCTTTTCCCAAAGTTCTCAATTTCTATTTGATAGCCGTCGATCGTTTTTTCAAATCCGGCATTGACGACATGAATAGCTTTTGCAATGGCTGATTTTGAGCGTAAGTATGTTTTTTCGAGGATCGCTTCAGCAGCACTCAATAATTCGTCTTGTGGAACTACTTTATTGACTAATCCCCACTGATATGCATCTTTCGCCTCAATCATATCTCCTGTGAGAATCATTTCCAAAGCCTTGCCTTTGCCTACTAATTGCGTTAAGCGTTGTGTTCCACCATAACCCGGAATTAAGCCTAGCGATACCTCAGGAAGTCCCATTTTTGCATTGTCGGATGCCAGTCGCATGTGGCATGCTAATGCCAGCTCTAATCCTCCGCCCAGCGCAAAGCCGTTAATAGCGGCGATAACCGGTTTCGGATATGTCGAAAGACTATCCATCAACTCATGTCCAAAAGCAGATAGCTCCATCGCCTGTTCGTTGGATTTCTCTAGAAACTCTTGAATATCGGCACCCGCCACAAAGGCTTTTTGTCCGCTTCCCGTTAGGATAACGCCTCGCGTGGTATCGTCCTGTTGTAATTCATGGAAGACGGCTTTCAGTTCTGCAATGGTCTCGTAATTCAACGCATTGAGTTTTGCTTCGCGATTGATGGTTACATAGGCTGTATAACCCTTATGAGATAATAGTAGGTTTTGATAGCTCATAATTAAAAGTTGATATTAATTGATACTCTAACTCTTTCTTTTTCACCGTTTGGTAATCCTTGATAGGTTAGGCGTTTTACGTATTCTACCCGCAAGAAGTTCAGTATATTGTCGATTCCGACCGATCCTTCCCAATAAGGAGCTTTATTCAACACCTGAGTCATAGTCTGACCATCATTGTTTTTGTCAAATTCGACTACCTGATCACTAATATAAGGGTTATTGTGATCACTTATTTTTCCGTAGAACATATTAGCGCCCCAGATTTCTCGTAGATTCAGTTTCTTGAGAAGAGGCACTTTATTAAATAGGAATCCTTGTAATTCGTGCGAAAAACCAAATTTGAGGTATTGATCAGCTGCAAATTCCATTTGGTTCATCATACCATAATCGATGGCATGGCGATCATCCGGTTGTTTTACGTTCGGCATCTCCAGAAGCGTATAAGGAAGAGTCCCCCATATCTTTCCTCCCGTTACTTTGACGTCGGCAAATCCCAACTGATTTAGGAAAAAGCGCTTGGATGCCGCCAGTGATACCTTTTCATAGGCATAGCTGGTGTTCCAAAAGCCATCGAGGCTTCTGGTGTATTTAACATTAAATACCGGATATTTCTCTTTGATCGTTCTTCTTGTCAGATTGCGATAATAGAACTTTTCGTATGGTGCCCACCGTAGGTCTACATGTACCTCGTTGCTGTTTACTTCGGTAATCAATTCATCTGGATTTCCGGAATTTACTAGCCTTAAATCGCCAATTGTATTTCTACTTTGGTGGGTAAAGCCGGTTGTTATGCTGACGTGGTTTCCAAATTCGACAACGTGCTGCAATTGATATCCCTGTGTATCGAACCATTTTGTAGGTCGGTTTTTACGGATTGACCGAAAAAAGCTATCCCCTTTGAGGAAAGAGAGCTGTTGTCCGGGCTCCATAATATCGCTCTGTACAGTAGCCTCTAGATAGTGCGCCGGAAAGGTTACTACGGAGCTTCCATTTAGCGAAACTGCAGATTTCAGGTAATACTTTAACTTTTGATCATCAGTTCCGTAGGCTAAGTATCCCTCAAAAAAAGCCTTATCCGTAAGGTCTTGCGTTGTTCGACCACCGATCCGTACACGGTTTCCTTCTATATTATTTCGGCTGTAGACGTATTCCAAAGGTCCTAATTCGAATTTACCAAGGTTGTAATAGCCTTGTGCAATGAGGTACCCTATACCCAACATGGTCTTAAAGCTTTTTTTATTATTGAGCTGTTCAATGTTATCGTAGGTTGCTTGTTCGAAGCTATTGAGTGCTACCGGTCGATGGGTCGCGACTTGATCGGCCTGTGGCTGTATTTCAATAGGCGCTCCTAGGAACGCTCCTTCGGGAATTTCGGCAGGTAACTGGTAATCGGTATGTACGCTCAACCTATCCGCGAAGACCGCATCTCCTCGTTTCGTTCCGAAGGAGATAAACGCATGGGCCGTATCAAGCAACATTACGCCCTCCTCATTCTTCCGATAGTGGAACCGCAGTTCTCCTTGATTGATCCAGTTGATGTTTGCATCCTTGTCAATGGAAAGGAATGCTTTTTTAACTGCATAGGAGCCATCCATACTCACCTGTAACTTGCCCTTGAATAACAGGTCGGTCGTATTTCTAGGTTCAAATGCCAATTGAATAAAATAGCCTTCCTTATTGAAGATGGTATCAAGAATATAGTATTTGTAATACAGTTTACCATTGTCGGCGACAGGACTGAGAAACTGCTTATTCAGGATGAACACACTTTCATCATATACGTCTATCGGCTGAAAGATGTAATTCAGATAGGACTGTATATTATGGTTGTTTATATAACGCTTATCGAACTCCGTTTTCTTCTGACTATATACAATCTTCTTATACTTTGAAGGATTCTTCTTGTTATAGACTTTCGCATTGCTCTCTTCCATGAAGAGGGTAAGGAGCTTCTTATCCTTAAATTGGGTCGTATCGACGTTATTGAATACAAAGTTAAGATCGGAAAGACCCAATTTGAAAATAGGCTTAGGGTTTACCATGCCGAACTTCAGCTTATCGTACTGCTGGAAGGATAAACTATCTTTTCCACGCAGTCTATTTTGGTTCTTATGGCGAACCACTAAATCGATCAACTCGACGGCCTTGTTATTACGGTTTCTATATTTGCCACGATGGGTAATAGAAATCTCCTCAATGGCATTGGCTTCATCATCCAATGCTAGCAGAATGGATGTATCCTGTGTCGTTATTTTTTTATGGAGAATCTTATAGCCCATTGCTCTAACCTCAATCTGATATTCGCCAGGTTTTAGTTGCAGCGCGAAGTTACCCAATGAGTCTGAAGATGTAGCTTGCTGGTCTTTTAAACAGAGTATAGTCGCACCGGACAGTGCCTTCTTCGTTTCTCGGTCGATGACCTTTCCTCGAATTGGGGATTGTGCATATAATACGGTATTGTTACTTAGGGCATAAAGGAATCCGAAGAACAATAAACATACTAATTTAACAATCCGCATAATCAACATTGAATGTTTATAAAGATACAATTTGTTGTGAAAGTTCAAATTATTTAACGAGAAAAGTAGCGGAAATTATATAGCCTGTCGGTACAATAATGTAAGATTATTGCCGATTACCGCCCACAAGTTTACCGCAGCCGTTGGGATTGTATTGTTAGGAAGTTGTTATTCTTTTTATTGGGCCGGTTCAGTTGGCAGAATGATGTCGCTGCTATCGCTTGATAATGTGTCAGTTGGTGCTAAGTTCGGATCCAAAGTCACGGAATCTTGAGCAGTCGTAGAACCAGTTTCTACCTTTTTCTCTTGGCAGGCAGATAAAGAAAAGATCGCTAGTGCTATTAATGATATCGAAAATGCTTTCATGCTTGTTTTGTAATGATTGTCTTGCTGGGAAAACAGGTTTATTGCGCTTTTGTTGATAAAATGATGATAAGGGGTATTTTACCCATACCGCCCCGTATAAATACTTTTCAAAAAAAAGCCCCGATAGATAAACTGTCGGGGCTAAATATTTAATATGATTTTTAGATCAATCGAATAATCAGATCAGGATAAATACCAATTAAAATGGTTAAGATGACAGCTAATCCGAATACGACCTGAAAGTTTATCGGAAGCTGTAGCTTGGTCTCTTCTTCAGACTTCATAAAGTACATATGCACGATAATGCGGAAGTAATAGAAGACACCAATTGCAGCGTTGATTGCTGCTAAGATCAATAATACGGTGTGATAGTCGTTCATCACGGTACTAAACATCATGAACTTACCGATAAATCCTGCAGTTAAAGGAATACCAGCCAGAGATAGCATGGCAATGGTAATCGCAAATGCTAGACCTGGATTTTTCTTTCCTAAACCGTTAAAGGATTCAAATTGATCAGAACCAATATGGCGTTTCACTAGAATCAAGGCTCCAAACGCGATGATGGAAGAAAGTCCGTATGCGACCGCATAGGTTAAAATTCCCGATGCAGAAGTCGCTCCAATCGAAAGGATAGCAAACAACATATACCCAGCATGAGAGATACTCGAGTATGCCATCATACGTTTAAAGCTGGTCTGCATCAATGCTGTGATATTCCCTACGAAAAGCGTAATAATTACAATCGTCAATAAAATCGGCGTCCAGAATTCATTTAATGGGATTAGCACAGTGCTGAACAAGCGAAGGAATCCTGCGAAGGACGCTATCTTAACAACCGTACTCATGAAACTGGTGATCAGGATTGGTGCCCCATCATATACATCCGGTGTCCAAAAGTGGAAAGGCGCAACACCTACTTTGAAGCATAGTCCCACCAACATCAAAAGGATACCTCCGTAAAACAGTGGTGATATGCCCGTCGGATTGGTGATAATATACTCTTTTAAGGCTGTTAGATCGAACGTTCCTGTTGCTCCATACATCAGGGTTATTCCGAATAACAAGAAGCCCGTAGAGAAAGCTCCCATTAAGAAGTACTTCAAAGAAGCCTCGTTAGATGCTTTATCTTTTCGACGAATACCTACAAGGATGTATAGTGCCACAGACATGATTTCTAAGCCGATGAACAACATAGCGAAATTATGGTATGCACTGACCAACAATGCTCCTGTTAAAGAGAAAATGATAAGTGTATAGTATTCAGCTATGTTATCCGAGAAACTATTGAAATAATCCTTGGAAAGAAATAAGATCAATATGGTCAATGAGATACACACGATGGAGAAGGATAGCGCAAAATGGTCAAACAAAACCATTCCTTTATACAAAGTAACTGCCTCAACATTCCAATAATACACCTCAAACGCCAATGCTCCCAGTAATCCTAAGATGCTTACAGGCAACAATGCATTCTTTGCTTTGAACAAGCCCAAATACAAAATAAGAATACCTAATAAAGAAAGCGTAATAATCGCACCCATAATATATTGTTAACTTGTTCTATTTAATCTGTTGTAATAATTGATTCACCGATGCTTCGGAAATATTCAGTAACATATTCGGCAATATACCGATAAGAATAACCAATGCAACGATTAGTACTAATACTAATACTTCTACTCCTTTAATATCGGTTACGACCATGTTGGTTTCGGAGATATTCCCCAACATTGTTTTTTGAAATAGGCGCAACATATAAACCGCTCCTAAAATGAGTGTCGTCCCACCAAATACAGCAAACCAAACTCCATGGTCGGTATAACTGAAGATCCCTTTTAATAATAGGAATTCGCCGATGAATCCATTTGTCAATGGTAAACCGATTGCCCCCATAATGATGATAAGAAAGCATGCTGCTAGAATCGGCATACGCGATGCAAGACCGCCTAAATCGGCAAAGTTTCTTGATCCGGTACGTTGTTGAATAATATCAATGACGAAGAATAGTCCGACAACGGATATACCGTGGTTTATCATTTGAATGATTGCCCCCTGCAATCCCTCTTGTGTCAAGGAGAAAATCCCCGCGGAGATCAATCCTACGTGCGCAATAGATGAATAGGCAATTAAACGCTTTGCATCATTCAACTTAAAGGCAATCAATGAACCGTATACCACGCCAATGATACTTAATATCATAGCAAATGTGCCGTATTGTGCTACTGCCTGCGGTGCAAGCGGAAGTAACCATCTGAGCAGTCCGAAGAGTCCCATTTTCAACATGATACCTGAAAGAAGCATCGTCCCTGCTGCAGGCGCATGCGTATAAGTATCGGGTTGCCAAGTATGAACCGGGAACAAAGGAATCTTGATTGCAAATGCAATAAAGAATGCCCAGAACACCCATGTTTGAGAACCTTCTGTTAGTGTTAGGTTCGTAAGTGTTGCCCATGAAAGATCGTTCGTTCCTGTCTGTTGATATAAATAAATAATCGCGATCAACATCAATAAACTTCCGAAGAATGTGTAGATGAAGAACTTTAGATTGACGCGAATGCGATCGCCATCACCCCATAAAGCACAAATAAAATAAATTGGAATAAGCGCTGCTTCCCATCCCACATAGAAAGAGAAAGCATCCAATGAAACAAATACCAACACCAATCCGGCCTGCATGAAGGATATCAGGGCATAGAAATTCCCTGATTTGCTATGTGCAAAACTCGCTAATATGATCAATGGAATCAAACCATTGGTTAAGATGACCATCGGTAGGCTAATTCCGTCGAGTCCGATTTGAAAGTTTATCCCAAGACTTTCAATCCAAGAAAAAGATTGTGCAAATTGAATGCTGGCATCCGGGATGAAATTGCATATGAATGGGATAGTTAATCCCAGTTGTAATAAAGACAAAAGCAATGCTGCCCATCTTGCAGACGAGGACTTGATAAATGCTAGGATTATAGCACTTATAACAGGTAATAGCAGCAGTATAAAAAGGTTATCCATTGATTCCTAAATTCTTTTACTAGACGGTAAATAATCCATACAACATGATTGCAATAACGCCTATTACCATCATGAAAATATAAAACCCAACATGACCACTTTGTAGTTGCCTGATTCCTTTTCCAGAAGAGACAAACAATTCTCCTATTCCATTCACTAGACTGTCAATACCTGATAGCTCGACGATACGGTGTAAGAACTTCGACAGGCCATTCAAAGGGCGAACAAACAAACTATTATAAATCTGATCGATGTATAGTTTCTGGTAGGAAAGGTTATATAAGCCTGTTGTAGGTGCTTCGGCATCGGCTGCTGGGATATCATTTTTCTTCACATATTTATTATATGCCAAGAATGCCATCACGATAGCTCCACCTGCAGAAGCTCCCATCAGGATAAATTCTGTGGAATGTTCCATGTGGAATGGCTCAACGATCGCGTTGGTTTGTTGAAATACCGGGCTTAGGAAATTGGCTAACCAATGTCCACCGCCTAATGCTTCTGGAATATTCAATAAACCGCCGATTACGGATAATATAGCCAATACGATCAATGGTACAGTCATCTGCCATGGCGACTCGTGTAAATGATTCTTTTGATTGGCTGTTCCTCTAAATTCGCCGAAGAACGTTAGATACAATAAGCGGAACATATAAAATGCGGTACACAACGCACCTAAGAATCCTAACACCCAAAAAATAGGGTTCGCGACAAAGGCGTTTGCTAAAATTTCATCCTTAGAAAAGAAACCTGATAATGGAGGAATTCCCGCAATAGCGATTGTTCCTAGTAACATCGTTACGTAAGTAATCGGCATTGCTTTTTTCAGCCCTCCCATGGAGCGCATATCCTGGTCATTGCTCATCGCATGGATTACCGATCCTGCACCCAAGAATAATAGTGCTTTAAAGAATGCGTGCGTTAATACGTGGAAGAATGCTCCTGTAAAAGCTCCTACTCCTAAGCCTAAGAACATATATCCTAATTGGGATACTGTTGAATAAGCTAATACCTTCTTGATATCGTTTTGTGTAATTGCAATAAAGGCAGCAATTAATGCTGTGGCAATACCAATAATTGCAATAATCTGCATGGTTACTGGAGAAAGAGTAAACATGATGTTCGAACGTGCAATCATATAAATACCCGCTGTCACCATCGTCGCAGCGTGGATAAGGGCAGATACCGGTGTTGGTCCGGCCATCGCATCCGGCAACCAGGTGAACAATGGAATCTGAGCTGATTTACCTGTAGCAGCAACAAATAACAATAAAGTGATAGTCAGTAAGGTAATATCGCCCATCGGTAATTTGCCTGCCTCTGTAAACACGGCTCCGTATTCCAAAGACCCAAAGTTGAAGATGATAAAGAACATAGCGATCAGAAACCCTAAGTCGCCGATACGGTTCATCACAAAGGCCTTCTTCGCAGCTTTAGCATAAGAACTGTTCTTATACCAGAACCCAATCAATAGGTAAGAGCAAAGCCCTACGCCCTCCCATCCAATAAACATCACGAGGTAATTGGATCCTAAGACCAAAAGCAACATGAAGAATACGAAGAGATTTAAATACGAGAAGTACTTGCCAAAGCCTGGATCACCATCCATATAACAAGCAGAATATAAGTGAATCAGAAACCCTACACCGGTGATGATCAATAACATGATCGCACTCAGGGGATCCACCAAAAATTTAATGTCTACACTAAAGTTTCCAACGGTAAACCAGTTGAAAATCTCTTTTACAAAAATGCCGTCCTCCCCTAACTGCCTCGCTTCGTATACTTCTTTAAATACACCACAGCTTAGCAAGAAAGACGTTAATATAACGCCGCAACCAATTATTGAAATCAATGGTTTTGGGAAAGTATTTCGCAACAATCCCACAATCACGAATCCTAAAAAGGGAATTAATGGTATGGCCCAAATTAATTCTATCATATCTAGTTTCTATCTAAATGCTTTTCTAATTACCACCTTATTTTACTTAAGGATTCTATATCCACCGATTTCGTATTTCTATATACCATGATGATGATGGCAAGCCCTACGGCTACTTCTGCTGCCGCCAATGCCATAATAAAGAATACGAATACTTGTCCGCTGGGATCTCCGCGATAAGCAGAAAAAGCAGCTAATAATAGGTTCACCGAGTTCAACATGAGCTCAATCGACATCATGATGATGATGACGTTACGACGAATGAGTACCCCGGTTACTCCAATCGCAAAAATAATACTGCAGAAAATCAAATAATGATTTAGGGGTATCCCCTGCATATTTTGAATAAGACTATCCATTTTGTTTAACTCGTGTTTCTTTTTTCGCTAATAATACGGCCCCTACCATCGCTGTCAATAGCAGGATCGAGGAAATCTCAAATGGTAATAGGAAATCTCTAAAAAGAACTTTCCCTAAGTTCTTCACTAAACCGATGTTCTCATGTCCCTGTACCATCTCATTGTTGGATTCCAACAGACGAAAAGCGCCTAGGAATGTTACGATAAGACACATTCCTGCGATTACTCCCATAATCTTTACCAGATTAGTTCGCATCGGCTCGGTATCCTTGTTTAAATTCAACAGCATGAGCACAAAAAGGAATAATACCATGATGGCACCCATGTACACTATGAAGTTTACAGCGGCAAGGAATTGTGCATTAAGTAATATGTAATGAACGGTAAAAGTCGCAAAGGTTATCACCAAGTACAAAACGCTGTGTACCGGATTCTTTGTGAAGATGGTCATCAACGCAAAGAATATGGACAGGAATGCTACAAAATAAAATATCGTCATCTCTTAGTTAGTAATTGGTTGTTGATTTAATTTCGTGATATCGAACTTTGGTTCCAACAACTTATCTTTTCCATAAATAAAGTCTTTACGTAGGTAGTCCGCTGTTACATGCTTTCCATCTAAATAAATAGCTTCCTTAGGACAAGCTTCTTCACATAATCCGCAGAAAATACAGCGCAACATATTGATCTCATATACTACAGCGTACTTTTCCTCGCGGTACATAAGCTCTTCACCTTTCTTACGCTCCCCTGCTGTCATAGTGATGGCTTCTGCTGGACATGATAATGCACATAATCCGCAAGCTGTACAACGTTCTCTCCCAAGCTCATCGCGCTTCAACGAATGCTGTCCGCGGAAGTTCTTGGAATACGGTCGAATCTCTTCAGGGTACTTAATTGTCGGGATCTTTTTGAAAAAGTGCTTTATCGTAATCGACAAACCCTTCGCGATCGCCGGCAAATATATTCTTTCCCAAAAGCTCATCGGCTTTTGTTCTAATACTTTCTTTCTATTCGATAAGGATTGCATACCAAATTATTTAAAATATTCATCAACAACAATTGTCACTACCCCTGTCAATACGATATTCGCGATCGCAAGAGGTATTAACATTTTCCATCCTAAATTCATTAATTGGTCATATCTGAACCTTGGCAAGGTCCATCTAATCCACATAAAGAAGAAGATAAATCCGAAAATCTTTAAAAAGAATACCAAAACACCGATAATGGTAATCCAGTTTTCAGAAAGTCCCAAGTCATACATGAATGGGAAGTTATAGCCTCCGAAGTATAATGCTGCCATCAATGAAGAAGACACGAACATATTAATATATTCCGAGAACATATATAAACCTAGTTTCATCGACGAATACTCCGTATGATAACCACCAACAAGCTCCGTTTCACACTCAGGAAGGTCAAAAGGCACGCGATTACACTCAGCAAACGCACAGACCATAAAGATCAGAAATCCTAACGGTTGAGCCCAAATATTCCAATTAACAAAACCCGACTGTTGAGCGACAATCTCCCCTATCGACAAGGTCTGAGTGACCATTAAAAGAGCAATGATCGAAAGTCCCATAGCAATCTCGTAGGAGATACTCTGCGATGCTGCACGAATTGCTCCCATCAGCGAGAACTTATTGTTCGATGCCCAACCACCCAACATAATGCCATAAACACCCAATGCAATTACACCGAAGATATATAATATCCCGATATTGACATCCGCCACTTGAAGCGTGATTGTATTATCACCGATGGTTAGATTTTGTCCCCATGGAATTACTGCCGAACTAATACAGGCTGTTATAATGGCCAGGGTTGGCCCTAATATAAATAATGCTTTATGAGCACCGGCAGGAATAATCTCTTCTTTAAAGAAGAATTTACCGCCATCACATAATGGTTGTAGAATACCACCAATACCCGCTCGATCCGGTCCGTAACGGTCCTGCATAAAGCCCGCGATCTTCCGTTCGGCTAAGGTAGAGTACATGGCAATGACCAAAGTGATTACGAAAATAATAACCACTAAAATTAATTTTTCTAAAATAAAGGCTGTTTCCATCTTCCCTTCCTATTACTTTAATTTTTCAGACCTCGCTAGCTGTTCCACATTGGCTTCCTTCAATTGAGGATTGTCCTTGATTACAGCTGGTGGATTAAATGCATAATAATGGTTAGAAGCAATTACGGACTGATCGCTCACATCTGTTGGATGCTCTAAAACCCAATCATCTGTATGTTTCTTCTCAAAGCGGCATGTATTACAGATGAACTCATCTACTTCATCATATTCATCTTTTCTGCCCGTCACCCGGATTACATCGGTTCCTTTGTACCAAAGCGTTACTTTTCCAGAACAGGTCGGACAGTCGCGATGTGCATCTACGGGTTTGGTGAACCATACTCTGTTTTTGAAACGGAAGGTTTTATCCGTCAATGCGCCAACAGGACACACGTCAATTACATTCCCAATAAAGTCATGGTCTAAAGCATTCTCAATAAAAGTAGAGATTTCAGCGTGGTCGCCACGGTAGATGACACCATGCTCACGTTTACCAGTTAATTGGTTGGCAGTGTATACACAACGGTAGCATAAGATACATCTATTCATGTGAAGTTGGATCTTATCGCCTAAGTCTACACGATCGAATGTTCTTCTTTCGAATTCATAACGCGTATTAACCGAACCATGCTCATAACCTAAATCCTGTAACTTACATTCTCCAGCCTGATCACAAACCGGACAATCTAACGGATGATTGATCAAAAGCATCTCAACCACTGCCTTTCTCGCCTCTACCACGTCTGGAGACGTAATGTTCTGTACTTCCATTCCGTCCATCACCGTTGTTCTACAAGAAGCAACAAGCTTAGGCATAGGGCGAGGGTCTTTCTCTGAACCTTTACTTACTTTTACCAGGCATGTGCGGCATTTACCGCCACTACCTTCCAATTTTGAATAGTAACACATCGCTGGTGGCACAATATCCCCACCAATTTGACGTGCTGCATTCAATATAGTCGTTCCGGGATCCACTTCAATAGTGATTCCATCGATACTAACTTTAAATTTTTGAATTTCTTCTGCCATCGTCTCGATCTTTAAAATAGCTGCTACTGAGTCACCGGTTCCAATGGGTCAGCATAATGTGCTAAACCATAGTTTCTTTGCTGAGACTCCCCAGGATTAAGGATATGCCATTCAAATTCGTCTCTAAAGTGACGAATTGCAGCCGCCACAGGCCACGCTGCTGCATCACCCAATGGACAAATGGTATTACCTTCGATTCTACGTTGAATATCCCACAATAGATCAATATCCTCTAAACTACCGTTACCCGATTCAATCTTGTAAAGCAGTTTCTCCATCCAACCTGTTCCCTCGCGACATGGTGAACACTGTCCACAACTTTCATGTCTATAGAATCGTGTATAATTCCAAGTATTTCTTACAATACATTGATCTTCATCGAATGCAATAAATCCACCGGATCCCATGGCTGTTCCACTAACGAAACCTCCATCGGCAAGGGATTCATAAGTCATCAAACGAGGATTACCATTGATAGTCTTGGTTATTAGATTTGCTGGCAAAATAGGCACGGAAGATCCTCCCGCAACAACCGCCTTTAAGCGCTTGCCGTTTGCAATCCCTCCACAATACTCATCCGAGAAGATAAACTCTTCAACAGGAAGTCCCATCTCGATTTCATACACACCAGGCTTTACCAAGTTTCCAGACGCCGATATTAATTTGGTTCCGGTACTTCTTTCAATACCTATTTTCGCATACTCCTCGCCGCCATCATTAACGATAGGCACGGTCGCAGCGATAGACTCTACGTTATTTACTACTGTTGGACATCCATATAAACCTGCTACCGCTGGAAAAGGAGGCTTAATCCGTGGATTACCACGTTTTCCCTCTAATGACTCTAATAAAGCGGTCTCTTCACCGCATATATAAGCACCTCCTCCAGGTTGAACATAGATTTCTAAGTCATAGCCCGTCCCAAGGATATTCTTTCCTAACCAACCCGCCTGTTTTGCCTCTTGAATCGCCTTTTCCATAATGCGAATCTGCGGCATCATCTCACCACGGATATAGATATATGATATATTCGCGCCTAATGCATAACTGGAAACAATCATCCCCTCAAGCAAGGCGTGAGGAATATGTGTCATTAAGAATCTGTCCTTAAAAGTACCTGGTTCAGACTCATCACCATTACACACCAAATAACGTGGAACACCCACTGGTTTTGCCAAAAAGCTCCATTTCATCCCGGTTGGGAATCCTGCGCCACCACGTCCACGAAGCCCTGATTTCTTTACTTCTTCTACAACATCTTCTGGAGACATCGTTTTCAAAGCCTTCTCAACAGCACGATATCCACCCTTTTCCCGATAAACGGAAAGGGTGTTGATACCTGGTACCTGAATATGTTCTAATAATAATTTACGTCCCATATTGTTAAGCCTCGCTTTTCGCTTTTTCTTTTAATTCGTTAATAAGCTTATCTACACTTTCCTCCGTCAGGTTTTCATAGAATGTGTAAGAAGGGCCGATTTGTAATACGGGCCCGAAACCACACGCTGCCAAACATTCTACTCCTCTCCAGGAGAAAAGGCCGTCCGGAGTGATCTCTCCTTCTTTAACACCCAAGGTCTTTTCGAGATGTCCCATTATTCTTTCTGCTCCGACTAGACAACAAGGTCCCGTACGGCATATTTCTAATAAGTATTTCCCTTGGGGCTGAAGCAAGAACATGGTATAGAAAGTCGCTACTTCGTAAACTTCAATCGGTTGAATATTTAAAAATAACGCTACTTTATCCATAGCATCCACACTCAACCATCCGTATTCTTCCTGAACTAAATGAAGTATAGGCAGAAGAGCAGACTTTTGTTTATCTGCTGGATATCGGCTCACTACATCTGAAAACTTGTTCAATAGTTCTGCCGAAAACTCGACAATAAGGTTTTCTTTAACACTAAGCATCTAATTCTCCTGCTATAACATTTAAACTACTCATATTAATAATCGCATCCGAAATCAACATCCCGCTGCTCATTGGAGCAAACATTTGGTAATTGATAAAAGATGGTCTTCTAAAGTGCAAGCGATAGGGTGTTCTACCACCATCATGAACCAGATAAAATCCAAGTTCACCATTTGCGCCTTCTACAGCCTGATAAACCTCATCCTTTGGAGCATCCCACTCACCCATCACAATCTTAAAGTGATAGATCAATGCTTCCATATTGGTGTACACCTGCTCTTTTGGTGGCAGATAAAAATCTGGCACATCCGCATGAAATACTCCCTTCGGTTCTTTTTCGATTTTTTCTAAAGCTTGTTCGATAATCCGCATTGATTGCCACATCTCTTCATTACGAACCATGTAGCGATCATACACATCTCCGTTGGTTCCTACAGGAACATCAAAATCAAACTCCTCATAAGAGCAATATGGCGAATGTGCTCTCACATCATAATCCACGCCGGTGGCTCTTAAAATAGGACCAGACCAGCTATAGCTCAACGCCTCTTCCGGAGTAACAGCGGCTACATTAGAAGTACGTTCTACGAAAATTCTATTTCTATCAAAAAGCTCTTGGAACTCTTTTAGTACCGGAGGGAAGCGCTTTAGGAATTCTCTGATCTTCGCAAATGCTACATCATTGAAATCCCGCTCAAAACCGCCGATACGACCAATGTTGGTCGTTAAACGAGCTCCACAGATTTCCTCATATATTTCATAAATAAACTCGCGTTCTTGCATCACATACAAGAAGCCCGAGAAAGCACCTGTATCAACCCCCAAAATACCATTACAGATGATATGATCGGCAATACGGGCAAGTTCCATCACGATAACGCGCATATATTGCACTCGTTTTGGAATCTCAATATCTAACAGTTTCTCAACCGTCATGTGCCAGCCCATATTGTTGATGGGCGAGGAACAGTAGTTCAGACGGTCCGTTAAAGGTGTAATCTGATAAAATGGTCTATGCTCCGCAATTTTCTCGAATGCACGATGTATATATCCAATGGTCGACACACCACTAACAATTCGCTCTCCGTCGATCTGGACGACGTTTTGAAACACCCCATGTGTTGCAGGGTGCGTAGGACCGATATTCAGGGTTATCAACTCATCTTGAGGATCATTATCTTCAAAGACAGGGCTGTTTGTTGAAATACGGGTTATTGGTTTACTCATGATAGCGAATTCACTTAACGTCCAAAATAAAAGTCTTTCTTATCTACACGGTTCGGATCCTCTAGCGGATATTCCTTACGCATAGGAAAAACACCTAAATCATCCATATTCAATATTCTTCTTAAATCCGGATGACCTTCAAAGTCAATCCCAAAGAAATCGTATGTCTCACGCTCCATCCAATTGGCACCATTCCACAATATAGTTGCCGAAGGAATGCTTAGACTTTGCTTATCTAAAAACACTTTAATACGAATTCTGACATTGAATATCAAACTATGAACATGATAAACAACAGCAAATGCCTTTTCCAATTCTGGATAATGCACAGCCGTGATATCGGTCAGATAGATAAATTGCAGGGCATTATCTTCCTTCAATAAACGAAGGACATCAATGATACTTGTTTTATCTGTTACTATGGTTAGTAACCCTTTCGGCTCTGCTACATGCAGAATCTTATCACCGAACTGTGCCTGTAGCTTTTCTAATACTTGCTGATTGGTCAACTTATCCATTGTCTGTTGCAATTCCGTATTTCTCCAAGAGCGCTTTGTACTCTGGAGTATTCCTTCTGTTTAACGATTCATTTTTCACGATATCCTGAAGGCGCAACACGCCGTCTAAGATTGCTTCAGGACGCGGAGGACAGCCCGGGACATATACATCGACAGGAATAATCTCGTCAATTCCTTGTAATACAGAGTAGGTATCAAAGATACCGCCGCTCGATGCACATGCTCCGACAGCAATAACCCAACGAGGTTCTGCCATCTGCGTATATACCTGCTTTAATACCGGTGCCATTTTCTTTGCGATCGTACCCATCACCAAAAGCATATCCGCCTGGCGTGGAGAGAAACTTGGCCTTTCTGCTCCAAATCTCGCTAAATCGTATGTAGAACCCATCGTAGCCATAAACTCGATCCCACAGCAGGAAGTTGCAAAAGGAAGTGGCCAAAGCGAATTAGCACGTGCTAATCCAATGGCTTTATCCAAGGTCGTTGCGAAAAATCCCGCACCTTCAACACCCGGAGGCGCATCTGATAAGGTAATATTGCTCATTTCAGTTTTTTTTTAAGGAAAGTTTGGATTAATCCCAATCCAAGGCTTTCTTCTTGATGATATAAATAAACCCTAATAACAGCAAGCCCATGAAAACAAACATTTCCACAAGACCTTGCCATCCGAACTCTCTGAAGTTCACAGCCCAAGGATACATGAATATAACCTCGATATCAAAAATCACGAATAGAATTGCGACCAAGAAGTATTTAATGGAAAACGGTTGTCTGGCATTCCCAACAACCTCTACGCCCGACTCAAATGAGCCGAGTTTATTTTCAGTTCTAACCTTCGGACCAATAAGGTGCGTTCCGATGATCGTGGTAACCCCAAAGCCCACTGCTACAATTAATTGAATTAATATGGGTAGATAATCAATTGGTGTACTCTGACCTGCTAGCTCATTCATACATTCAGTTTAAAGTTTATTAGTAGTCTAACAAAAATAGAAAAATAAGTCATAAAAAAAAGGGACTCTTGTCACCAAAAGCCCCTTTTTTCTTATTTTGAATGATTATAAATTACTATTGATTTAGTACATCAACCATTTGTTTTGCGAATGGATCTTCTGCATTGATTTTCAATGATTCAGCAAAGTGAGTCTTCGCTTTAGCTGTATCACCTTTCAAATATGCATAATAACCTAAGTAGTTATGAGCGTCGCCTGCGTATGCTTTTTGGGCATCTGTCAAGTTTGTGCTCGAAGCAATAGCCGCTAATAACTCAGTGAAAGAACCAACGAACAATCCTTTAGCGTTCTCCGCATCGTGAATCACGTTGTCTAAAGCTAACTCAGATAAACCTTTGAAGTATAATGCATTCACTCTATACTTGTCAATCACCTCTTGCTTTGTTGCTTTAGCTACTAAATCCAACGATTTAACAGCCGACTCTAAGTGAGGTTTTGCTTCTTGGAATTTAGCCGCAACTACTTCTGGAGTAGCTTCACCTTCTGGAACAGAAACTAATTTCGATCCTACACCGTACTCACCAGTACCCAGGTAATAGTTAGAATCGTAGTAGTAATCAGACTCTGGGTTAGAAGCTGGGAAAGCAAATAACTTCCTAGCAACTTCTTCTTCACCATCTTGTAATTTAGCGAATGCAGTTTCTGCTACTTCTTCATCTAAGTCCTCATCTTCACTTTGTTTCGCGATAGCGATCTTTAGATCTGCATTTCCTTGAGCCTCATTCCCAGCGATGATTTCGCCCATCCCTTTGATCAAATAGTCACGCGCGATTAAACGGCTAGTATCTACTTTAGAGAATAACTGATTCATGTACTCTAGAGATTTTGCGTAATCTTTATCCTGTAAGAATGAAATATATCCTAAATAACGGAATACTTTCGCATCAACACCTGCTTGATTCGATAATTCTTCGGAAACGGTTTTCAATTCATCGTAGTTACCCGAATAAACCAAGAAGTCAGCATAACGTACTTTCGCGTCAAGAGATGCATCCCCTGTTAACGACAAGTACTTTTTATAGTTTTCCACTGCCTTTTGGTTGATCTCACGATATTGCTCTTCTGGAGCTTTTTTAGACGATAAGTAATATGTCTCGGCCAACTCACGGTAGATTGGACCATACTCAGGGTTTTCTGATGCCAATGTAGTCAATTGCTCCAACACCACGTCATAAGCTTGTGCACGACGAGAGATGATAGCCTGACCAATTTTAGGCGCCAATAACTTATCATTTAAAGTCAAAGCATCACGGTACGCTACATACGCGGGGCTACTCTCACGCAAACCTGCATATGCATCTCCTAGAGCTGTCGGAATTAACGCGTCTTTAGGACCGCCTTCTTTAGCTTTGGTTAAATATTCAACTGCTTTTTTGTAGTCCGGTTTTGGCGCATCAATATACGCTCTACCGATGTAATACAAGGGTAAATAATCCTTCTTACGAAGACCAGTTGTAGCTTCAGTAAACTTTGACTCAGCGCCACTAACATTACCTTTCTCCAACTCAACAATACCCAATCCGACAACGTTTAATTTCTCTTTTGGAGCGTTTGTTACACCTTGTTGAAAAACATAAGCAGCCGAATCAACTTTATCATTCACTAGGTGAATCTGACCCAAATAAAAATAGTTTTCACCATCTTTTGCTTTTTTCTCTACTAGTTGCTGAAGCATGCCCTTGGCTTTATCATATTGCTCCGCTTCGATAGCAGCTTTTGCGTCTTTTAAACTTTGCGCACTCACTGTACCTACAGCACCCGCTAACAAAAGACTTAAAAATAATTTGCTGTTTGTCATAATCTATTATTTACTCTTTGTTATAAACTAATTTATATTATCCCTAATAATAATTTCTCTACCTGGCATAGTCGCGGGCAGTAACCCCGACTTTAACACGATACGTTGCCCACGATCACCTGTTAAGAATGCCGAAAACCCTATTCCTAATCCCAAATTGGGCTGATAATTCAGAACGTAAAACTCCGACTTAAGTGGGTACTCATCCGTGGCAAATGTTGTCTGCGATGGCTTGAAATAACCACTTACACCCTGCTTTTCGTCGTTTTGAAGGCTTAAGATACGAATTTTATTTTCTTCTCCAAACTTCCTACGGTAATCTAAATATTGACCATAAGACATCGCCCCTATCGCATTGCTATTCGTCAATAGGTATTCGAAAACTTCTTCTGTATTCTTTAGCCCCTTTACTGAAACACCAGAAACCTTATCAATGTTTGTTAATTCTTTCACACGTCTCAATGTGCTTGAATTTACATTGTCAAAAACTAATGTCTTTGACTTTAACTCACCTGTCAACAATGAAGACAACGTTTTTATGTCCATTGAAGTATCGGCCTCTGCAATATTATTTACAAAAACTACGCCATCGTAGAACACCGGATAAATTCTCGGCTTAATCGATCGTTGGTCAAACCCCGCTCCTTCTTCCTTGGTCAACTGTCGAGCCAATACGGCCAACGACGCATCACCTTTTAATAAGGCATTGATCGCTTCGCGCTCCGGCAAGGGTATCAAATTAATTTTCGCATTGACGTAGCTATCTTTAAACACCTCCACCTGCTCCAGCATAATCGGATAAATCGCTTCATCGACAATTACAGACATTTCACCCGTCAAGATATCATCTTTCGCTACAGGTGCTTCCTTAGTAGCCTCGTCTCCCCCTTCGTTCGACTTTTTCTGCGAACAGGATACAACCAAAGCTAGTCCTAAGAAAAGCATAATAATACGATATATGCTATGCTTTCTCATATAACAATTAGATTGAAAAAATGCGCTAAGGATTAATTAATTCCTAAAGTTATTTTGCCACAGACGAGCAAAACGCATAAATGAATAAACAATTAGGAGCACGCCAAATAGCGTTTTATACGTAGGGTCGATTGGAATCGGGAAGTTGTCCCAGAAAATAATCAGGATGCCCAATACGAAATAAAAGGCGAACATGACTAGTCCTAAAATGGACAGAAATCGCTGTGTGGGCGATTTCTGTCTAAAATTATTTCTTGTTGAATGATTCGACATATCGAATTACATTTGTGATAAGTCTAAGCGCAAAGGAATTGAATAGCGTACAGGAACTGGACGACCGTTCTGAATACCTGGGCTCCATTTTTTAGATTTCTTAAGTGTATTGATCAACGCTTGACCAGTACCGTAAGATAAATCTCTGTTAATTTTGATGTCTGTTACATTACCAGACTTATCGATTACAAAGGATGCTTCAACTGTTCCTTTTACCCCAGCATCAATCGCAGCTTGTGGATAAGAGTAATTGTTTTGAACCCATGAACGGAAGGCATTAACACCTCCTGGATATTCTGGTTGTACTTCGATAGCTTCGAAATCATATACACGATTCGCATCACCACCTTCTACACCTTTTGTACTACCTGTAATCGCACCTTCAACTTTTTTCGGGCCGAACTCACCTGTAGGAACCCCAGCAGCGCCAGGTGTACCTTTCAACGTGATACGCGCAGGAGTAGCGTTTTTCTCTTTGATCTCTTCCTGAGATACAACTTCCTCTTTTACTTGTCTGGCATCAACAACCTTTGGCTCTGGGAAACGGATTAAGTCTTCCGCAGGTGGCTCTTCAGCAATACGTTGAGGAGGTGTTTCTTCTTCAGGAATTGGCTCTTCCTCTTCCTCAGGCTCAGGAATCTCTAAGTCTTCCAAGGTTACCTCAGTAACTACAGGAGCTTCCTCAACTTGTTTCTCAGGAAAAATCTTGATATCGAAAGCCTTTACGGCTACGAATAAAAGAACAACTGCCGAAACGGAGAATAAAGCGATATTTGTTGCAACTGGTGCATACTTACGTAATGCATAAGCTCCATATTCTTTATTTCTATTCTCGAAAACGACATCTAGCCATTCTTTCTTAAATAAATCTAATTTTGAACCTATCATGTTTTTCCAATTTTTTTATCCTGAATATTAGTCGTTATAGATTCCATTAGATTTTAAAACTTCAACCTCCTCAGGCTTGATTTTAGAAATCATATAACGTTTAATATCCGTGATTTTCATTTCATCTAATATATCAACGAGGTTACGTTGAACTGATTGATCACTTGGACGAATAACGACGATTAAGTCCTTACCCTGCGCTACCTTTGGAACTTGTGCTTTCTTCTCTAAAAGAATCTTACGAATTCCTTCTTTACTGTAATCAACTACAGTTGGAGGGGTAATCGGTTTTTCCAATTGACCATAATACCAGGCAATTTTGTTATCTGAGCCTAATAGCAAAGTGATTGAGCGGTTATCCGCGATGTCAATCTCTGGTTGTTTTTCATTCCAGTCTTTGTTCTTATCAGGCATCGCAACGTCCATTGCTTGTGGCTTATTCAAAGATGTTGTAAGCATGAAGAAGGTAATTAGAAGGAACGCTAGATCCACCATCGCGGTTAAATCTACACGGCCTCCGTTTTTCTTCGACCTTACCTTACCACCTTTTTTGCCACCACCGGAGTCTTGATTTAATTCTGCCATTTTACCTTATTAATTTTCCTGACGTAAACCGGTAACAAAACTAAATTTGTTCTGCTTTTGATTTCTCAGGGTTTCAATGATCAAATTCATTATTGAATACTTCTCCTCAGCGTCTGCCTTGATTGCGACTTTCATCGGTCCCGGATCCGTCCAGTTTTTAACCTTAGACTCTTGGTCACGATTGAATTCTACTGTTGCTAGCCGAGCTTGCTGTACCCATTGGTACAACTCGTTTGAATTCGCTTCTGTACTATCCACAGGAATACCTGGTTGGATATCTTCCGTACGTTTGTCATTCTCTAGCGAAAGTAGGGCACGCAAATTCTTGATAGGAACACCGAACTCGTCTAATCCTTTAAACTTCTCATAATCTTCTTCCGAGAAACCGATGCCATATTTCGCAGACATGTTCTTCAAAGTTATTTTTCTAACTTCTGGGTTCTTCACCCCAAAGAACACTTTTCCTTTGTTACCCACTGTAATTACCGACAAGTTATCATCTGGTAATTTGTCCAGTGTAGTCGACGCGGGCGTATCTACTGGCATTACTTCTGGCTGACGCGCAGTTGCAGTCAATACGAAGAAAGTAAGAAGTAAGAAAGACACGTCACACATCGCCGTCATGTCGATGGTGGTACTGGCTCTTTTTACTTTTGCTTTTCCCATTTCTTTACTTCTTTAAATGAATACTCTATTTCGTTCTATTATAATGATGATTAGAAGTTGAACATTCCATAAAAAATTTTCAACTTTTTTAAATCATCTTATTTGTGGTTCGCAGCGTATGTTTGTACGATTGAGAAACCAGCCTCGTCGATAGAGTAAGTTAATGTATCGATCTTAGAAGTTAAGATGTTGTAGAAAATAATAGCGATAGTTGATGTACCGATACCTGTTGCCGTATTGATTAGGGCCTCAGAGATACCGTTTGCTAATTTAGCTGAATCTGGAGCACCACCTGTTGCCAATGCCGAGAAGGCCTTGATCATACCTGTTACTGTTCCTAATAGACCTGTTAATGTACCGATAGATACTAATGTTGCGATAACTGTTAAGTTTTTCTCTAACATAGGCATCTCTAATGTTGTAGCCTCTTCGATTTCTTTTTGGATTGCTAATACTGATTTTTCAGTATCTAATCCTGGATGTGCTTCAACATCTTTGTATTTTAATAAACCAGCTTTGATTACGTTTGCAACAGAACCTTTTTGTTTGTCACACTCTTGAATAGCTGTATCAATGTTACCAGCTCTTAATAAACCTTGTACTTTTCTTACAAAGTTTCCTACATTTCCAGTTCCAGAAGCTTTACCGATAACGATGAAGCGCTCGATTGAAAACACCCATACCATTAAGAATAATCCAAGAAGCACTGGTACTACGTATCCAGCGTGGTAAACCATACCGAAATAGTTACCTGGTTTTGGTTGGTTCTCTGGGTTGTTGTCGATAAAGTTGTTAGGATCACCCATTACAAACTTGTAAACCAAGAAACCAATGATTAAACAAATGATAATTGCTAAACTCGCAAATAAATTACCCGCATTGCCACTGTCTTGTTTAGCTGGGGCTGTTGTAGTTTTTGGTGCGTTTGCCATTTTTACTAATTTTTAGATTTTTTACTGTTGTTTAATTATTAAGTTAAATTCAATTTAATGCAATCCAAATGCCGTTATATTACATTAATTCAAAACAAATATAGCATTTTATGTTAAAAACAAAATTAATTTGAAGATATCTGATTGTACACCTTTTTGGGGTCTGTTATGTTTTCATTGATATGCTTCAGCAGTCTCCAATCAATGCCTACTCTTTTGTATTACATAACGGTTGAATATTCCTGTCATATTTTTTACAATGAAAACCATTTTTTTTTTGATATGCAAATTATCAAATCGTTAAATGTTAAAATTAAGTGAGCATTCACTCACAAAGAGCCAGTGTCAAATCATTGTCATCACGACAGAAATGAAAACTATTTCTTTGTTTTTTAGTCATTTAGCGCAGATTCATTCCCTTAGCCACCAAAACCCTTTACTTGATATCCCTCCGCCTGCAAATATTGGATTATTTTATCCTTAAATTCACCTTGTATCAATATCTCACCGTCTTTCGAACTACCCCCAACGCCACATTTCTGCTTCAAAACCTTCGCTAAAACGTCTAAATCATCCTGCGTACCGATAAATCCCGTAATTAAAGTAACGACTTTTCCCTTACGCGCTTTACGATCTAAGCCCACCTTCAATTTTTGCTTCCCATTCGGCAAAGTCTCCCCCTCCTCTTGATTATCCGACTCGACGTAGGAGAAATCATCCGATGTAGAATATACTATTCCCTCAAAACGCTGCTTTTTCTGCTTACTCATCTCTTAACATATTATATTTAACGCTCGTTCCATCACTTCTATTTCAATCCGCTGCCCTAATTCTTTTGGCTCTCCATCTAAATGCACCGGATCTTTACCCTCCTGCTCGATAATAATATGCTTCCCGGGTATGATTTCCACATATTCCGACTGGTCTGCAGTTTTATTGAAAAGATGAAAAATCATCATCGGCAAAGTATAGAGTGGAAACTTATGCACAATACAGACATCCAACAAACCATCGGTAATCGAAGCGTTAGGCGCGATATACGCGTTATTGCCATATTGCGGCGAATTGGCAACTGAAATCATAAACGCTTCGCGCTCATATTCTTTGCCATCAATCTTCAGTTTATATTTTTTCGGTTTATAATTACTTAACACATTGATTGCCGTTCTTAAGTAACCAACCGGTCCACGGAAGGTCTCATTCGCAAATTTATCGCTGACAGAAGCATCAAATCCTAAACCAGCGATATTGAAAAAACGATCATCCCCCACTTTCGCGCAATCAACCGCAACCGAATCAAAGCGATTCAAACGACGTAATGCAGCCGATTCATTCATAGGAATACCTAAATACAAAGCCAATCCATTTCCCGATCCCTCCGGAATAATCCCCAGTGGCGTGGCTGTGCCAGCCAAGGCAGAACCTATCTCGTTTATCGTTCCGTCTCCTCCCACCGCAATCACTGCATCGTACTTTTCTTCTATGGCTTGAATAGCTAGTTCATAGGCGTGATTTACATGATTGGTGGTTTTAAAAGTAGGCTCGAATCGGGAGAGATCTAGCACCTCTAAAACCTGTTTATTGAACGCTGTTTTCTTCTTACCTCCTGATACTGGGTTCACTACAAACAGAATGCGTTTTTTTGTCATTTCAATATCTAAATTCCGCTAAAGATAATAATTTGAACGAAATACTTTTTAAATATTGCAAAGTATCGTAGCTTTGTGCCACACAAAATGTGGACTGATTTGCATTTTGCATTATTATAATGTAAATGGGAGATTGCAACCACAGTAAAAAAGTGCTAAAACTATTTTAATCCGTGTTTTTCCACTCGCTGTAAAGTCTTTTTCCCCCAATTCGTTTGAATATTTATGGCATATTTATTTACTTCCGAATCTGTATCTGAAGGACATCCAGATAAAATCGCAGACCAAATTTCGGACGCTCTAATCGACAACTTTTTAGCATGGGATGAAGATTCTCGTGTAGCAATTGAAACCCTTGTAACTACGGGACAGGTAGTTTTAGCTGGTGAGGTAAAATCAAAAATCTATTTAGATGTACAAAAGATCACGAGACAAGTCATCGAAAAGATCGGCTATACCAAGTCAGAATATATGTTCGAAGCGAACTCCTGCGGCGTGCTGTCAGCGATTCATGAGCAATCGGCAGATATTAACCAAGGAGTAGACCGCATCAGTAAACAAGAGCAAGGCGCAGGCGACCAAGGTATCATGTTCGGTTATGCGAACAATGAAACAGAGAATTATATGCCTTTAGCATTAGATATCTCGCACCGACTGTTGTACGAACTTGCAGCGCTACGTCGTGAAAACAGAGAAATTACCTACTTACGTCCCGATGCGAAGTCTCAAGTTACTTTGGAATACGATGACAACCACCAACCTATCCGAATCGACACGATTGTTATCTCTACACAACATGATGACTTCGCTTCGGAATCGGAAATGCAGGAAAAAATCAAAACAGATATCATTAATATCTTGATCCCACGTGTTAAAGCACAATTGAAACCAGAACTTCAAGCTTTATTCAATGCAGAGATCAAATACCATATCAACCCAACGGGCAAGTTTGTAATCGGTGGTCCCCATGGCGATACAGGTTTGACTGGTAGAAAAATCATCGTTGATACCTACGGTGGTAAAGGTGCGCACGGTGGTGGAGCATTCTCCGGAAAAGACCCTTCAAAAGTAGACCGCTCCGCAGCTTATGCTACCCGTCATATCGCTAAGAACTTAGTGGCTGCCGGTGTTGCAGATGAAATATTAGTGCAGATTTCCTACGCGATTGGCGTGAAAGACCCAATGGGTATTTATGTCAATACATATGGTACATCTAAAATAAACAAAACGGATGGCGAAATTGCGGAGGTAATCGCTCAGTTATTTGACATGACACCATACGGCATTGAAACGAGATTAGGATTAAGAAACCCTATCTACGCGGAAACGGCTGCTTATGGACATATGGGAAGAACTCCAAAAACCGTAACGAAAACTTTCGAAAACTCCAGTGGTGAATCCAAAACGATGGAAGTTGAGTTGTTCACTTGGGAGAAGTTAGATTATGTTGATAAAGTAAAAGCAGCTTTTGGCATCTAAAAGAAGCTCAACAATAAATAAGAAAGGCTGCACATGTATGCAGCCTTTCTTATTTATATAGAAATTTCTATTCTCCAATCTTCGCTGACGCTGTAGGAATCTGGCGATCAACTTTCTTTACTAAACCCTGTAAAACAGCACCAGGTCCAACTTCTACAAAGCTTTCGGCACCATCGGCCAGCATCGTCTGAATAGTTTGAGTCCAACGTACTGCGCCTGTCAATTGTGCAATTAAGTTTTCTTTAATAGCAACCGGATCTTGATATGGAAGCGCATCCACATTTTGATAGATCGGACAAACCGGAACTTGAATCTCAACGTCAAGAATAGCATCCTGTAATTCTTTTTTCGCTAATTCCATCAATGGAGAGTGGAATGCTCCACCTACATTCAACTTAAGCGCGCGTTTCGCACCTGCCTCCAATAGCAGTTCGCAAGCCTTATCAACACCGGATACAGAACCCGAGATCACCAATTGGCCTGGGCAGTTATAATTAGCAGGAACTACGATATCGTCGACCTCTGCACATTTTTCCTCAACGATAATATCTTCTAACCCTAAGATCGCTGCCATCGTGCCGGGCTCAGCTTCCGTAGCCTTTTGCATCGCATTAGCACGCTTTGCAACCAAACGCAGGCCATCCTCAAAAGTTAACGCACCAGCAGCAACCAACGCCGAAAACTCTCCTAAGGAGTGTCCAGCTACCATGGCTGGTTGAAAATCTGCACCCAATGCTTTTGCTAAGATAACCGAGTGCAAGAAAATAGCAGGTTGCGTCACTTTGGTTTGTTTAAGGTCTTCTTCTGTTCCATTGAACATGATATCCGTAATGCGGAAACCTAAAATATCATTAGCTCTTTCGAACAAGGCTTTCGTTTCTTCATTTAAATTGTACAAGTCCTGGCCCATGCCAACAAACTGAGCTCCCTGTCCTGGGAAAATATAAGCTGTCTTCATATGGAATTCTTTATTTAGCAAATATAAAAATAAGTTAATCTTCGGGCACAAAAGTCAAGGAGGATAATTTATCTTCCGCCAATAGGTCTTGCGAAATGCCATGAATCTCTTCCACAGTGACCGCATCAATCTTAGCAAATACCTCTTGAAGCGAGATAACACGATCGTAATCCAAGAGATTTTTCGCTTCAGCGATAATCATGCTCATTCTATTCTCTTCCGCCAAGGCAATTTGTCCTTTGAATTTTGTCTTAGCCCGATCGAGGAAACTGGCGCTCAAAGGCTGCTCTCTAAGTGTATTCAATTCTTTGTGAACCAACTTCAATGCTCGCTCTGCCTTTTCCTCGTCCGTCCCGAAATAAATACTAAAAAGGCCCGTATCACTGTATAAGCTATAGTTTGACTCAATAGTATAAGCGATACCGTACTTCTCACGAATATTAAGGTTCAGGATAGACGTCATTCCAAAGCCACCTAAGAGACTATTTAGTAAAAGGAGACCCGTCTTCCGATTATCGTATATGCTGTAAGCAGTGCTCCCCAAAACACAGTGCACTTGGTTGATCGGCCTTGCCAACTCTACTTTCGTCGCTTTGGCAAAAGAAAGATCCTCCCTGGCATGATCCCACTCATATACCTGCACTTGACCAAAAAGCTTGTTCGCCAACTTTAAAACCTTCTTTTCATCATAATCCCCCGCAATGGCGATAACCATTTTCGAAGTCGCATAATGCTGCGCGATAAAGGTCTTGATATCATCCTGTACAATACCCTTCAGATCTTCCTCAACCCCCAAAATATTATGTCCTAAGCCAGACCCCTTAAAAATCTGGTCTTCGAAATCATCCATAATCGATTCCTCCGGACTATCCAGATAAGAAGCCATCTCATCCAAGATCACCCCTTTCTCCTTCTCCATCTCTTCCTCCGGGAAAAGCGAATGAAAAATAATATCCTCAAATAAATCTAAGGCCCTATCCAAATACGGATTCAAAAAGGACGCCTGAATACAAGTATATTCTTTCGTCGTGTAAGCGTTCAGGTCCCCCCCAACTGCCTCCAAACGATTTAATATCTGACTTGTCGAACGACGTTCCGTCCGCTTAAATAAAAGGTGTTCAATAAAATGGGCGGTACCGAACTTCCCTATCTGCTCATGCCTAGACCCGACATCCACAATCAGACATGCATGCGTAATTGTTGAAACTTGCGGATGAAGTAGTATCCGCAAACCATTATCAAGCTGGAAAATTTTATGATCCATAGTTAGTGCAAAGGTAGGAATTACACCTTATATTCGAGGTATAAGAGGATTGATGCCGAACGGATGGTAAGACTCGGGGAAGGCAGAATAACTTGACGCTTCGAGTAGGACGATTCCAACTAAAAAAACGGCCCCCAATTTACTCGGGAAGCCGCATGCTATCATAGGTGATTGATATTTTTACATTCTAGGTCTACGCATACCACCGTGACCCATATTGTCTTCGACTGGTGCTACTCCCGAGAACTTCTGCAATTTAAAGGTGAAGGTCAGCATAAAGTAGCGACCTAAGCGGTTCGTTTGTCTATCCAATAACATGCTCTCTTGAACAGTTCTTGATAGGTTTGTTTGCTCATTTAATAAGTCAAATGCTTGCAAGCGAACCGTTCCGCGTTGCCCTTTCAATAACTTCTGCTCGATATACGTATTGATGATGAAAGGATTTGCACTTGTTAGTGGACCATAGCCCGAGTTGAAAGACTTCGAAAAGTCTGCTCCGAAAATCGTCGTCGGCGTAAGATTAACCGATCCGATAAGGGTAGGCGTCCAGGTAGATACATTACTGTTATTAGTACCCATGCTATTTCTAGTATGGTTGAAGGCATAACGAACTCCAGGATTAATCTCCAGATTTTCAGAAGGGTTATAACGGAACATCAAACCTTGATTAAACACCCAGTTATTGGCGACATTTTTCATTCCTGTAGTTTCCTCCAAATCCTGCGAGATATAAGAGATGTTCTTATTATACGAAACACCCCCCATCAACATAATGTTATAGGTCTTTTCTTTCAAGGATTTTCCATAGTGGTAGAAGGAACTCAGGTTGTAAACAGGATCTGATTCATTCAAATACTGCGTCTGTGAAACCATACCCACATTTTCAACACGTTGCCTTTTCACATAAGAGACGATACGATCTGTCGTCAAATTACCATTCATCATGGCAAAGAAGGTATTCCCTTTTTGGAAGTCGCCAGAACGGTATCGCATCATGACACGGTGTCTGAACTCCGGATTCAAGTTCGGATTACCATAGGTAATATTCGTGGAGCTATTCCCAACAGCATACGGTAGAATTTGGTTTAAAGTAGGCTCATTTGATTGTCCTGAATAATTGATGCTGATATTTTTTTGACGGGAGAATTTATATTCGAATCTCGCAATCGGCATCCAATTCAAGTTGGTACGATCGATTACAGCATTAGCATCATCACTGGAAGCATCGCCCAACATTTTGGAAGGCTGGACTGCAGCACCCACGGAATATTTGATCTTATCATTCTCGTAGGCATAGCTTGCGCCAAAACGGTGGGTTGTAAAGGAGTAATCCTGATCGTAGTGATAGTTCAACATGCGCTCCGCCGTGTTTGGCAATACATTGTCAGCCGCATCAAAAGCATCTTGATATTGTTTATTATCGTAATTGTTCTTGTTAAAATCGTAAGAAAGCTCGATTTTACCATGCTCCGAAACGGGCTCTAGGTAAGATAGACTAGCCCCAGCATTCCAGCTTTTGTTTTTCAATTCCTGAACCGTGCGCTCATAGATCTCGCCAAGTGTCGAGCCCTGTTCATTCGGATCGTTGATCAAACGCTCAAGTATACCTTGATAGTCTTTCGTCGTCGATGCATTATCGTAGTTAAAGTTCATGAACAAGTTGCGCCCTTTATCGCTTAATTTACGATTGTACAATCCACTGATACCAAAGCGCGGTGCATCGCTGAGCGAGCCTTCCGTGCGCGTATCAGAGTTATCCAAAACGCTATTTTCATCGAAAAATCTACCAAAAGAAGAAGAGTTGGCATCTGTGCCGTTAAACCCGAATTGTGGTGTAATCTTCACATAATCCTTGTCCGAGATATTCCATTCCAAGTTACCTTCGAAACGATGGCTCGAAAGAATGTTGTTCGCCGTAGAATCAGAATATTGATCCTGCGTTCCGTTTTCTACAAAATATTGCGTCAAGCTATTTGTCAAAAGGTCGTTATCATCGCGACCGTATGAGTAGCTACCATATACTTTCAGCTTATCCGAGAAGTCGTGACGAATGTTGACCCCAATGGACCCTGCATTGGTAAGTCCCGAAGCGCCACCAAACATCCCGCCACCGCGGCCACCCCCACCGCCCATACGACGGCGAGCACCGCCACCCATGGTGTTGAAATCAAATAGTGGTGCATTGATATTATTTAAGTTCCCTAAAACAGAAACCTGTGACTTGTCGGTCATGCCCATCCACATTCCGGTAGCCTGATAACGATCTTCCGTACCATAACCTGCGCGTAGAGTCGTCATATAACCTTTATTATATTTAGGGTCAATTTGAATATTGATAATCTTCTCCGAATCACCCGATTTATTACCCGTGATATTTGCCATATCACCATAATCGTCTACCACTTGGATTTTCTCAATAATATTGGCTGGAAGATTCTGCGTTGCAGTTTTTACATCCCCTCCAAAAAAGTCTTTTCCATTGATACGAACTTTCGTCACCTGCTCGCCCTGAGCCGTTACGTTTCCATCTTTATCAACCTCTACTCCTTGTAATTTCTTCAAAGCATCTTCCGCAACAGATCCCTCGCGAAGTTTTAAATCTTTTGTAGAGTACTCTACTGTATCTCCCTTTACTTGCACGGTCAACACACCTTGTACAACAACTTCCTCAATCATATTCGAATTCACTTTCAACATGAAGGTCGGAACGCGAACCTCAGTCTGTCCTTCCGGGAAGTCCACCTCTTTCTCGGAAACATCAAATCCAAGACTGCTTACGCGTATCTTAAATTTTTGCGCTTTAACATTTTCGAAGGTATAAAACCCCGCCTGAGAGGAACTCGTCCCCATTGAATCACCATCTGCGATCAATCTTACTGATGCACCGGAAATAGGTCTCGACTCGGTGTCGAGCAACATTCCCTGAACAACCCTTTTCGTTTGCGCATAGCCTGTGGCGCCCACAACAAGCAAACAAACAGATAACAATACCCTTACAATTCTATACATATATGTTGTTTTTCTAATTCTAATTTAGTGGTCCGACAATCCAAATCTCCGTTTTTGCGGAATAAGGAATTCGAACCGTTGGTGTTGAAGGTGCACCATAGATACCCCGATTCTGTTGGGGTCTATTGCGCAATGCCCTCTGCAATATGGCATATTGATTATTCAGCTGCACTTGAATCGCTACGGTCTGCTTCGGATCTTTCAAGCCAATCGCATCAATAGGTATCTTCGCCTCATAAATCAGTTCATTTTCCGCGGTCAATTTCGCAATTGCCTGCACGCCGTACGTGTTCTCGAAAGACAAAAGACCATCAACGATACGTTGAAATCCCTTGACCCCGTAGCCACGGCTACGTTTGATCAATTCCTCGCGGACATTCATATTTTCAAAATTGTCATCTTGACGCATCGCGCGACGAGATTCACTATCAGGTATCGGAAAAATTAACGCCGCTCCGTCTTTCTTCTTCCCGTTCTTATTAATATTGATAATAAAGCCGTTCCGTACGGCCTCATATTGCAGCATCTCGTTTTTCACCTTGATCGCCGCATAAATAAAATCTGTATCATTACTGACCGCAAAGCTCCAACTAGAGTCTTGATCCATCGGTGCCAATTTATCAGCCCATTCCAGCAAATCAGCATCTACGGTGACCGGAAATGTAGGCACTAAGCGGTATTCATCATTTTTCTTCTTCTGGGCAAAAACGCTCGCACTTAAGAAAACTAACAGGGTACAAATAATCGTTCTTTTCATGAGTCTATTTTGTAAGCTTTTTGACATTAGAATACTCAAAATAGTTTACTCTACCTATATCTCAATGCAAAGAAAAATATAAGAAATGTAAATAAATGTAAACAGCCAAGGATAACAGAGAAGTTACATTCGCAGGCTTTGCAAATCAACGCGATAGATGAAGCGCACAACGTCCATGATTAAAAGCAAGTGCCAGCCTATAAGGAGGCTGGCAGTTACACTTTCCCCTTGGGTTTGGGGATCACACTATTATAAATACAAATATACGAAACTTTTTGGGGGACCAGAATATCTCCCTGAAGAGCTATGAAAAGATAAGTGCTCCGCGCGCAAATCTATCGCCCGCGGCCTTCTGAGTGCAGTATCATCACTCAGACTGAGACTTTAACCGTTCAATCCGAATTTACTAGCGAAATATCTCAATGGAATATGATTATCTTTACCCCATGGAAAATGCTTCATGCTTATTGTCGACCTTTCAGCGGGATTTCATTGAGGCTGGATGCGATGAGGCTGGACGAGGATGTCTTGCCGGTCCAGTATTTGCGGCGGCGGTGATCTTTCCGCCGGATTATCACAATGCGGTATTAAACGATTCGAAGAAATTATCAGAGAAGAAGCGCATGGCCTTGCGGCCTATTATAGAGCAGGAGGCGCTTGCCTTCGCGGTTGCTTCGGTATCGGCGGCGGAGATTGACAAGATCAATATCCACAAAGCATCCTACTTAGCAATGCATAAAGCGATAGACTTATTAACGTTAAAACCCCAATACCTGATCATCGATGGGAATAAGTTTATTCCATACCCTAAACTTCCACACAGCTGTATCGTCAAGGGTGATGGAAAATACCTTTCTATTGCCGCTGCTTCTATATTAGCGAAAACCTACCGCGATGAATACATGGAAAATCTAGCCAATGATTTCCCGGACTACGATTGGCTGCAGAACAAAGGATATCCAACCGTGAAGCATCGAGAAGCAGTAATTCGCCTAGGGTTAACTCCACACCATAGAAAAACCTTCAGAGTTTCGGATCCGCAATTGGCCTTATTCTGAAGGTTTAATGAAAAATCTTTTGATATTACTTAGCTTGCTTTAACGGCAGGCTTCTTTTTGTTGTGATTATAGCCCATCCATGCCGCAAATCCTAAACCGATCACCAAAATAATCGACGCGATTAAAGAGATGATGTTCGAGATACGCATAGATTCCGGCGCAAATACAAATTCTACTTTATGATTTCCGCCCGGAAGTTTTAATCCGCGTAAAACATAATCCGCACGAATGATAGGAGCTTCTTCTCCATCGATATAAGCTTTCCAACCTTTATCATAGAAGATTTCCGAAAATACCGCGAATCCTTCTGTAGGTGTACTGTACTCATATTTCAACGTATCCGGATGGTAGGACACCAAGTTGATTTGCGCATTTGGCGAATTCGCAATTCCCTTGTCATTAAACTGGTTTTTGAATCCTTCATTCACCACCGCCTCTTTACGAGGATCGATGTTTCCTAAAGTGCTCATTTCCTCATTATTGCTCTTCACGAAAGTTACCTTATCTACGAACCAAGCATTGCCTAACGCAGAACTACGGCGTTGAATACGATCTGAATTATTAGAAGGGTCTTTTGTAATTACATAACGAACGTTCAACATATCCAAAACATCCTCGTTGAGCGTATTATTAAATTGATTTTCAATCAATTCTTGGAAACGCATCAATTTCGCTGCATGGTATCCACCAATACTTTTATGGAAGTAAGACGCACTCGCATCCTGAAATGGGCTAGTCGTCAAATCGAATACACGGTATGACAAATCCTTATCCATGTGGATCAATTGATCTACTTCACGCTCTGGAATAGGCTTGTCGTAAATGCTCTTGTCAACAAAAGCATCGTTATTTAAATAACGCTTATCTACCGTCCATAAGTCAACCAAGGTAATAACTGTGATTGCCGCAATTAAGATGCTTGCTGAAAGTTTTTTCTTCACGAATGCCCAAACTAAACCAATCGTTAAAGCAACGATTAGGAGTGAACGCCAAGCATCTTTCGACGCTAAGTCCGCACGGTCTTTCAATAAGGCATTCGACAATTCGTTTGCAATATTTTGGTCTTGCACCATCTGCTGCAGTTGCGCAACGTATTGCTGATGCTGCGATGTACGTAAATCTAGGATACTAGGCATCAACGCCACGATTAAACAAACCGCAGCAACAGCCCCACCAGTGTAAAGAATAGTTTTATCTAGTTTCGGGATCTCATTTCCACGAACAATCAGTTCGTTGATTGTCAATACTGCTAGTATCGGAATCAACACTGCTGGGATCACCAAGATCGATTCTACTGCTCTAAACTTATTGTACATCGGGAAATAATCGAAAAACAAGTCGGAGATCAATGGGAAATGTCTACCAAAGGATAGTAATATCGCTAAAACTGTAGCTGTTAATATCCACCATTTTAAGCGGTTTTTAACGATAAACAAACCTAAGATTGCTAGGAATACAATACCTGCACCGAAATACCAAGGTCCTGAGGTAAAGGATTTTTCGCCCCAATAGGTCGGGAAATAACTTCTTGCCATCTGAACGGCTTCCGCTTGTGGCGCGCCAACTTTCGTCAACGCTTTAACCACATTTGATTTCTCATCCAATACACCAGATGAACGACCGCCATAGGCATTCGGGATTAGGAAAGTGATGTTCTCTCCGATTCCCTGACTCCACGCATAAGCGTATTCTTTATCTAATCCGGATCCAGCATTTCCTGAATCATCGGTTTTCGTTAAGTTCGATTTACCACGGATGGTTTCTTTCGCATACTCGTATGTCGGAAATAATACCGACGCATTAACCAATACCGCCAGCACAACACCGATCAACTGCAATACCGATGCCTGTACAAATTTGTTCAATTTCTTATCGCGAATAGCATAGTACAGCTCAAAGCCTACTAACACTAAAATACAAAGGAACAGGTAGTATGTAATTTGCACGTGATTAGCGCGAAGCTCCAATGCCAAGAATAAGGCTAAGAGCGATGGTCCCCAAAAGCGGCTCCCGCGGTAACATAAAATTACGGACGCTATGATAGGCGCCATATAAGCGATAGCATAGGCCCTACTGAGGTGCCCCGCTTCGACATAAATAATATTATAAGACGAAAAGGCAATGGCTATGGCACCTAAGGCGGCGAGCCAAGGCCGTATCTTCAAAACACTAAATAGGAAATATCCCCCCAGTAAAAAGAGCAATAACACATCCGATGGAGGAGGAAAAACCGCACGAATAGCCGGTCCGATATGGGTTGTCAGGTTATTCGCATGATCATACCATATCTGGTAAGTCGGCATACCGCCGAACATAGAATTCGTCCACAACGGTGTCTTCCCATCCTTTTCTTTGTAATCGAAGATTTCTTTCTGGCTGCCTCTAGCTTGCATCACATCATGCTGCAACAACGTTTTCCCTTGCCACACCGGTGTAAAGTAGAATACAACCAACAGAAGGAAGATCCCTATGACAGATAGGTGATTCGCGTTTTCCTTAAACCAATTTTTCATTTAATGTATAGGATTATTGATATAGCCCCAAAAATATAGAATTGATTTCAATTATTGAGAACTAATTTTGGTATAAGATTGCATTAGGTTTTATAGGATAGACAGTGGGCCATACCGTAGCGCGATTATCCCGCTTTACATTTGTTAAGTAAGCAGGAAGTTTACCAGAAACTCTTGTAGGTAAACTCACGATGTACGTCAAACGTTAAGAATAGATGGGTGATAGCAGACAAAACACCGGTATCTTTTATCTAAGGTCCAATCCCAGGACTAACCCTTTTGTATCAAATTCTTAATATTGGAAAGTTCGCCGAAGAGGACTAGTAGGTCGTTTTCGCGCAGTACGGTATCGGATTTTGCGATTCCGGATGCTTCCTTTAATAGTTTTGTGGAGCCTTCGGCGGTGGTACCGGTTTCGACCTGAACGGTCGTTAGTACGATAACTTTATATTTATTGGTCAGATCGGCATCTTTTAGGGTCATACCGACATATTTTGCGGGAACTTTTGTTTCGATAATGGAATATTTATCGGAAATCTTGAAAGAGTCGACAATGTCAATATTGTCTAAGCGCATCGCTAAACGCTCTGCGGCTTCTTCCTCGGGCATGATGTATTCATCGATATTCATGGCCTCCAATACCGTTTTCTGCAAGTCAGAGACTACACGCCCGATGATACGCTTTACTTTGAGTTGCTTCAATAGTGCGACCGTCAGTAAACTGGCTCCTTCTTCCTCGCCGATGGCCACAATAACAGCATTGCTATCGCGCAATGGCAGCGAGCTAACGGCTTCTTTATCGGTTGAATCTAAACAGACCGTATGGGTTATCTTGTCTTTTGTTTGCTCTACAATACTTAAATTCTTGTCTGCAGCAATCACTTCATGGCCTAATTCGGTGAGGTGAATAGCCAATGATCTTCCAAAATGTCCAAGTCCCAGTACGATGTATTTCATGATTAAAACAGAATTTTTTCAGTTGGATAAATATAACTCTTGTTCTTTGTATTCTTAATGAAGGCCACTAGCAAAGTTAACATCCCCACGCGTCCAACAAACATGGTCAGCATGAGGATAATCTTACTTGTTGATGATAAGGAAGCTGTAATTCCCAATGATAGACCACAAGTTGTATAGGCTGATATGGTTTCGAACAAAAGCGGTACCATCTGCTGATTTGGATCGGAGAAGTTCAGCAAAACAAAGCTCAGCATGATCGTTAATACCGATAGTAAGATAATTGCGAAGGACTTACTGACCGACTCGGAAGCAATCTTTCTTTTAAAAATTTCGATAGATTCTTTTCCTCTAGCGAGGGCAACGATATTCATCAGTGCAATAGCGACCGTCGTTACTTTCACACCTCCCCCTGTGGATCCTGGGGACACCCCTATCCACATTAATGTAACGATCATAATGAGCGTTGGGATATTGATAAAGTTTAGATCGACGCTATTGAAGCCGGCAGATCTCGCTGAATTCGCCATAAAGAGCGAAGTGACCCAATCTCCATAGACTGTTTTATCATCTATAAGGCTGTGGTTTTTTTCCAATAAAAAATAAGATACTGTTCCAAGCACGATAACGACAAGGTTACAGAGAACGATAAACCGTGAGTTGAAAGAGAACACTTGAGGTTTATGCCTGTAGTTTCTTTGTAGGATATATTTGCAGATCAGCGCATCTATGCGCGTTTTGATCAGCGTATAGAAGTTGAATATTGTTCCGAAACCAAGGCTTCCGATGATAAACATGGATGATACCGCGAGCTGGAAGTTATAGTTGAAACGATAGTTCTCATTGTTTACTCCTTCCTTGATAATGGTGAAGCCAGAGTTACAAAACCCGGATATCGCATGGAAAGCGGCAAAGAAAACGCGTTCTCCGAAGCTTTCGAAGAGTTTTGGATCTAGGGAGAAGAAGATGAGTAGCCCCCCAATAAACTCGAAGAGGAATGTAATAAGAATAATGGTAATCAACGTCGATATAACCGAATTCAACTTGTTTTCACCCAGTATTTCACCGAACATCAATTGGTTTTTAAAGGAAAAACCACCGGAGAAAAAGTATCCGAAGAAGCCGGTAAAGGTCATAATCCCCAGTCCACCGACCTGGATCAGTGCTAGAATAACGCCCTGTCCAAATAGCGAGAAATTAGTAGAAATATCTGTCACGGATAGCCCGGTAATACAGACAGCGCTTGTCGCCATAAAGAAAGCGTCGATAAAGCTCAATGGCGCTTCGATTGTTGTTCGCGGCAGCATCAGCAATACGGCTCCTAGAATAATAAGGCCTAAGAAACTGACAACGAATAGAATTGTTGGGTTGAAGTAGAAATTATCGAAGAAGAGGCTACTTCTGGAGAGTTCCGAAAGAAACATGATAGCAATACCCATATATAGCCATTCGTCTTTAGCGAAGGTGCTAATCAGGCCTCCTGAGTGCCGGGAAATGGTGACGACAAGAAAATAGGCCGTGATGACAACGCCGGAATAATGGGAAACATTGATCTTACGCGTTACCAATATGGAAGATACGGTTCGAATGGTTTCGAATAGAAACAGACCATAATACATGAATACGACAACCTCTTTGGTGATTTCCGCGATCGCAGGATCGGTTATGTATCCTACGTGAACCACCATAGTAATAGCGCAGATCAAACTCACGTAGAACAAGACTTGATCTACCGCTTTGTTGTGGTACCTAAATACGAATCTAAGAAAACTAAAAATAGAATCCATTCGCTACAAACTTAGGAATAAGCATTGAAATACACGCTTCCTTTTCACGTGAAACTACTTCTCTTTTTTCTCGTCCTTATCTTTTTTCTTGAAGATACTCTTAAAGAAATTTCCTGTTTTCTTAATGACGTTTTTGGATTCATCCACGATATTCTTCGCTCCCTCGGCTGTCCCCATCAATTTGGCTTCTCTTTCTTTGCTAATTCCGGCACACTGTTTTATACCTTCTAGCAAACTCTGCCAAAGTGTTTTAAAGAAAGTATGCTCAGGTACACGACGGTAGTTTATTTTTCCTATATGATACTTTTCGTTGGCATCCGGATTACTGTCGTTGATCAGAATTTGGTTGACTAAGAATGACGCGATACCTTTTTTCTCGTTATCCGAACCCGGCGCATTGAGCAGGCTAATTTTTAGATGGTCGTAATCGAATCTAAAATCACCCCAGTTACGGTGATCATTTGCCGACATATTGAAGCTAACCTTCCGGATATTGCCCGAAGCGATTTCCACATTTAATAGTGGTTTTAAAATTTTATTGAAAGAAGTGGCTTGCATAGGTCCTAATGTCCCTTTGTAAGTATGCGCACCATCCTTGCTTAGCATATCAAACCCAAATTGTACATTCAGATTACCGGCATTCATGATTTTCGCCGAAAGATTCGCCTTCATTTGCTTTTGTTGCTGTAAATGTAAGCTGTCATTGGTCAAGTTGGTGATCGTACCTTTAGCGTTGTTGAACGTAATCACCCCTTCTCTATTAAATTTTGCACTATGTTCACCGTAAAGGACGTCGATATTATCAACAAATACCGTATCAATACGAATGAGCTTTTGCACTTTCATCAGTTGCTGATGGGGCGAGCTTCCGACCTTGGATACGGTCTTCTTCGGATATCGCTTATCATTATACAGGGATACGGATCCGTTTTTGATCTGCACATGCTCGGCGATGGTCTGCTGATCATCAATGAGCTGTTTGAAATTGAGCTTTTCAAAACGAAGCGTATCAAATTTCATGACTGCCATGGTCACATTTTGCCCCCTTGTTTTAAAATATGCTGCTTTGCTCATCTTTGGAGAATATTCCACTTTCGTCAAGAGGACATTCTCTTCCCGCGTATTGATCTTTAACCGATCGAACTTCGCTTTGTAGATTCCGTTCGACAAATCGTAGGTAAATCCAGGTACATCAATTTCCACCATTTTGGTATAGAACAAGCGCGTAGAGTCATCGATGGAGGTTTCATCGACTAATACGTCATGAACATTAATACCGATACTATCCAGTACGATGTCACTTGATTTTCCTTCTTCGATTTTAGAAAATTTAAACTTGACGTTTTCGATCTTAATATCTCTTACATTGACAGCGCTAAAAACATCTTTAATATTATCGTATAATGTTTTTGATTTTTGGTCGACAATGGTATCATTGTAAGCGTGATATTCCTGGATCATATGAATATCCGGCGACTCAAAGTTGATGGTCTTGATAAAGAGGGTTCTATTTTTTATGACATCCCAAAGGTTGAAGCTTCTAACTTTTAAAGCGGCCAGCTTGATATGGTAGCGACTATTGGGTGCGAGTTTATTGGCAACCATCTGCCTATAGACACCGGAATCGGGGATCAGTTCCGCATTTTTGAGCGTTACATTTCCTAACGCGACATTCAAGTCCAAGTCATCGTACCGTAATGAATACAAACCATTTGTCGCATTTTTTACAGTTTCCTTGAGTTTAGTTTCAACGATAGGTTTCCAATTTCTGCTATAATACCAAGCCACGCCCAATACTATCAGTATCAGCGCAAGCAACACTCCAATAATCCATTTCCAAACAGGTTTCATATTTCTCTATACGGTTTTTGCCATAATATCCTTAAGCAGAAACAATAATATAGTAAATATGTTTAGTTAATTGCGATTATTTTCGTTGTTATAGATACTGATATAGCTATCGTAACGCGATGGTTCAATTTCTCCCTCTTCCACGGCCTGCAGCACGGCACATCCAGGTTCGTTTATATGTCTACAGTTGTGGAACTTACACTGATTCAAAAGGGCGCGCATTTCGGGGAAGAAATGCGACAATTCCTGGGGTTCTATATCGACTATTCCAAGTTCTCGTATACCAGGGGTATCAATCAACTTGCCTCCGAAAGGAAGATCGATCATTTCGGCAAAGGTCGTGGTATGTTTGCCTTTGTCTGACCAGTCTGATATTTCTCCCGTTTTCAAATCTGCATCAGGAACTACAGCATTCACTAAAGTTGATTTTCCTACACCCGAGTGGCCGGAAACTAAGGTTGTCTTATCTTTTAATAAGGCTCTTACTTCCTCAATATGTTCGCCCTCTAGAGCCGAAACGGCATAACAAGGATATCCAAGGTCTTTATAGAGTGCCATAAATTCGGCCAGCAGCTCTAATCCTTCCTCACTAAATAGATCGAGTTTATTAAATATCAGAACAGCCGGGATGCTATAAGCTTCCGCAGTAACCAAGAAGCGATCAATAAATCCTGTCGAGGTTGCTGGCGAGGCCAATGTAACAACGAGAATTGCCTGATCAAGGTTTGCACCGATTATTTGTGTCTGTTTGGATAAATTGACAGATTTTCGAATGATATAATTTTTTCGCGGTTCTAATTCGTTGATTACGCCGTTTTGTTGTCCAGGTTCCAATTCAAATTCTACCCAATCGCCCACGGCAACAGGATTGGTACTTTTTATACCATGTGTTCTAAACTTACCTTTAATTCTACATTCATAACGTACATTATCGGGTCCTAGAACCTGATACCAACTGCCTGTAGATTTAGTTACTAAACCGCGCATACAAAATCCCTCTTTCCTATTAAATCTGTCATTATTCTACGCAAAAATGGAAAAAATTTATTAATCTTTACGTCTATTTGAATTTGTTAACTTTGTTGTTAGAGCATAAATAAAAAACGATTTTGAAGAAATTATTCCTTTTAGATGGAATGGCATTAATATACCGTGCGTATTTTGCGTTGAGCAAAACACCGCGATTAACGTCATATGGATTGAATACAGGTGCTATAATGGGATTTACGAATACCTTATTGGATGTTTTAAAAAACCAAAAGCCCACGCATATCGCTGTTGTTTTTGATACAGCAGCTCCCACCAACCGACATTTAGAATTTGAGAGCTATAAGGCACAGCGGGAGCAGATGCCTGAAGACTTAGCCGCTTCCATCCCCTATATCAATCGACTGATCGAAGGGTTCAACATTCCCATCATCACGATGGATGGATTTGAGGCCGACGACATCATCGGTACCCTTGCAAAAAAAGGAGAGAAAGAGGGCTTCACAGTCTATTGCATGACCCCAGACAAGGATTTCGGACAATTAGTATCGGATAATATCTTCATATACAAACCTGCGCGCATGGGCAACGGTGCGGAGGTCTTAGGTGTCCCGGAGATTCTAGAAAAATGGGAAATCAACAATGTGCATGAGGTTATCGACATTTTAGGCCTTTGGGGCGACGCGGTGGATAATATCCCTGGTATCCCTGGTGTTGGTGAAAAGACAGCGAAGAAACTTGTCCAGGAATTTGGTTCCATAGAAAATCTAATCCAGAGCACCGACAAACTCAAAGGGAAGCTAAAAGAAAACGTGGAGAATTTTGCCGAGCAGGGCTTAATCTCTAAGAAGCTTGCAACGATTTTATTGGATGTGCCAGTTGATTTAGACGAGAAGGCGCTAGAGCTAGAAGATCCGAACCGTGAGATTTTGGAATCTTTATTTGCCGAATTGGAGTTTAGAACACTAGGCAAGCGTGTATTTGGCGATGATTTCTCAATTGGTGAATCGCCGGTATCCAAATCAGCACAGATGGATTTATTTGCCCCACTTCCGGAGAATGAGCTTTCTCCAGGGCAGGCTACGGTTGAGGAAGTTCCAACGACATTGAATACGATTTCTACCGTTCAGCATCAATATATATTAGTCGATCAGATTGAACAACAAAAACAACTGGTTGAGAAACTCAATCAAGCCGAGTCTTTTTGTTTTGACACCGAATCTACAGGATTAGATGCCATGACTGCCGAATTAGTGGGTTTGTCCTTTTCTATTAGCCCCTTTGAAGCTTACTATGTCCCTGTTTCAGCCATTCGCGAGGAGGCCCAAGTTACAGTCGATCTGTTTAAGCCGGCATTAGAAAACACTTCTGTGCAAAAGATTGGGCAGAATCTGAAGTACGATTTATTGATCTTAGCGCGTTATGGGGTTAAGGTTGCAGGCCCCTTGTTCGATACGATGCTTGCGCATTATCTGATTGATCCTGATACACGTCATAATATGGATATCCTTGCGGAGACCTATTTAAAATATACACCCGTTTCTATCACGGAGCTGATTGGCGCCAAGGGTAAGAACCAAGGAAATATGCGTGATGTGGAGTTGGAGAAAATAAAGGAGTATGCGGGTGAAGACGCGGATATTACCTTACAACTGAAACAAGTTTTTCAGCCTTTATTAAGTTCTACGGAGACTTTAAAGCTTGCTGAAGAGGTAGAATTTCCGTTAGTTTATGTATTGGCAGAGATTGAGAAGAATGGGGTAAAGATTGATGAACAGACTTTGCGACAGTTTTCTGTTGATATTGAAGCGGAGGTTTCGAAGCTGGAGTCGACGATTTATGAAAAAGCAGGTGTAGTGTTCAATATCGCCTCGCCAAAACAACTGGGGGAAGTTCTTTTTGATAAACTGCAATTAGATCCTAAAGCGAAAAAGACAAAAACGGGTCAATATAAGACCGGCGAGGATGTTTTGTTGGCATTGGCTAATAAATCAGATATCGTTAAAGATATTTTAGATTACAGACAGTTGCAGAAGTTGAAATCGACCTATGTCGATGCACTTCCGAGCTTGGTAAATCCTGCTACAGGATTAATCCACACATCCTATAATCAGGCTGTTGCAGCAACGGGTCGTCTGAGTTCGACGAATCCGAACTTGCAGAACATTCCTATTCGTACAGAGCGAGGCCGCGAGGTGCGCAAGGCCTTTATTCCGCGCCAAGCGGGATGGACCTTACTATCTGCCGATTATTCCCAGATCGAATTACGTTTGATTGCCGAGTTAAGTCAGGATGAGAACATGTTGGATGCTTTCCAAAAGGGTTTAGATATTCACCGCGCTACAGCAGCAAGAGTTTATGGCGTGGAACTCGAAGAAGTCACATCAGATATGCGTAGAAATGCGAAGGCTGTTAATTTTGGGATTATCTATGGTCAATCGGCATTTGGTCTTTCTCAAAGTTTAGGAATCCCTCGAAAAGAGGCTGCAGCTATTATCGATCAATATTTTGCGCAGTACACGGGAATCCGTAAGTATATGGGCGACATTATTGATTTTGCCAAGGAGCGTGGCTATGTGGAAACTTTATTGAAACGCCGACGTTACTTACGAGATATCAATTCAGCGAATATGACCGTTCGAGGATTTGCGGAGCGAAATGCGATTAATGCGCCAATACAGGGTTCTGCCGCTGATTTGATCAAGATTGCGATGATCAATATCCAGAAGGATATAGAAGCGCAAGACTTAGAAGGAAAGATGATCATGCAGGTTCATGATGAGCTTGTTTTTGACGTTCCTGAGCATGAGGTTGGACAGTTTAAAGAAATTATTGCTAATAGAATGAAAAATGCAATGAAATTAAACGTTCCTATTGAAATTGAAATTGGTCAGGGAAATAACTGGCTAGAAGCGCACTAATTGATATTCATGAGGTATTTGCTTGTTTTATTCTTTACAATTCAGGGCTTACTGGTCGCTGCGCAAGAGACAGACACTAAGCCCGTATATTTTGAACGCAGTAATGATAGTCTGATTCGTTTTTACTACGATATGAACTATTATCTTGTTGATAAGAATTGTGAATTTAAGAGCATCGAACGTGTTGCGGCATTTGATGCGCGAACAAGTAAATTCGTCGGTAAGTTTGTAGATTACTATCCTAATGGCCATCGTATGTTGGAGGGTTCCTATCAAGATGGTAGCAAAGAGGGCGTGTTTACAGCGTATCATCCGAATATGCAGATTAAGTGGCGTGCGACCTTTGTTAATAATACGCCTCAAGGGGATTGGGAATATTATTATCCTGATGGCAAGCCTTTGATGACTGTTAATTATAGCAGCGCCGGCTCAAAAATGGTTCATTACTATGACCAGCGGGGTGTGCAGCGTGTGAAAGACGGTGATGGAAGTTATAACTTTCGTGTCCCCTATCCTGGATACAACCCCTACGGTTTCCCGTTCATTCGTTTTAAAGGGAAATTTAAAGCAGGTATTCCGAATGGATTGTGGAGCATTATTTATGAAAACGAGAAGAATAGCGAGTTAGCGGCAGTTGAAGAATATCACAACAATCGACTGGTGCGTGCTGAAGATTATTTTACCGGCGAACGTTATGCTGTTCAACGGTTTCCTATTATTCCAATCGTACAATTCACGCGAGCGGAAGCCATCGTTTCCAAGCAATGTAATTATGATGATTTCTCTGGTTTCCTTATTTATCTTATTGATTATTTCAATAACTCATTTGCTAATATTCAATTTTCGGCGTCAGAAGAATTGAATTTTAGCTACGAGGTCGATTTGACGCATGATGGTGTGAAGAAGAAGAGCTTGGTTATCGAGAATCCATTCCTTTCGAATACGGAAATGGCCAAAGCTTTTGAAGAAGTCGTTTCTTCTTTAGCATATTATCCGGCATCTTTTAAGGATGGTGAATATATTGCCGATAAATTAACGATAAATGGTAAAATCGCGATTGCTGAAGATAAAACGCTTGGATTTCATTCGCTGACCATTGATCGAGAGAATGAGTTAAAGAAATAGAATTAATCTGATTGAGTTTAGGAGACTTGATTTCCAGATTATATATTTGCGTAAATACATATATATGAGATTTCATAAAGAAGGGTATACGAGTTTAGCAATAGTCGTTTTGTTCTTTTTCGTTTTGAGTGCCTTTGCACACTATTATGATGCAAGTGCTTTTGTTAAAGGCTTGATCTATTGTGTATCTGGCTTATTACTATTATTTGTACTGTTTTTCTTTCGTAGCCCCTCTCGCGTAATAACGCCCGACAGCTCTCAAGTCTACTCACCGGTTGATGGGACGATTAATCAGATTGAAGAAACAAATCAAATGGGATCCGGCGAAGAAAGAAGAGTTAAATTGTCCATAACTGTATCTCCTTTAAATATCCGATCGACTAAAGCTCCGATATCCGGAAAAGGAAGATTAATCAATGCGAGTCAGACGACATCTTCTTCTCATGGAATTGGTCAGCAGGGAAACGGCCTATCCATCCAAAACAAAGAAGGGGCTGAAGTTACGCTGTGGCAACATGGTGGAATTTTCGCTGGCCCAGTTTTTTATGATAAAGGGGAGAAGGAAGAAATCCAACAAGGTCAAGAACTTGGCTCTGTTAAGTTCGGTTGTCGCGTGGATGTAATTTTACCTGCTTCGGCGCTGTTAATGGCAAAGAAAGGCGACCAAGTAATTTCCGGCAAGTCGGTTCTTGCAAAAATTTAAAATAAGCATTCAACATTTATTCGTGCGCTCCTTATGAATTTCCGCACCCTGATACTGATTATAAGTTTAATATTCTCGCTATTGTTAGCAGGGATGAATTATTATTATGAACGTCATTTACCAACGTTCGCCTTTATCGCTATCATCAGTTTTGTTCTTTCCTTTTCTCTCCTAAACTATGTATTCCAGAAATTTGTATATGAGCGGATCAAAGCTGTATATAAATTAATACATAACCTAAAACTTGGGAAAGAGCTGAAAGATGCGCTCGGCGATCATAAATCTGACGACCCAATTGGGGACGCGGAGAAGGAAGTTCGCGATTGGGCGAAACAAAAAACTTTCGAGATCAATCAGCTTAAAGCACAAGAAAAGTTCAGGAAGGAATTTTTATCGAATATCTCCCATGAATTTAAGACTCCCCTATTTGCTATTCAAGGCTATATTGAGACTCTTCAAGACGGTATGATCGATGACAATCCAGAGATGGCGGTGTCTTTTCTAAACAAAGCGGCTCGGAACTTAGATCGGTTGAGCTATTTGATTCACGATCTGGATGAAATTGCAAAACTGGAGTCTGGACAAGTGATCGTAAGCAAAGAAAAGTTCGACATTCAGACTTTGGTTCGCGAAACAATTGATTACTTGGAGGATAAAGCGCTGGAGAACAATATCGCCTTAAAGTTCCAGCCGAAGAACAACAATCCGATACTGGTGAAGGCGGATCGAAAAAAAATTCAGCAAGTTTTAGTAAATTTAATTGATAACTCGATAAAGTATGGCAATAAAGGAGGCGAAACACAAATTAGCACCATCCCTTTAATTGACCAGATTCTTATCGAAATAACCGATAACGGTCAAGGCATCGAAGAAAAGAACCTTCCGCGCGTATTTGAGCGGTTTTTCCGTACCGACAAAAGCCGATCACGCGATATCGGGGGTTCTGGTTTAGGACTTGCAATTGTTAAACATATTATAGAAGCCCACCAACAAAACGTCCATGTGCGAAGCACGGAAGGGATCGGAACGACGTTTTCATTTACCTTAGAGAAAGCCTAAGAAAGAGCTGCTGCAGAAAACTTAACATTAACTTAACATTAAGTCCATATTTTTGCGCTACTAAAATTAAAAGTATATGTCTTTGAACAGCATTTTTCAGTATTTTGTCCCTAAGGACAAAAAATTCTTTCCTTTATTTGAGCAAGCTGGCTCAAATTTAATAGAGATGGCCAAGCTCTTGAAGGAAAGTGTTCATACATCTGATTTACAATTGAGAAAGAACAATTCAAAATTGTTGGAAGATTTGGAACATAAAGGCGACAACCTAACTCACCAAATACACCTAGAACTAGGGAAAAATTTCATCACTCCTTTTGATAGAGAGGATATTCACGCATTAGCCAGCTCATTAGACGATGTTGCTGATTTCATCCACGGTGCTTCAAACCGTATGGAACTGTACAAAGTCATTGAAACTAGCGAACCTATGAAGGAGATCTCTAGTTTAATTCTAGAAGCTACGGAACATGTTGCTAAAGCATTGTACGAGCTTAAAGATCTTAAAAACATTCGTAATATTACGGACTCCTGTGTACGGATTAATAGTGTAGAAAACAAAGCTGATTATATTTTCGATAAAGCGGTTGCAGAATTATTCGAGTTTGAAAAGGATGCGATCAACCTTATTAAATACAAAGAGGTTTTATCTGCCATGGAAGATGCAACGGACAAATGTGAGGATGTTGCGAACGTATTGGAAAGTATATTAGTTAAGAACGCATAATCGCGATTCTTCCAACACATATTATAACATATGGATTCAATTTCAACATTATTGATTGTTGTTGTTGTTTTGGCAATTGCCTTTGATTATATCAATGGATTCCACGATGCCGCCAACTCAATTGCAACAATCGTATCTACGAAAGTATTAACGCCATTTATGGCCGTTTTATGGGCAGCCTTGTTCAACTTCGTAGCATATTTCGTTTTCACTGACCATAAAGTCGCCAACACGATTGCAAAAACGGTCATTGAAGAATACATAACCCTCGAGGTCATCTTTGCGGGGTTAGTCGCCGCAATTTCTTGGAATTTATTTACCTGGTATTATGGTATCCCTTCTAGTTCAAGTCACACATTAATTGGTGGTTTCGCAGGTTCCGGTATGGCATACGCTTTATTTATGGGTACAAATCCGATTGATGCAATTAACATCAATGCGACATTAAAGATTTTATCTTTTATCGTTCTTGCGCCGATCATTGGTATGACCATCGCGATTATCATCACGTTGATTATTATCAACATCTGTAAGAAGTCACGTCCAAGCATTGCTGAAAAATGGTTCAAGATCTTACAGTTGATATCTTCTGCAGGATTAAGTTTCGCACATGGTGGTAATGACGCGCAAAAGGTAATGGGTATTATCGCGACTGCGTTGATCGCAGAGAATGTAATCCCGAACTTTGAGGCGATGCCTGAATGGGTTCCACTAGCATGTTACGTAGCGATTGCAGCAGGTACGATGAGCGGCGGTTGGAAAATCGTTAAGACCATGGGTACTAAAATTACGAAAGTGACGCCTTTAGAGGGTGTAAGTGCGGAGACTGCAGGTGCGATTACTTTGGGTATCACCGAACATTTTGGTATTCCAGCATCGACAACACACACAATTACAGGATCGATTATCGGGGTGGGTGTAGTGAAGCGTGTATCGGCTGTTCGTTGGGGAGTAACCATCAGTTTACTATGGGCTTGGATTTTGACGATACCTGTCAGCGCGGTGCTTGGTGGCCTGACATTAGCTGTTATCCATTATATTCTGTAGCAAATTACCTACAGCACCACCCGTTTTATTGTTAAATAATAAAGATTTAACAAAAAATTTGCGTGCTATATAGTTTATAAGTATTTTTACGCGTCAAAACTGAGGTTTTAAGTGTATAAAATCAGGGTTTTACCAGTTAACATTTTTTGGCATCGTTATTGTTAAGTTTTGTTAAATTGATTTTACAACTAGAAACAATTAAAAATTTTAATAACCTTAAAAAAAAGAGTATGAACTATTCTACAATTAAAAAAACAGCTGTTGCAGCTTCTTTAGTAGCCGCTTTAGGTTTCGCAGAGACTGCACAAGCACAAACCCCAACTGTATTTGGTGGTAGATCACAATACAGAACTTGGTCAATCGGTGTTCAAGGTGGTATCACTACTCCTAACACAATCTTAGGTGGACAAAACGGTTTCGGTCAAAAAGTTGGTTACTTCCAAAATAAAGTTGGTGAGTACTACGGTTTAACTATCCGTAAACAATTCTCTCACTTATTCGGATTAGAATTAGAAGGTAACCGTGGTCGTATCAAAACTTACAACCATGAATTAGCTGCTAACGGTGGTGTTGAAAATTCATTAGGAGCTAAGTCAGCTGAAACTTCAGTAAACTGGGCTGCTAGCTTAAATGGTGTATTCCAATTAGGTACTATCGACTTCATGAGAAGAGAAAACGCTGTTAACTTCTACGCTAAAGTTGGTTTAGGTGTTATGGCTCACAACCCGGTTCAATTCGCTAACAACGACTTCACAGGTAACGAAGTTTACAACAACAAAGGAAATTGGGGTGAAGAAGTTTTCGGAGATCGCGAGGCTACAGGTGACCGTGACAACCGCTTAACAGGATTTATTCCAGTTGGTGTAGGTGTTAAATTTAAATTATCTGAAGTTGTTGCCTTGAACTTAGGTTACACAATGAACTTCACTGACGATAACTTATTATACGGTCCAGTTCGTTACGACGGAAAACAAAAATTCTCTAACGTATACGGTGGTTTAGAGTTCACTCTAGGTTCACGTGATAAAGAAAGCTTAACTTTCACAAACCCAGTTGCTACTTTATATGATGAGTTAAAAGATCCTTCATTACGTAACGAAGTTGAAGCATTGAAACAACGCGTATCTACTTTAGAAGGTACTGTTGATCAATTAAGCAAAGACTCTGATGGTGACGGTGTATCTGATAAATTTGACAAATGTCCAGGAACTCCTGCAGGTACTGTAGTTGACGGTTCAGGATGTCCAATCAAATTCCCAGAAGCACAACAATTAACTGAGACTGGTTCAGGTTACTACGCTCCAATTCAATTCGAATTTGATAGCTCAGTATTGAAAACTGAATCTTACTCAACTTTAGATAAATTAGCTAAAGAATTGCGTGACAACAACGCATCTGTAACTTTAGACGGTTATGCGTCTGCAGAAGGTACTGAAGCTTACAACTTAAATTTATCTAAAGACCGTGCTAATGCAGTAAAACAATACTTAGTTAACGCTGGAGTATCTGCATCAAGCATCACAGCTAACGGTAATGGCGAGTCTAACCCAGTAGCATCAAATGATACTGAAGAAGGTCGTGTTCAAAACCGTCGTGTTGAGATCAAAAAATAATTGTTAATAACAGTTATTAGACGATAAAGAAAGCCGATCCTTTTGGATCGGCTTTTCTATTTTACACACATTTAACAATTATAAGATTACCTTTGCTAGCTAATTAGGTCCAATGTGTGTGGATATGTTGAAAATAATTTAAACCATTGATGTTAAAAAACATTATTTTCATCATAGATTAGTGGTAATTGGTTGAATAATATAAAGAGAGGAGTATAATGGAAGAAGATTTTGAATTTGGATCACCAGAAGAACAAAAGATCTCTGTTGATCGTTATGAAGAAATGCTGCGGAATGAGGACCAATATTTTTTCGACGCAAAAGCATTTGAAAGCATCATCGACTATTATATCACTAAAAATGATCCAATAAAAGCCCTACAGGTAGTAGAATTTGCCGCTGCACAACATCCATTCGAAACGATGTTCTTATTGAAAAAGGCGCAACTTCTTGCCAGTACGATGCAGTTCGAACCGGCATTGGAAGCACTATCAAAGGCAGAATTGTTGGAACCATCAGAATCAGACATCTATTTAATTAGAGGCACGATTCTGTCATCTTTACAAGATCATAGTCTTGCTGAAGAGAATTTTTTTAAAGCGCTAGAATTAAGCGATAGTCCTGATGAGATCTATTATCAAATTGCTGGTTTATACCAAATGCAAGGGTCTTACCAAAAGGCTATTGATTACCTTCAAAAATGTCTAGCATTAAATCATGAAAACCAAGATGCATTATACGAAATCGCATTTTGTTATGATGTCTTAGAGAAACAGGAAGAGAGCGTTGCGTTTTACAACAAGTACATCGACTCAGATCCCTATTCATTTACAGCGTGGTATAACTTGGGAAATGCTTACCACAAGTTAGAGCAATTCGATGCAGCTATCGATGCATACGATTATTCTATTTTGATTAAGGATAATTTCTCATCAGCCTATTTTAATAAAGGGAATGCCCTAGTAAATTTGGATCGATATCATGAAGCAATCGATGTGTACAAGCAAACTTTTGAGTATGAACCTCCTACCGCAGACACTTATTGTGCAATCGGAGAATGCTACGAAAAGCTTGAACGTATGGATGAAGCACGCCAATATTACAAAAAGGCCGTAAAGCTAGATGCGAATCAAAGCGATGCATGGTTTGGAATTGGAGTTACTTTAGATTTTGAAGAGCGATACTTTGAATCTTTGCATTTCTATAAGAAAGCTTTAGAAATCGATGATGAGAATCCTGATTATTGGTTTGCGATCGCAGATGCGCGCTATAAATTAAAGCAGTTTGATGAATCGATAGAGGCTTATTCTAAAGTTGTGGAGTTGAATAGCACTGACATCGAGGCTTGGTTGGATTACTCGTCGCTTTTGTATGAGCAGTCAAAGCTAAATGAAGCCATCGAGGTCATTTCCGAAGCTATTAAATGCAACCCCGATGAAGCATTATTGTATTATCGACTTGTTGCCTATCTATTTGCGGCGGGACAATACAACGAAGCTTTAAATTTTCTAGAGCTAGCCTTAGACAGCAATCCGGATAAACATCATATCTTGTTCGAGTATCTTCCGCAGCTGCAAGGAAATAAAGTAATCTTAGATATCATTAAGAAATTCACTGAAAAATAATGAAGAAACTAGGATTAATAGGATATCCACTCGGACATTCCTTTTCCAAGAAATATTATTTAGAAAAATTCAAGAATGAAAATATACAGGGTATAGATTACGATCTATACCCTATTTCTACTATTGAAGAATTCCCTGAATTATATACTACTGACTCCGCGTTTTATGGTGTCAATGTTACGATTCCCTATAAACAGGCCGTTATACCTTATTTGGATGAGCTCTCTCCAGAAGCAAAGGCAATCGGAGCTGTAAATTGTATTCAGATTATTCAAACGCCAGGTGAAGCGCCTTATTTGATCGGTCATAATACAGACGTTATTGGATTCATGAACTCCTTAGCGCCATTGCTGACTGAAGATCACAAACATGCTTTAATCCTCGGAAATGGAGGGGCAACAAAGGCTGTATGCTATGCATTGGAGAAACTGGGCATCGCTTATCAAATTGTTAGCCGTTCAAAGTCGGAAAAGAATATCACATACGAAGACTTAAACACTGATCTGATTCGGGCTCATAAGCTGATTATTAACTGTTCTCCGGTAGGAACTGCTCCGAATATCGAGCAGTGTCCGGATATTCCCTATGAAGGTATTGGCAATACCCATTTGCTATATGATCTCATTTACAATCCTACCGAAACACTTTTTCTAAAGAAAGGTAGAGAACGTGGGGCCGCAATAAAAAACGGCTTAGAAATGCTCATTCTACAGGCTGAGGAAAACTGGAAAATCTGGAACCGATGAGGTATGTATTTGCCATAATCCTTCTTCTCGCTATCGTCGGATGTCAACAGCAAGATTATAGCCCTAAGCCACGAGGCTTTTTCCGGATTGACTTTCCTACTAAGTCTTATCAGGAAGCACAAACTGGTTGTCCCTTTATCTTAGAAATACCCTCATACTCCCAAATGCTGGATGACCCAAATGAAGACGCCAAAGAATGTTGGAAAAATCTCTATTTCCCACAATTCAACGCGACTTTACATCTCAGTTATTTCCCGATAAATAAATCCACAAGCTTTCAACAACTAACGGAGGATGCGCGAACTTTCGCATTTAAACATACTACAAAAGCGACTGCAATAGACCAATCGCGTATAAGTATCCCAGAACATGAAGTTTATGGGATTCAATATTTAATAGGTGGAAACACAGCATCTAACTATCAATTTTTTGTTTCAGATAGCACAGAGCATTATCTTCGGGGTGCATTATATTTTAACGAAAAACCGCACCTAGACTCCATTCAACCCGTTCTTGAGTTCATCAAGTCTGATATAAAACATTTAATACATAGCGTAAAATGGAAATAATTTCTATTTTTGACCATGTTGCAAATCAAAACCTTTGTATTTAATCCCTACCAGGAGAACACATACCTCATCATTGATGAAAACAAGAATTGTATTATCGTTGATCCAGGTATGCATAATTATATTGAAGAGAAGCAGTTTTCGGATTATATAGCAGAACACAATTTAAAACCTATTTATTTAATCAATACCCATGGCCATATTGACCATGTTTTAGGAAACAAATATGTTGCTGACACTTATGGATTAACCCCTCAATTTCATGAAGGGGAGCTGCCTCTGGTTATACAGGTTCAAAATTATGCTCCACAGATGGGCATTCGTTATGAGCCATCTCCTATTCCGGCGACCTTTCTTACAGAGAATGATACGATTACAATTGGTGACGAGACTATACGCCTAATATTAGCTCCAGGACATTCCCCTGCACATCTTTGCTTGTACAGCGAGAGCAACAACTTCCTAATCGGAGGCGATGTATTGTTTAAAGGAAGTATCGGCCGTACGGACTTACCAGGTGGAAATCACCAACAGCTTCTAAACAGTATCGCTACGAATATCTATACCCTACCAGAAGACACCGTAGTTTATCCTGGCCACGGTCCGACGACGACTATTAAGGAAGAGAAGCAAAGTAATCCATTTATTAGAGGATAAATTCATGAGATTAGCACTATTCTTCGCCAAACGTTATCTGTTTTCTAAAAAATCCGTTAATGCGATTAACATTATCTCGTCGATTAGTGTTATCGGAGTTTTAGTGAGTACAGCGGCGTTGGTTATCGTGCTATCCTTCTACAATGGATTAGAAAAGTTTATCCTCTCACAATATAGTATCTTTTCTCCTGAGCTGCGTATCGAACCGGCAAAGGGCAAAGTATTCTCAACGAAAAGCGAGGCGTTCAAAACCCTACGAACTAACCCGAAAATCAATTCCTATACCGAAGTACTGGAAGACAAAATTCTCGCAGAATATAATCACCAGCAGTTTATCGGTCGTATCAAAGGCATTGAGCCTGAAAGCATCCACAGCCATGCCTCCCAAGACATGCTCTTTGCAGGAAAACTCGATGTTAGAATTGATAGCGCCGATTACGCTATTTTAGGAGCGCAGGTGCAAGCCAATCTGCAAGTGCCACTTCAAGGATATGACAACCTATTAAGCCTCCATATACCTGATAAGCATGCCTCCGCGAGCAGTATTAATCCATTGGATGATATCCGCACTAGAAATATCCCCTCCAGTGCCATATTGAAGTTCCAACCAGGTTTCGATGATCTTATTTTAGTGCCCATTGACTTTGCAAAGGATCTCTTGAACGAATACGAACATATTTCTGCCATAGAACTCTATGGTGCGAACGATAATTCAACAGCCTTACAAAAGGAAATCCAGGAATTAGTGGGTTCAGACTATATTGTAAAAAATCGTGAGCAGCAAAATCCAACGCTCTATAAAACTGTTCGTTCTGAAAAATGGATCGTCTTTTTTATCGTGACGATTATAGGGATAATCGCTATTTTCAATATCATTGGGTCACTAACGATGTTGGTTATCGATAAGAAGCAGGATATGGTGGTATTGAACAGCCTAGGAGCCAACAAAAGTCTTATACAGAATATCTTCTTTTATCAGGGTGTATTGATTGCTCTTATCGGGAGTATAGTGGGCGGTGCATTAGGTTTGGGATTCTGCGTATTGCAGGAAAAGTACGGCTTTGTACAAACGAACGAAGGATCCTTATTCGATGCCTACCCCGTAGATATACGCTATTCTGACATCTTGATCATCTTCCTAACGGTCCTATTAGTTTCCATCATAGTTTCCTATGTGGCATCAAAATTAAGTATCAAAGGATTTAAGAAAGTTGAGGAATTAGACTCAAATTAGTATTTCAGGCGCTCGCGACTAAAGTCTCCCCTTTTAATTTGATTGATTAGCTGACCCCAAGCAAATGGGTTCAACAATGGATTAGCAAAATTCTGATTGATTGCTTTATTAGACATATTGATATGTCGCTGGAAGTTATTAAAAGCCTGGATCTCTTCAGCGCTTCTAGGCACTACTTTCGATAATGCAGCTAATGCCTGCGGAGAAAGATTCCGCTGTGCCGAAAGAATATCATCATTTCCAACATTCATCGCTAGAAACTCTCTATTAAACTCCTCAATACTCGCCCAAGGCAGCGGTCTACCAATCGTTACGACCGGCAATTCCTTCACCAATGGGGTCATCTCGATATTTAATGTGTATTTGTCGCTAGCAACTTGCGGAATGGTAATCTTTATATTGGCATATCCAATGGAAGAGAGTTCGATCTCATCGCCAACATGGGCTACAAAAGTAAAATACCCCTCATGGTTCGCCGTGAAGGTTTCATTTGCATAAGAAGTATTACGTAATGTTACGTATGGAACTGCGACGTCGGTATTGGCGGCAGTAATAATTCCTGAAAATTGTACAATACGTTTCTGCTGCGCAAAAGTCGACAGACTAACACACAGAAGAATACATATGCTTAAAATTTTCAGATATACTTTCATTTACTCACAAAACTAACGAAAATGAGAAAAAGACGCTGTTAAATTGTGTTAACTGCTTCTATCATTTTAATTACAATTGGTTTGGAGTAATGGCGTTTGGATCATTAATGTCTGTTAGGTTGATAGCCTCCACAGATACGATTTCAGGAACAGCCTTCTTTATAGCTTGTTCTAACCCTGCTTTAAAGGTCATGATGCTCATGGAACAGTTTGCGCAAGTTCCAAGAAGCTTCAACTTCACTACATTGTCTGGTGTAATTTCCTCTATAGAAACGTTTCCTCCATCAGTTTCCAAATACGGTCTGATTGAATCCAAAGCCTGCTCTACTCTCTCTAATAAGGTCATTTTTAAATAGCTAATAAAATTTATTAGTAAATATAGGTATTTTTTCCACAAAAGACCGGTGAAGCACGAGATTTCAACATTTAACTGACTTAAGCATATTCTTAGTTAAAGATTGTTAAAACCGTGAAAACAAAGCATCTTCTACACCGAATTCGAGTATTTTAGCGCGGAAATATAATTGAAAATTAGTTTTAATTGACGTATCTTTGTGGGATGTTTTTAAAGAATCATGTATTTAGCCTAATTGTCGGTGCTTCTTTATTATTTGTTTTTGGTAGTTGCAAAAGCAAGTTCGAGAAATTACGCGCCAGCAATAATATACAAATGAAGTATCAGGAAGCTATCAAATACTACGAAAATGAGAAGTATTCAAAAGCGCTGACTTTATTTGAAGACCTGTTAACTCGTTATCGAGGTACTTCTGATGCAGAAGACCTTGCTTACTATACTGCCTATGCAAGTTATCGACTAAAGGATTATATCTCCGCTCGATACCACTTCAAACAGTTTGCATTAAATTATCCGAATAGTCAGCGTGCCGAAGAATGTCGATTCATGTCGGCTTATTGTTTCTACCTCGACTCGCCTAGATCGAATTTAGATCAAGAGAACACACGTAAGGCAATCGAAGAGTTACAATTATTCGTGAATCTTTATCCAGAGTCAGAGCGAGCAAAAGAGGCTTCGGATCTTATCCAGAATCTGCGCGACAAACTCGAGAAAAAAGCATTCGACAATGCCAAGTTATATTACAATATGGGGCTTCCTGATGATTACCGCGCTGCTGTAATCGCCTTGGAGAACGTATTGAGACAATATCCAGATACAAAACATGCAGAAGACGTAGAATATCTTCTAATCAAGTCGCAGTATCTATTTGCCGACAACAGCTATCCGCATCGCCAGGAAGAACGTTTCAACCAAATGTTGGACTATTATGAAACATTTGCAGAGCACTTCCCGGAGAGTAAGTATGGCAACGAGCTTAAAGGTTTAAGATCTAGTGCAGAACGTAAGATAGCCATTGCTATTAAGCGCGTTGAAGCAGATAAAAAGCTAAGAAAACAACAAGAGGAAGAGTTAGGTATTTCTACATCTACAACTGGAGAAACCGAATCTGAAGAAAGTAAAGCAAACAATTAATCATCTTTGTACATAATATCATTTTAAATATGAGCCAAAATAAAAATTCAGTTCCAAATAGTACGGTAACACGCGATTTAAGAGATTTGGATAAAGGTACTGACAACCTATACGAGTCAATCGTGGTAATCAGCAAGCGTGCAAATCAAATTGCGGTTGATATTAAAGAAGAATTGAACCAAAAGCTATCAGAATTTGCTAGCAGCAATGACAATTTGGAGGAAGTATTTGAAAACCGTGAGCAAATTGAAATCTCAAAACACTACGAGCGTATGCCTAAGCCTACACTGGTAGCAATTGATGAATTCTTACACGATAAAGTATACTTTAGAAACCCTTCTAAAGAGCAAGAATAGGTTTATCTCATGTCCTTGCAAGGAAAACATATTGTAATTGGTGTAAGCGGCAGTATTGCCGCTTACAAGATTGCAACTTTAGTACGATTGCTTCGCAAGGCAAACGCTTCTGTACAAGTCATGATGACCGAAGAAGCGACCTCATTTATTACTCCGCTCACGCTTTCCACTTTATCCAATAACCCCGTTTTGGTCGACTATTACGACGAAAACAGCGGGGAATGGAATAACCATGTCCATATTGCCGAGTCGGCAGACCTGATCTTAATCGCCCCAGCTTCGGCGAATACTTTATCTAAGTGTGCCCTAGGGTTATGCGATAATATTCTCCTTGCCACCTACTTATCAGCTAAGGGTCCTGTATATTTCGCACCTGCGATGGATCTTGATATGTGGAAGCATCCTGCTGTTCAGCAAAATATTTCACTTTTGAAACAATATGGTCATCTGATTATTCCTCCAGGAAATGGAGAACTGGCGAGTGGGCTAATTGGAGAAGGACGTTTAGCTGAACCGGAAGACATCTTACTTTTTATCCAGCAAAATCTTGAACTGCCTAAACCGCTATCCGGGAAGAAAGCATTAGTATCTGCCGGTCCTACTTATGAAGCCATAGATCCGGTACGATTTATCGGAAATCATTCTAGTGGTAAGATGGGTTATGCGATTGCTAAAAGACTACAGGAGCTAGGTGCCGAAGTTACATTAGTAAGTGGACCTACGGCTTTATCTACGCCTCAGGGAGTACAACGAGTGGATGTCACCTCTGCGAAACAAATGCTAGACGCTTGCGAGCGCTATTTTCCTGCGGCGGATATTACAGTAATGAGTGCAGCCGTGGCCGACTACACGCCTGAAGAAGTAGCCACGCAAAAAATCAAGAAGAAAGAGGATCACTTCTCTATTCCATTGACAAAAACGACCGATATTCTTGCCACACTTGGCGGTTCTAAGAAAGAGAATCAACTACTGATCGGATTTGCACTCGAAACTAATAATGAAATCGAGCATGCGAAAGATAAGCTACAGCGTAAAAATCTAGACTTTATTGTATTAAATTCTATGCAAGATAAGGGTGCTGGTTTTGCCCACGACACCAATAAAGTAACAGTAATAAGCCGTAATGGCGATATCGAAAGTTTCGAACTGAAATCCAAGGATGAAGTTGCAACAGATATCTGCAACCTAGTCATCCGAGAGCTCAAATAGGCCCTTCGCCTATAAATTGGCTATCCGAACTTCCTTTGGATAGTAGTTATTCACCCTATTTCCTAAGACTTTGATCCAACCAATCGGTAAGTTCTTATACTTTACTATGCACCAGCCTTTCTTCACCCCCTCAAAAAGCTCCTGAGGCATCGCTTCTTTTCTCAGATAGTCCTGTGCTAAATCTAAAGTAAGATCGATAGAATTTATCGCCTCATCAAGATGTATGCTCAAGGCTAAATCATGATTAGGTACCAACTCTTTTCCCAACCATTTCCCTACCGCTGTGCCGGCATTCTTTAAATAAAGAACTTGCTGGAAAGCTTTGATGGCTAATTCATGTTCCTTAGCAAATATATGGATCGTATCATGATGAACTAGTGTTGCGAAGCCCGCATAATCTTTTACCCAGCCCTTTAACGCATCTTTTGGTAGAGGTGACTTCTCCACTTTCAATTTCTTGAGGGAAAATGAAGGCTGAACTCGCTTCATGCGCAGCACAGCAACAAAAAAACCCTCTCCTTTCACGCGATGTGGGTAAAACCGAAAGCCTGTAGCTTGATGCTTCGGTGAGTTGGACTTTACGATTCCCCATTCCTCTTTCAATTCCACGTCTACCGTTTCCATTTCAAATTCATCCATCAGCCAATCGAGAATATGTTCATTTTCCTCTTCCGAATAGGAACAAGTAGAATAAATCAGATAGCCATTGGTTTTAAGCGCTGTCAGCACTTCAGATAGAATGCGCTGCTGACGCTCGCTACATAGCTTGACATTCGCTTCAGACCATTCATCAATAGCATCCTCGTCTTTTCTGAACATGCCAGAACCCGAACAAGGCGCGTCCACAAGCAAGAGATCAAAAAAGCCAGGCAAACGTCTAAATGCTGCAGGATCATTATTACTAACAACAACATTTGAAGCTCCCCAGCGCGTTAAATTTTCCTGCAGTATAATTGATCGGCTTTTTATGATTTCGTTCGATAGGAGCAAGCTATCTGGGTGCAAATAAGAATTGAGCAAGGTGGACTTCCCTCCGGGGGCCGCACAGACATCCGCAGCAAACAGGGCATCCTTATCTAAACCCAAAGTTTGAATAAAATGTGCAATAAACATCGAAGAAGCTTCCTGCACATAATATGCGCCGGCATGGAAGAGCGGATCTAAAGTGAACTGTGGCCTATTCGCCAAATAATATCCTCTATCACACCATTTGACCTGCTCAGAAAGATAAAAATCCAATTCAGTAGGTTTGAATGGATTTAATCGGATGGAAGTTATTTGGTTTCCATCTTCGTGGGCAGCAATAAAAGCGTCTTTGTCAAAGGTCGGATTGACCCCAAGTCGTTGTATCAGTGAATTTGGGAGGAAATTACTCATGCTTTGCTAATAAATCTGCGTAAATTTACGGAAATTGTCTTTTTTCAAAACAACAATGAAAGATTTTAAGAAATATTATATTATCCCGGCTAGCCCTGAGGAGATCTATCGTGCCTTGACGACCGAAATAACCATACGATTATGGACCGGAGACCTTGTCACAATCGATCCAACAGTAGGCGGAGAATTCTCTTTATGGGACGGCGCTATCGAAGGAAAGTTCATCGCTTTAGAACCATCCAGTAAAATCGTACAGCAATGGTATTTTGGAGAACAGGAGGAGCCATCCATAGTGACCCTAAAACTACATGAGCATAAAAAAGGCACTTCCTTCGAAGTCAACCATGTCAACATCCCTGACGAAGCTTATGATGATATTGTAGCCGGATGGACAGAAACCTATGTGGAATCCCTTCTGGAGTTCTACGAAGATGAGGAAGAGTCAAATTAGATATTAGACTGTTAGATATTAGACATTAGATATTAGAGCTGGGCGCCGATAAGGCGCCCTTTTTTGCGCCCTGTTTTTACTTGGAAGGGAAGGATCAATAAGGCAAAGATGATGTTTAGATGTCTTGAACTAGGAAAGGAAGGATTAAAAGATGAACATGGTCCCACCAATCCTTAAATCCTTCCTTTCTTGGTTCAGATAGCTCTAATGTCTATTGCTTAAAATCTAGACCAACAAAAAAGCCCGTCATCTTTCGATAACGAGCTTTTCGTATAAAAATAGGCGCCGACCTACTCTCCCACCTGTTACGGCAATACCATCGGCTCTGGCGGGCTTAACTTCTCTGTTCGGAATGGGAAGAGGTGGACACCGCCGATATAGGCACCTGAATATCTTTTTGTTGACCCTGCACTTGGCAAGTACCAACATTGACATGTTATTGGAAGAAAAGATTCAAAAAGAGAGAGGACAACAGACTATCTGCATTGGAAAGCTTCGGGCTATTAGTATCACTTGGCTTTGGTCTCTCAACCTTTACACCTATGACCTATCAACGTCGTCATCTACAACGACCCTATAAGGAAGTCTCATCTCGTGGCTAGTTTCGCACTTAGATGCTTTCAGCGCTTATCTATCCCGGACGTAGCTACCCTGCCGTACACCTGGCGGCATAACAGGTTCACCAGCGGTCCGTCCAACCCGGTCCTCTCGTACTAAGGTCAGATCCACTCAAACTTCCAACGCCCACAACAGATAGGGACCGAACTGTCTCGCGACGTTCTGAACCCAGCTCGCGTGCCACTTTAATGGGCGAACAGCCCAACCCTTGGGACCTTCTCCAGCCCCAGGATGTGACGAGCCGACATCGAGGTGCCAAACCTCCCCGTCGATATGAGCTCTTGGGGGAGATCAGCCTGTTATCCCCAGAGTACCTTTTATCCTTTGAGCGATGGCCCTTCCATACAGAACCACCGGATCACTATGTCCGTCTTTCGACCCTGGTCGACTTGTAGGTCTCACAGTCAAGCAAGCTTATGCCATTGCACTCCTCGTACGGTTACCAAGCGTACTGAGCTTACCTTTGAAAGCCTCCGTTACCTTTTTGGAGGCGACCACCCCAGTCAAACTACCCACCAAACAATGTCCTCGGCACAGCCGAGTTAGAAACCGAATACAGAAAGGGCGGTATTTCAAGGTTGTATCCACGATTCCTGGCGAAACCGCTTCACATACTCCCGCCTATCCTACACATCCTGTACCCAATTTCAATGTTAAGCTATAGTGAAGGTTCATGGGGTCTTTCCGTCCCGTTGCGGGTAACCGGCGTCTTCACCGATACCACAATTTCACCGAGCTCATGGCTGAGACAGCGCCCAGATCGTTACACCATTCGTGCAGGTCGGAACTTACCCGACAAGGAATTTCGCTACCTTAGGACCGTTATAGTTACGGCCGCCGTTTACTGGGGCTTCGATTCAATGCTTCTCCTTGCGGATGACATCCCCTCTTAACCTTCCAGCACCGGGCAGGTGTCAGGCCTTATACTTCATCTTTCGATTTCGCAAAGCCATATGTTTTTGCTAAACAGTCGCCTGGGCCTTTTCACTGCGGCTTCTCCATCACTGGAGGAAGCGCCCCTTCTCCCGAAGTTACAGGGCCATTTTGCCGAGTTCCTTAGCCATGATTCACTCGAGCACCTTAGGATTCTCTCCTCGACCACCTGTGTCGGTTTGCGGTACGGGTGTTGATGACCTGAAGCTTAGCGGGTTTTCTTGGAAGTCTGCTTACCTGCACTATCAGCGCCCCCGAGGGTTTGCTGTACTATCAGATTTCAGCTAGACCGGCGGATTTGCCTACCGGTCCAATACCTACGTCCTTCAACGAACTATTCCGTCAGTTCGCGGCAGTGTCACTACTCCGTCACCACATCGCAGTCATCAACAGTACGGGAATATTAACCCGTTGTCCATCGGCGTTCTCCTTTCGGATGAGCCTTAGGCCCCGACTAACCCTGATCCGATTAGCGTTGATCAGGAAACCTGGGTCTTTCGGTGGGCGGGTTTCTCACCCGCCTTATCGTTACTTATGCCTACATTTGCTTTTCTATAAAGTCCACCACAAGTCACCTTGCGGATTCGCCCCCTATAGAATGCTCCCCTACCAGTGCAATAAATTGCAATCCATAGCTTCGGTAGTAATCTTGATGCCCGTTTATTATCCACGCCCGGTCGCTCGACTAGTGAGCTGTTACGCACTCTTTAAATGAATGGCTGCTTCCAAGCCAACATCCTAGCTGTCTGGGCAACCGGACCTCGTTAGTTCAACTTAGACTACATTTAGGGACCTTAGCTGATGGTCTGGGTTCTTTCCCTCTCGGCCTTGGACCTTAGCACCCAAAGCCTCACTGCCGGCCATATCTAACAGCATTCGGAGTTCGTCTGGATTTGGTAGGATTTGACTCCCCCGCACCCAATCGGTAGCTCTACCTCTGCTAGACTCAATGCCGACGCTGTTCCTAAAAACATTTCGGGGAGTACGAGCTATTTCCCAGTTTGATTGGCCTTTCACCCCTACCCTCAGGTCATCCGGAAACTTTTCAACGTTTATCGGTTCGGTCCTCCAGTACGTGTTACCGCACCTTCAACCTGCCCAAGGGTAGATCACAAGGTTTCGCGTCTACCTCATCCGACTATGCGCCCTATTCAGACTCGCTTTCGCTTCGGCTCCTTGACTTAATCAATTAACCTTGCCGGACAAGAGTAACTCGTAGGCTCATTATGCAAAAGGCACGCCGTCACGGAATCGCTCCGCTCCGACCGCTTGTAAGCACACGGTTTCAGGTTCTTTTCACTCCTCTGTTCGAGGTTCTTTTCACCTTTCCCTCACGGTACTGGTTCACTATCGGTCTCTCAGGAGTATTTAGCCTTACCAGATGGTGCTGGCAGATTCCCACAGGATTTCTCCGGTCCCGCGGTACTCAGGATACCACTATGCCTGTATTCTTTACCTGTACGGGGCTATCACCCATATCGCGCAGTTTCCCACCTGCTTCCAGTTCATAGCACAGTACAATGTCGTGGTCCTACAACCCCCATATTGCCGTAACAATATAGGTTTGGGCTCTTTCCCGTTCGCTCGCCACTACTTGGGAAATCATTATTATTTTCTCCTCCTACGCTTACTTAGATGTTTCAGTTCGGCGCGTTCGCGTATTATACAATATACCTTCAGTATATTAGGTTGCCCCATTCGGAAATCTGCGGATCGAATCGCATTTGCCAATCCCCGCAGCTTATCGCAGCTTATCACGTCCTTCATCGCCTCTGAGAGCCTAGGCATCCCCCGTGTGCCCTTATTTACTTTCTTCACACTATCACCCCTTTTGCTAAGTGATAGGTTGCTTTCGCTTGTTCTACAAGTAGAAAAAGCTTCTGTTGTCTTCTCTTGTGTCTCTTTTCTTCCAATATGTCAAAGAACTCTTTGTCTTCGCTAGATAATAGATGTCAGATATTAGATCGTAGACCTAGGGCGCCGTAAAGGGCTCTATTGTCTGTTGTCTGATGTCTCACATCTGTCATCTTCGATGACTTGTGGAGAATAACGGATTCGAACCGTTGACCCCCTGCGTGCAAGGCAGGTGCTCTAGCCAGCTGAGCTAATTCCCCATCGTGTGTCTTATGGTAGTCCCGAGCAGATTTGAACTGCTGACCCCTACATTATCAGTGTAGTGCTCTAACCAACTGAGCTACGGGACTAGCTTAAATTCCTCATCTTCTCAAGATACCATGCCAACTTACGCTGGGCAGGTACTTTCTTCTAATGTGTTTCTTGTTTTAACGATCAAATGTTGCGCAGACGAGCCGGAATCAGGCTCTAGAAAGGAGGTATTCCAGCCGCACCTTCCGGTACGGCTACCTTGTTACGACTTAGCCCCAATTACCGGTTTTACCCTAACACGCTCCTTGCGGTTACATGCTTTAGGTACCCCCAGCTTTCATGGCTTGACGGGCGGTGTGTACAAGGCCCGGGAACGTATTCACCGCGTCATTGCTGATACGCGATTACTAGCGAATCCAACTTCACGGGGTCGAGTTGCAGACCCCGATCCGAACTGTGAATGGCTTTTCGAGATTGGCATCATATTGCTATGTAGCTGCCCGCTGTACCATCCATTGTAGCACGTGTGTAGCCCCGGACGTAAGGGCCATGATGACTTGACGTCGTCCCCGCCTTCCTCTCTGCTTGCGCAGGCAGTCTGTTTAGAGTCCCCACCTTAAATGCTGGCAACTAAACATAGGGGTTGCGCTCGTTGCGGGACTTAACCCAACACCTCACGGCACGAGCTGACGACAGCCATGCAGCACCTAGTTTCCTGTCCCGAAGGACGGATGCGTCTCTGCATCCTTCAGTAACTTTCAAGCCCGGGTAAGGTTCCTCGCGTATCATCGAATTAAACCACATGCTCCTCCGCTTGTGCGGGCCCCCGTCAATTCCTTTGAGTTTCACCCTTGCGGGCGTACTCCCCAGGTGGATAACTTAACGCTTTCGCTTGGACGCTTACTGTATATCGCAAACATCGAGTTATCATCGTTTAGGGCGTGGACTACCAGGGTATCTAATCCTGTTCGATCCCCACGCTTTCGTGCATCAGCGTCAATAACGGCTTAGACAGCTGCCTTCGCAATCGGTGTTCTGAGACATATCTATGCATTTCACCGCTACTTGTCTCATTCCGCCGTCTTCAACCGCATTCAAGCACTTCAGTATCAAAGGCACTGCGACAGTTAAGCTGCCGTCTTTCACCCCTGACTTAAAGTGCCGCCTACGCACCCTTTAAACCCAATAAATCCGGATAACGCTCGGATCCTCCGTATTACCGCGGCTGCTGGCACGGAGTTAGCCGATCCTTATTCTTCGAGTACATTCAGCTATCTACACGTAGATAGGTTTATTCCTCGACAAAAGCAGTTTACAACCCATAGGGCAGTCATCCTGCACGCGGCATGGCTGGTTCAGACTTCCGTCCATTGACCAATATTCCTTACTGCTGCCTCCCGTAGGAGTCTGGTCCGTGTCTCAGTACCAGTGTGGGGGATTCTCCTCTCAGAGCCCCTAGACATCGTCGCCTTGGTGAGCCGTTACCTCACCAACTAGCTAATGTCACGCGAGCCCATCCATATCCTATAAATATTTAACTACTTGATGATGCCATCTCGTAGTCTTATGCGGTGTTAATCCGAATTTCTTCGGGCTATCCCCCTGATATGGGTAGGTTGCTCACGCGTTACGCACCCGTGCGCCACTCTCACCATCTGTTAGCAAGCTAACAAATGGATCCCGTTCGACTTGCATGTATTAGGCCTGCCGCTAGCGTTCATCCTGAGCCAGGATCAAACTCTCCATTGTAAAATGAAGTGTAAGATCAAGACTATTTATAATAAATAGAATTGTCTTTATTTAAATATCTGTTTCCCTGGTTCCGATCTGGTTGAATTGATTTCTAAAAATCTTCTTGTTCAACTTTCGACTTGCGTCTACTCGCTGCGCTACATGATCATTATTTCTTAAAGAACTTTTCGCTTCCGCATCTCGCTTCCGCTTTTCTTATGTTGTGCGCCTTGTTTCCGTGGCGCTCAAACTTTCAGTTTTATCAGCTTCGAGCCTTGCGCTCTCAGCCGTTCCCCGTAGTTGGGACTGCAAAGGTAGAAGGTTTTTTTTTAATTCCCAAAATTTATTTTAAAATATTTTTTGAGGCTTTTTTTTGAGGTGGATTATGTGTGCTTTTCAGCCCTGCAGATCCTACTCTTTCCTTCCCGATGTCATGGCCGTTTCGGCCGTCCCTCCCTTGCGGAGTGGTGCAAAGATAGGGACAAATTGACCATACTTCCAAGACCCCTGAGCGAATATTTTTAGCGGAATAGCGTAACTCGCTAGCAATGTGAGCAATAATTTATCGAGAAATAGGTCGGAAGGGGCGGTTCTGGGGGTTTGTGGAGGGAAATTGAGGCTTTGAAGGGGACCGGAAGGGGCATGCGATGGATAAAAGCTTTTGCAGGAACCCAGCTCTCCCCTATCAGAGCCCTTGCCGAGCGGGCTTGATTGGGTTCTGTATGGGGTCTGTATTGGGAGAGCAAGGGGTCTGAGCCGTCGGAACTGTGCGGCGGGGATTGGGGAGCTGTCTTTGAAACTTTGTTTTAGAAAGGGGATGCGCTAATGCCTTTATGAGGTGTTTCGTCTGAACCAGAAAAGGAAGGATGAACAGGATCAGGCAGGGCGGTGGATAAGGGGATCGATTATATATCTTTTAGGAAACGTACGCCCAATCCTGACAATCCTTAAATCCTTCCTTTCCTGGTTCAAAGACAAAGCCCTTTCCTACTTGAAAACAAACACCCCTCCCTTTTGCATTTCAACACACTACTAAACACTCCCCCGCCTATTTTCAAAAAAAATGTTAAAATATTTTGGATTTACGAAAACCTTCGTACATTTGATTACGAAATGATTCGTAGATGTAACCAAAAGAGATATGAAACCGACAGATAGCGAAATGGAAATCTTACAAGTGCTTTGGAACAAGGGACAATCTAGTGTTCGTGAAGTATTTGAAAGTTTAGATAAGAAAGACGTTGGCTATACCACCATCTTAAAACTAATGCAAATTATGCATGATAAGGGCATGGTGGATAGAGATACTTCCTCAAAAACCCATTTATATACAGCGAAGATCAATAAAGAAGATACGCAAAATCAATTCCTTGATAAAATGATCGATACAGTGTACAATGGGTCGACGGCGCGTTTAGTGATGCAGGCTTTGGGAAATGAGCGCACCAGCAAAAAGGAGATCGATGAGATAAAAGCATTTTTAAAAAATCTTGAAAACAATTAACCATGGAAGCCTTAATCTATCAAATTACAACAGCGATCAGTTGGAGCATGCTCCACTCGCTATGGCTGGGAGCAATCCTTTATATAATGATATGCTTGACCATGATGGTCTTTCCGAAAATGCATGCGCGCGGGAAACATAACCTCGCCTTCCTCTTTCAGATTTTATTGACGGTGGGTTTTGCATGTAGCTTCATGTATTATTATCAAATTCCGTTTGAGCAAACGGACAGCCTACCGATAAACGTAGAAAACATGGCGAGTCATATCGGCTATATTTCGGAGAATCATTTTCAGCTGGAAAGCCTTTTCCCCTATCTCTTTTCTATCTATATTATAGGGATCCTCTTGCAGACCGCCCTCCTATTTAACAGCTTTCTCAAACTGCGCCGTCTTAAATACAAGAGTCTGCACGGTAGCCCACTAGCATGGCAGGCAAAATTTGAACGTGCGAAGGCCCTCTTGAATATTAAAGGATATGTTCCTTTATTCTTGTCGGAGCGTATTTCCGTTCCTATAACCATAGGCTTTTTCAAACCGGTCGTCTTATTTCCGTTCGCCTTTGCAAATATGATGGCGCTTGAGCAGGTAGAATCTATTCTACTGCACGAGCTCGCACATATCAAGCGTAAGGATTACTTATTGAATCTGATCAAGGTGACTATCGAAACCATCTTATTTTTTAATCCTTTTGTTTGGGCATTATCCAAAATTATGGAGCGCGAACGCGAGCATGCCTGCGACGATATGGTACTTGAGCATGTAGAAAAGCCGATAACTTATGCACATGCTTTGGTTGAATTAGAAACCCTGCGCCAAGGAAATAGCCATCCATTGAGCATGGCAGCCACAGGAAGAAATAGTTTATTCAAAAGAATTAAAAGAATCACCAAAATGGAAACAAATTACATCAGTGTAAAACAGCAGCTTATAGCGTTGTTAATTAGTTCTGTCGCGCTAATCACCGTTGCCTGGTTAGTTCCAAACAACGAAGCTAAAGCAGAAGAGGCCGAAGAAGTGCAATTGTTGGAAATTCCAAAAGCATTGGCTGCTCTGCCTGCACTAGAACCACAGCAGGATACGACAAAAAAGAAAAAAAACAACCGCACCGTTATCACATCACACGGCACGCACGATTCGATTAAACTACCGGCGGAAGTTCAGGCACATCTGGATGCATTAAACGCAGAATCGGCCTCTGTGAGCGAGTACTTCAAATCACCGGAATGGAAAAAACAGATGGAATCCATCCAATCCCAATCCAAGTCGATCAATGAATATTTCAATTCGCCAGAGTGGAAGCAGAAGGTTGCCGATTTGAATGCGAATGTAAAACGGCAGTTTGATTCTCCGGAATGGAAAGCAAAGGTGAAGAAGATGGCAGAATCGGGGGCCGATATGTCTAAATACTACGAATCGAAAGAATGGAAAGGGATAATGAAGTCTATCGAGGAACAGAGCAAAGAAATAGAGCAGTATTTTGATTCGCCGGAATGGCATGAAAAGATTGCCAAATTAGAGAAGGATGCTTCCAAGGTGGATCAGTATTTCAACTCGCCGGCATGGAAGGAGAAAATGAAAAAGATCGAAGACCATGGTAAGGAAATTGAGAAATACTTTGACTCGCCGGAGTGGAAAGCGAAAGTAAAGGCCGAAGAGGAATTGCGCAACAGTTCAGAATACAAAGAAATCGAGAAGAAATATAAAGAAGACCTGGATGCCTTGCGTAAGGAAAAAAATCCGGGAAAGAATTAGCCCATCCTCATCCGAGGATACCCAATCAACTATCGTTGTTTAGTTTGTTTAGTAAGGAGCCCTCTCAAGGCTCCTTTATTTGTTTAGGGATATCTCTATAAAGCAAAGACAATTCCTTAGTTAGGGGTTTAATAATTTTTGTATCATTGTAGGCGTAAAAGCTGGCATTGCATGGATTTTATCTACTTTATTGACCTCTTAGGAACGATGGTCTTTGCGATTTCGGGTGCTATGGCGGCAAACCGAAAAGGTATAGATGTATTTGGAGCCACCTTTATGGGCTTCGTGACTGCCATTGGTGGCGGTTCGCTTCGCGATGTATTTTTAAATATTCGTCCCGTTTGGGTTGAAGATGGTAATTATTTGATTGCGATCTTCGCCGGGGTAACCATATCCATCCTTTTCAATAAACGTTTAGACAGTTTCGCCCGCACCCTTTTCTTATTTGATGCGATCGGTATTGGTTTCTTTACGGTGGTAGGGGTTCAGAAGTCCTTAAGTTATGAAAGCAGCGCTATTGCTGCTGTAATGTTGGGTATGTTCTCAGCGAGTATGGGCGGTGTAATCCGGGATACCTTAATGAATGAGACGCCACTGATTCTGAGAAAAGAGATTTATGCTTCCGCATGCTTAGCAGGTGCCGTTTGCTATGTGCTATTGCAAATGACACCTATTTCGGAAAATATCAATGCTTTTGTGAGTGCGAGCATGGTTTTTATTATTCGCTTTCTATCGGTTCGCTATAATCTATCCCTTCCTTCGGTTCCTATGGTCGAGAAGGAAGAATAAGGTTTAAGGTTCTCAGTTCCTTTATGGCAAGATAAAGTCTGTCCATGTTGCGATTTTTTGGGAATCATCATTGCTCAATTGCTTATACCAGTTACTTCCAGTTCCAACATATCGCCCAGCTTTCAGCACAATTGTATGGCCTGCAGATACTTCAGCGGTCAAGCCTTTCACGTCTTCAGCGACTTGGGTAAATCGGAAAGACTCCTTTGGCCCCGCAATTCCCATCTGCCCTTGGTGGTTGGAGCCTGAAGCCCAAAGTGTGCCATTCGTTTTTAGGAAATATGAGTAGAAATTGTTTGGGTAAACATTCGCCACTTGCTCGCCGACCTTGTGTGGGTAAGTCGGGTCTTGACTTTTCAAGCCAATTCCTTGCACACCGTTCGCATTTCCTCCAAAACTCCACGCCTCATCTTTATTATTAATCATCATCACATTATTCCCTCTAGCACGCACTAATTTAATCTGATTGGCTACTTTCTTGAACGTAAGTTGGTTTCCGTCGGTCTTATAACCTAACTTACCGTATAAATCATCACCCGCAGACCATAAGGTCGAATCCGTTTTCAAAAGCTAGATATTAGAGAAGCCTGTAGCAATCTGTGACACATTAGAAGCGATCTTGGTCAATGGAAGTTTGTCATACGTTCTGGAACCTATCCCAAATTCTCCGTGCCCGTTTTGACCAAAGCCCCAAACTGTACCATCAGTCTTTAAAATAGCAACAAAGTAATTCTCTGCCGAAATGTCTATGGCACCAATCGCAATTTTCTCAAGTGGTTTATTATCTTTCACATCCGCTAAATCTTCGACATAGTATCTATCAGATCCCCATACAAGTTGCCTTCAACTTTCTTCACATTTTGTTCAATCAATTTATAGCCTTTGTCCTTCGTCCCTACTTCTGCAGTAAAAATGCCCCCGCGCGCCCAATGCGAATTATCTGGTTTTATGACATAGGTTACATCGTCTATCGCATAAACCCGCAACTGGTTCACGCCTACTCCCCATTCATAATCAGGTTCATCTTTATCTTTTTTACAAGCCGACAGTAGACATGAGCAAAGCAATCCAAATAATAAGTGATATCTTTTCAGGGTATCTGGTTTTGAGTTCGATAATCTTTAACGACTCAAATGAAGTAAAATAAAACGGTAAAGGAAGGATGGTTGGACGGTAGGTCGAGCGGAATTATATAATTGCAATAGCGATTATTAATCTTTAAGTGGCTTTAAGTAGAAAGAGCCGCAAAATTGTTGCGGCTCTTTTGTGATTCTATATAAGTTGTGTTTCAGCGATCTGCTGTAACGATTTTATCTACCCTTCTTCATTAATGGGAAAGACATTTTGTAAGAAACGCGAACTTGCCCCTTAGAGATGGAGTCTAGTTTACCCTTCAACATCGCCTTTTTTAATGGACTAAGCTTGTCGATAAATAGCTTTCCTTCGATATGGTCGTACTCATGCTGAACAACACGAGCAGCAAGCCCGGTTAACTCTTCTTCTTGCTCTTCGAAGTTCTCGTCCAAGTAATTGATAATGACATTCTCTTGGCGCATCACTTCCTCATTGATATGCGGAATACTTAAGCAACCTTCACTAAACGCCCATTTATTGCCTGACTCTTCCACCAAAATAGGGTTGATGAATACCCGTTTAAAGTCTTTTGCAGTAGGGTCCCCTGGTCCATCTTCGTCATCCTCACCAAACGGAGACGCATCGATTACGAATAAACGGATAGGAAGGCCCACTTGTGGTGCTGCGATTCCTACGCCATTTGCCGCGTACATGGTTTCGAACATGTTGGCGATTGTCTCTTTCAAATTTGGATAATCCTCATCAATCTCTTCGGTTTTCTTCCTCAAAACCGGATCTCCATATGCAACTATAGGTAACTTCATCTGAATAATTTTACGGTACAAAGTTATTAATAATTTAGGATTGCCACATATTGTTGTTAAATAGAGTAATTTTGGCGCATGGCAAACGCTGGTATGATCGGACTGTTGAACTTCATTGGTTATGGGCTAAAGCTCAGCCCGGCGATGACGGAATATGCTAACTATACGCTCATTACAGCGGAGGGAATGGGCTTTGCGATACATTATTATACAGATGTTTCACAAGGAACGATCGCCGGTTCGGGCGAAAAGACAATCCATATTTCCGAAGATCAGCTACGTCGCGATGCGAAAAAGATATACAACCGCCTGAAGGTGCAAGCGGGGCGAGCGGAAAAGGTCTATGCCCGTTCGACTGTAGCGGTTAGGATTGATAAGCGCATTGCTCTGGGTTTTCTAAAAGACCATCATTTGCAGGTAGCACTGCCGGGCAAATATCGCTACGGCCTATATCATCAGGGAGAACTGGTTTCCCTTGCTGTGTTTAGTGGCGGCCGACGAATGCACAATAAAACAGAAGATTACCGATCGTTTGAATTGATTCGATTTTGCCATAAAAGCGATATCGTCGTGATTGGCGGTCTTTCTAAACTGATTCAGGCATTCATCAAAGATTTTAAACCGAGCGATATCATGACTTACGTCGATGCGGATTGGACACAGGATTCCAGTTTGCAGAAGATAGGTTTTCAAGTAGATAAGACCCTTCCCGGACAACGATTCTGGATTACTCCCAACCAGCAAATCCCCATATTGGCGGATGAGGAGCTATCTGCATTAAAGGAAAAGTATCCAGAGGGCTATTTGCACTATAGCAGCGGGAGCACAAAATTGATTCTATCGCTGTAATTCCTTTAGGATTTTACTATATTTAATCTTTAATCAATCGAAATACACTCATTTATGAAACGAAAACTTCGCATGGGCATGGTCGGTGGTGGAAATGACGCGTTTATAGGCGCCGTTCACCGCATTGCAGCCTTTATGGATGGAAAAATAGAATTAGTATGTGGTTCTTTCAGCGTTAATCCCGAGATTTCTTTGCAGTCTGCAAGAGATTTATTTGTCGCTGAAGACCGTGTTTATGCAACATACGAAGAGATGATCGAGAAGGAAGCGCAGTTGCCGGAAGGCGAGCGTATGGACTTCGTAACGATCGTTACGCCTAACTTCTTACACTTTGCTCCTGCAAAACTGGCTTTAGAAAATGGCTTTGACGTTGTTGTCGAGAAGCCGATGACTGTATCTTTAGAAGAGGCACAGGAGCTTCAGGCTGTTGTTGAGCGCACAGGTCGCACCTTATGTTTGACCCATACTTACTCAGGGTATCCGATGGTAAAACAGGCGAAGGCGATGGTGAAAGAAGGGCACTTCGGCAAGATCCGCAAGATTGTTGTCGAGTATCCGCAGGGTTGGTTAAGCCGCTTGAGCGAGCGTGAGGGCAATGCTGGGGCTGCATGGCGCGCAGATCCGAAGCGTTCGGGCAAGTCTTTAGTAATGGGCGATATCGGTACACATGCCGCGCATTTAGCAGAATATGTTACGGGATTGAAGATTCAAGAGGTTTGTGCAGATCTGACAACATTCGTTGAAGGCAGATTATTGGACGATGATGGTTCGGTATTATTGCGTTTTGAGGATGGAGCAAAGGGTGTTTTGATGGCATCGCAGATTTCTGCGGGTGAAGAAAATGCTGTTCGCATTCGTGTATATGGCGAAAAAGGTGGATTGGAATGGGCGAATGAAGATCCTAATAACTTAATCGTTAAGATGCTGGATCAGCCTAGACAGTTATACCGCACGGGTAATGCGTATGCTGCTCCATTTACATTAAGCAGCTTTGCGACACATAATACGCGTATTCCTGCAGGGCATCCGGAAGGATTATTGGAGTCTTTTGCAAACATTTACCGTAACTTTGCATTAACTGTATCGGGTAAGAAAGAAGGTGTAACGCCATCTGCTGAAGCGCAGGACTTTCCGAATGTTTACGACGGTGTGCGCGGAATGGCCTTCATCGATACGGTGGTAAAAAGCAACGATAGCAACGAGAAATGGACAAAATTTGTGATCTAAAGACGACACAAGACATTGTAAAATACATTAATCGGGCGAAAGAAACACTTTCGCCTGATTTGCTTTTGATTCTCATCGGACCTACAGCTTCCGGCAAAACGAAGTTAGCCGTCGAACTGGCAAAGGCACTCGATGGGGAAATTATCTCTGCCGACTCGAGGCAGGTGTACCAAGGATTAGATATCGGAACGGGCAAAGATTTGAAAGAATATGACGGCATCCCCTATCATCTTATTGATATCGCACCTCCGACAACGCAATATTCGGTTAAGGAATTCGTAAAAGATTTTGATATCGCTTATCAGGATATCATCCGTAGAGGGAAGCTTCCGATACTCTGCGGCGGAACGGGGTCTTATGTTCAAACGCTATTACAGCCTCAGCCCTATAGCTCGATTCCGAAAGACGATACATTCCATGTGGAACATGCTGCATTCACGAAAGCGGAGCTCATCGATAAAATCAAAGCTGAGGAAATCCCATCCGACTTTCAGATTGATTGGGATAGCCACAACCGATTAATAAGAGCCTTAGAAATCATCCGCTACCTAGAGACAAACGAGCTACCAATAGACTCAGCAAATAAACAATACCCATACCTTATCATGGCATTAAATCCTTCATTGGAAACTCGACGAGGCCGAATCGATAAGCGCTTGTCGGCAAGGATGGAAGAGGGTTTAATTCCGGAGGTTCAGGGTTTATTGGAAAGCGGTCTTAGCCATGATCAATTGCAATGGTTTGGATTGGAATACAAGTATGCTTCCTATTACCTATTAGGCAAGCTAACGTTGGAGGAATTCCATGATAAGCTTCGGACAGAAATCCATCGCTTTGCAAAGCGACAGATGACTTATTTTCGCAAAATGGAGAAAGACGGGCTAGCAATCCACTGGCTTGTTAATTATCGGTAAAACCTACTCATTCAGCGGCTTATTGATTATTTTTAGACTAACCAAACACAGTCATTGGAATTTTAAAAAACGAAAAGAGGCGACCTAGGTCGCCTCTTTTAAAGTTTAATTTCTTCGTCTTTGGCATTAAAGAAGTGGAATTCCGTCAGGTAATATGAGGACATCTCCTTCACTTTAATCCATTTTCCGTATTTGAAAAACCATTTTAACCTTCTCGAGACAAAACCTTTGGTAATGTAGGCCGCAATATAAGGGTGAACACATAAGGTTACTCCCTTCTCGTTTTGCTCTTGTAGTATGAAGCTTAAATTATTCTCAATGTCGTCCAGTAAGACGATGCTGGATCTAATTTCGCCGGTACCATCACAAGCAGGACATTTCTCATTGGTCACAATGCTCATTTCTGGTCTTACCCGTTGTCTAGTAATCTGTACTAATCCAAATTTACTAGGAGGAAGAATCGTATGTCTCGCACGATCGCTCGCCATACATTCTTTTAAGAATCCATACAATTCTTTTCTATTGGTTGCTTTGTGCATATCGATAAAATCGATTACCACAATGCCGCCCATATCCCTCAGCCTAAGCTGTCGGGCAATTTCTTTCGCAGCTTCCTTATTTACTAGAAGCGCGTTATCTTCTTGATTTTCCTTATTGGCAATGCGGTTTCCGCTATTGACATCAATTACGTGCAGTGCTTCAGTATGCTCAATTACGAGATATGCACCACCCTGCAAATTGACCGTCTTGCCAAAAGACGCCTTAATTTGCCTTTCTACACCGAAATGGTCGAAAATAGGTTCTTTACCTTTATAGTGTTTAACTATTTTTTCTAAATCGGGAGAAATCTCCTGTATATATGATTTTACCTCTTCAAAGATATCTGCATCATTAACATAGATATGAGAGAATTCATCGGTAAGAATATCGCGCAATATTGTCGAAGCGCGATCCATTTCACCTAATACTTTTTGAGGAGGTTCAGCTGTTTTAAGACGTTTGGTAAATAGTTCCCATTTAGAAATCAGGTCGAGTAGATCTTTTTGCATTTCTTCTACCCCTTTGCCTTCAGAGACTGTTCGAATGATTACCCCAAAATTAGCGGGTTTAATACTCTCGACTATTTTCTTCAGTCTGTTTCTTTCGGCACTACCTTTTATTTTCTTGGAAATGGAAACCGAACTTGAGAAAGGGACCAACACCACAAAACGACCAGCGATGGATAAGTCGGAACTTAGCCTTGGGCCCTTAGTGGATATCGGTTCTTTTGCGATTTGCACTGGCAACAGCGTGTTACGGCTAAGAATATCCGATATTTTTCCAGCTTTGTCAATGTCCTTTTCAAGTTTTAAACTATTGAGCAGTTTCTCTTGATAACTGCCGTTCTTTACCACTCTGGTAAGTTTAAGCAATGACTGTACTTGAGGTCCGAGGTCAAGGTAATGCAAGAACGCATCCTTTTCGTAGCCTACATCTACGAATGCTGCATTCAGACCGGGCATGATTTTCTTTACTCTTCCTAGGTAAATATCTCCTACCGCGTAGTTATTGTCTGCTTGCTCTCGGTTTAACTCAACCAGTTGCTTATCCTGTAGTAAAGCAATAGTCACCCCCTTATCGGGGACTGAATCGATAATTAATTCCTTTACCAACAGCTACTGAAATTAAGGACTATTGTGGACTCGCTCCACAACATAAATTGTCCGGTTAAACAAAAAACCGTTTAATGAAAAAAACAATCTATGATGCTTATACCATCATAGATTGTAACCACATATTTTTTAAAAATAAACGTTAAACGTTATTTTTTCTTGTGTCTATTTTTTCTTAAACGTTTTTTGCGCTTGTGAGTAGCCATTTTGTGTCTTTTTCTTTTTTTTCCGCTTGGCATAGCTTTAATGTTTTTAAATGATTATTACTAATTGTTAATTACTTACTTAGCTCATCAATACGTCTGTCGATGAACTGGGAGAGACTTGGATCGGCGGCTAACCCTTTACTTTTTTGAAAAGCAGCGATAGCTTCGTTCTTCATCCCTATATTTTCATAGCCAGTGGCTAAATAGAAGTACGATTCAGCATCAGGCCTCTGCTCAATTACGGTTTTGAAACGTTCGATAGCTTTATCGAACTGTCTAGACTGTAAGGAGAATAAACCTAATGTTTTATTAGCTTCTAGATTTTTCGGCTCGGCTTTCACTACCTCTTGCAGTAGTGCAATACCAGCCATCGGGTTGTTTGTTCCGGTTACCATTGCGGCACCTAGCCCTGTTTTAGCGTCCAAGCTAGCACCATTCAACTCGACAGCTTTCTCGTATGCCGCAATCGCTTGTTGATTCAATGCTTTCGCGGTTGTTGTGTCTTGAAGATTCGTGTAAGCTTTACGGTAGGCATTTCCAGCTTTCAACCAAAGGTCGAATTTAGGTGAAATTTTTGCCATTTCCTCATACAATAATGCTTGAGGGGCAAATTTTTCAAGGTCGTTCCATTTATCAGCTAATTGTTGGTAGATCGCTACTTTCTCATCTCCATCCGCTTTATCCGCTTTCGCTTCCAAATCAGTGATTTCATTTAAGATAGCAGGATTAAGGCCACGCTTGGCAGCTTCGGATGCTGCGCTCAGGGTAATTTGATTTGCAGGAGCCTCTGTGGTAGCAGCTCCTGCAGTATTTTTCTCTTGATCAACCAAGCCTTTCACAGGTCGTAGAACAAGGAATCCCATGATTAGGACAACTACTGCTACGACGATGATCTGGATTTGCTTGGTATTTTTCATGAATCAATACTTATTTTTTGTTCCCGTTTTTAACTTTTTCTACAAAAACTTTTGCAGGTTTGAAACTTGGCACAAAGTGCTCAGGGATAATAATAGCTGTGTTTTTGGAAATGTTACGAGCTGTTTTTTCTGCTCTCTTTTTCACTACAAAACTACCAAAACCTCTCACATACACATTCTCACCGCCAACCATTGCGTTTTTTACCACTTTGAAGAATGCTTCTACGGTTTCCTGTACATCAACCTTCTCTAAACCAGTTTTGTTAGAGATTTCTGCAATAATTTCTGCTTTAGTCATATCTATATTTACTCTAATTAATCTAAACCCTTGGCATCTTTGCCCTTTTGGGGATGCAAAAGTATTCTTTTAAAATGAGTAATGGAAATATTTTCATGTTTTTTTGCAGACCAAATATCTACTATTCAAGTATTTAGTCTTATTTCCCCCAATTTTACATTTCAAAAGGCTCGCAAAGTTACAATTATTTTATTGACAATCAAAGTTTTAATCGATGTTGCGACATCAAAACTTCTGCTAATTGCGATATATCACTTTCCTCATGCAGTGCGGATATTACAATTCGGTTTAGTAGCGGGCTCGTCGGCAAAGGATATGGAAAACTGGAAATTAGCACCTGATGCTGCACTAAGTAACGATATAAATTGGGATCATGCGAAGTAAAAACCGGGAAATTGGGGATATTATGATATCCCTCTAGATTCGAGAAAAGCGCCTTAGCGATGTCAATGTTTTGATGCAATTTATCGAACGCAGACTCATAAATCCGATTGCCGTGAACTAATGCATATAAAGCAGCAGGCGAGCTTGGCGAAGCGCCCATGTAGATAGGATGCTTCCTGATTTTCTCCAGGGTAGCAGCATTTCCCAGTACGACCCCCGCATCGGTTCCTAGTCCTTTTGCCAAAGAAGCCAAAACAACAATTTCTATGTTTTTCGCAGCCCCCAACGCCCTCAAATCCGTCGACAATGCATTCTTGTTCAGCACTCCTATTCCGTGAGAATCATCCAGTATTAGTAACACATTCTTATCCTCGGCAATATTCTGAAAATCAGAGAAATCAAACAATTCAGGCGTAAGATTATCGATCGCGTTGGATATGATCACGAAATCAGATTCCGAGCTATTATTTATCTTATCGATTACCTCCGTTTTCCATGCCGAAAAGGATAACCCGACCTTTGGATCTTCCGCTATCCATAAAGAAGGATGCGCGCCAGGCGCATAAAGAACAGAACGGTTTTCGACTACAGATTTTACAGCGACCTGAGCCGCCAGGTATCCCGAAGAAAGCAATACCGCATCCTCGAATCCAAATCTACCTGCCATAAATTTTTCCGCTTCCGCATAAACCCCAAGCTGTAAATTATTGGTTCTGGACGTCCCGTTATTCAGCCCATACCTGTCAATTCCTTCCTTAAACAGCTCGATATAGTCCTTATTATCGAGCAGGCCTAAGTAAGCTGTTCCTCCAAAAAACTGATATGATTGATCGTCCAAGTGAATAGTACGTCCGGTCGGCTGCGAAAGATTACGAAAAGTTTTCATGCTGGTTATCTGAACTACAAATGTACAAAATCAAACCATACAGAAATCAACAGTTCATCCATAGAAAACAACAGTTCGGCGACAATAAATTCGCTAAGGCAAGCATTGGCAATACTTTTAACAAAAACACAAGCCATGCGAATACCAGCACCCTCAACCTCAGATCAGGAATCTGAAATTGTATTTTCATCATTATGCAAATGCCGAGGTAATCGTTAGTCGCGAGCGAGTAAACGATTTCAAAGAATGGATTGAATAATATCTTCTTAGTAAAGATGGAATTTTAACGGGATATTGACCCCAACCGAAAAAGTAAACCCATCGATCGGTTTAAAGTCTTTTTTGGTATTGATATCAAAACCGTAGCCGGCTGCAAATTCCAGCAGATTGAATACTCCAATCCCGGCCTTGGCAGTCGCGGTGTAAGGAGTTATTTCCCCTTTCAGAAAAGGCCAAACCGCAACATTGTTCAAATAATAGGTCGCTCCAAATTGCGGGATGACCGTCGTCTTATCCATCATCCATGTAAAATTGGCTCCTCCATCTAGTTTGAGGTACTGTGACTGATTGATCGCAAACATCCCCCATGCCGAAGCCTTCAGAAAACTACCGCTCTGATACTGATATCCGACCGATGGACCAAAGATCCATCCCGTAGCCCTCTTCTCTTGGGCATGCAGCTGCACGCTTGTAAATAGCACTAAAACTAGAAGGTAAAACGCTCTTTTCATACACATGTTGACTTTAATGCAAGATAGAATTTTTAGCTCAAAAACAGATAAGCTATATAATCTCCATCACCTGCACATACTTATCTCCCAGCTTCTGTTTAAGCCTTTGCTTATTCTACTTGATCGCTTCCAGAGATATACCCAGGACATTGGCTGTTTCGGCAGCAGTAAGCCCTAGTTTCTGCAACATAATAAATCGGATATTGTTTTCCGTGAGTTCCGGAATCCATTTTTTCAATTGATTATAATAGTTTGGATAAGCCTCGTCGAAAGTCATATTGAAATTCTGCCACCCATCTTCGGTTAAGATATGCGACTGCAACACCTGCTTCAGCTTCCCATTTTTCTCTTCTATCTCGGCTAATGTCGATTTATTGATACGAACTATTTCTCGTTGCAAGCTTTCAATCTGTCGATTTTTATCCGTCAAGAATCGAAGGTAATCGGCTAGTGTTTTATGCGCCTGTTCGAGCTTCTGATCGAGCAAGGTTTTTTCCAAGCGATAGGCTAACACTTTCTTTTCGTATCGATGATACCGGGCGAACATTTTGCGACGGAAGTCGATATAGGCAATAATCAGGATACCTATGCCCAATACTAGCACCACGATATACATATTACGAGCGAAGCGCCCTTGCTGCACCTTGAGGTTCGTGATACTCGCCTCATTCAAATAGCGCTCTTTGGCGGCCAAAACTCTCGCCCTTTGAATTACTTGGGCGTCCTCCCCATAGATCGTACTATCCTTCAGCATCCCAAGGTTCCGGCGAATAGCGAGCTCCATTTCCGAATCTCTTTTATGCTCCGCGATCTTAAGCCTTAATTGCTCCACTTCGATCAGGAAATCGGTTCTTGACGGGTTACTTTTAAGTTCTTCTCCCAACTTGTCCAGCAGGAATTCCGCAGCATGCATGTCGCCCTTGGCCATTAAAACCTTCGCATTGATGATCTCTGCATACTGTTGATTGGTTTTATCGCCACTTTCTTCGCTCAACATCACATCTTGGTCAACGTAATGTAATGCCGAGTCAAGCTCCCCTTTGCCTAAGTTAACCATTGCTAGCATGCCATTCACGCGAGCTAGCCTAGCCTTTGCATCTATTTGCAATGCCATCGTCTTCGCATCGTTTAAGTAGGCCAAGGCTACCGTTGTATCCTTTTCATGCAAGTGGCACAAAGCCAAATTGTCCAAGATGGACGTCTTCAATTCTGATGGGTCCCGTGCCAAAAATGCTGCTTCTTTTAGGTAATGTATAGCGTCTTTATATTCGCCTATCGTGCAGAAAAAGAAGCCTAAGGAACGGTAGGATTCCTCTGGAATGATCTGATCGTCATACCGGATATCATCGATCTTAAACGAGGCGTTCATTAAATAAGGCAGGCATTTCTCCAATAAGTTAAATCGATAATAATAATTTGCTAACTCTATTTGAACCCATAGGCCAAGCGCTTCATCCTCAGACTGGGTCGCCAAATCACGTGCTTTCTTATAATACGCCGTACTTATCGTGTTAATCTGTTCTATCTTGCGGCTAGTACCCCGCCCCATCAATGCATAATAGACCACCTTTTGCTTTACCACATCTCCTTTTAAAGCACGCTGACGCAAGGGTGTTAAAACTCTTTAAGTGCAATAGTATCGGCTCCAAAACTCCTCTCTTTCTGAATAAAATAAGTCAACGAGGCATTGTTGTTGTCCTTTTTTTCGCGTGCTTGGAGCACCAATAAAAACGTCAACAATAAAGATAACATGAGAAATCTTACTGTATAATATCCAGCCATAAGTTGATTGGCGAGAAGGCCTCGCAAATGTAATTTTGTGTGATTTTACCACCTAATATACGATAAACCAATACTTCCTGTAAATAAGCGTCGCATATACCCATGTTAAAAATAGATTTGTAAATGATACTCTACACGAATTCCTCGTTAGCTAATCGAATTAAGTTGTGTTACTGAGGATTGCATAGTGAGCATTTCTCCTGCGAACTTTATCAATTGAAAGAGCTTTTTTGTAAATTCGTAGTCTGTGTACACGCACATCAACCACAATAAACTATGGAAAACCTATTAGCAGAACGTACTAAGGAATTACTCGGCATCTTAAAGAAACGCTTTGAAAAACATATGGATCGGCACCTTGGCTTAGACTGGACAGAGGTCGAAAACAAACTGATGAAATCCCCAGCGGCGCTTTCCGCGCTTCATCTCATGGAGGAAACGGAAGGCGAGCCCGATGTTATAGCCTACGACAAGACTAAGGGAACCATCACTTTTGGCGACTGTAGCGCGGAGAGCCCAAAAGGCCGACGCAGCATCTGCTATGATCAAGCCGCTTTAGACTCCCGCAAAGAACATAAACCCAAACAGAGCGCAATGGGGATGGCTAAAGAAATGGGCATAGAAATTATGGATGAGCAGCAATACGCCGCCCTGCAAGCCTTAGGAAAATTTGATAATAAAACTTCCTCTTGGCTCAAGACTCCGGATGCAGTGCGGAAACTCGGAGGCGCCATTTTTGGGGATTATCGCTACGATCGTGTATTTACCTATCATAACGGAGCAGAATCCTATTATGCCGCACGTGGATTCCGCGGTATAATTGAAATAGCTTAGTCCCTTTCGAAGCCCTTTCAAACCCAATGTAAAGCCATATGAAAGCTCTTCCGAAGCGACTATATGTTGGGTTTAATTAAACCTTGATTAGCGAGTGACTCAATGAAGTTTAATCGTTGGCTGCTCGCAGAAACCTAAAACCTAAACCCAAGATCCTATGCTGCGTTTTATCGCTCTTCTTTCTCTATTCATTCTAGCAAATAGCGTTTCGCTGTCGCATGCACAGCAAAATCCACAGGATATACAGTTTACAAGGCAGGCTGTGAAGCGCTTTATATTCGATGAGCAACAAAAAATCCCGCTGGCATCTTTGGAACCGAAGAACATCATCGGTTTGAATTCCATGCATCCAGAACTATCCGATGAAGACGGACAGAAAGGATTTACCATAGAAAAGGGACATTTGCGAATTACAGGAAGTTCGAGTAAGGCTTCTCGGATTTGGCTTTCCGGATTCAATCCATTTGCCTGTTATCGCATTTCTTTCGCGAGCTTCGATGCAAAGGGCGAATTGGGTTTTGAGTTTTCCGACCCAAAACGTGAAAATCGCTTTCAGATCAGTATATCCGCAAAGGGGCAACAGCTCATTCAGGTGCATGCAGATATTGCTCGCGCAGGGAAGACAGTACTGGACAGCAATATCCTGCAGTATAACGAACCATTAAACCTAGCGAACAGTCAATTGATTTTGCAAATGTTGGGGAGTGGTTTAGTGCTATATCTACAGCAGGAGGTGCGCCCCGTAGTTATCGCACAGCTAGACTTTAGCCAATATCTCGATCTGCGAGAGAAGGCTCTGATACAAGGCCTCCAGACTTCCTTATATTCCAGTCTTTCTTCTGGTACAGCGGAAATACAACGAGCGGAAGTTTTTCTGAGCTCGGGAATAGGCTTGGCAGATATCCGGGCGATAACCTACGAAAATGGAGATCCAATGTTGGATCAGGATCGCCTTTGGTACACAATGACCGTTCGGGGCAGAGCTTTACCGCATCATTTGCAAGGTGTGTTCAGTATGAATCCGAATACATTTGACCTCAAGTTCGAGGGCATCATTGTCTTCGATCGTTCGGATGGTATTTTACGTAATGAGGTTGCCTCCCACATTTTTTACGATCGAAGGGAGCAGGTCTGGCGAGGAATTACGACCGGCTTTAGCGCATATGCAAACCCGAAAAAGGAGAAGAAACAACTTTTAGCCGTAGAGAGCAAAAAGGATCCCCGCTTTGGTTATTCCGTGATGAGCGCGGTTCCTTTTGGTGTCGTGGGCGATATTGAAGATCCGCATATCCTATATGATGAGAATATGGGAAAATGGCGCATATTGACCTGCGAAAATATCGACGGCTACCAAGCCATCATGTTAGAATCCGATTTTTGGAATAAGGAATATAGGCGTATCGCAGGTCCCGTAAAGCATAACTCCACCGGCACTTCGATGCAGAAGATTGATGGTAAACTATATTGTTTTTCCGGGAGCTCGGAGCGCGAGATTTTTATCTACAATTACCCGAATCTTGAAAAAGTAGGAACATTAAGAATGGATCTTCCTCCTTGGGACAAAGAATCAGGAACGCGAACTTGGCCAAACGTACTGCAATTACCAGCAGGATACCCGATGAAGTATATCGCATTGATGATGGATCGCTTCAACTATCCAGGGCTGAAAGGCCCCAACTGGAGCTATGGAGCTTTGTATTTGTACTACGGTTATTAGATTAAGCCTTTACGCCGACCTTCTCGCCAATTTTCACTAGCGTTTCGATGCGTTTTTCAGAATGCTCAATAATATCAGCGTCGGGTTTAATGGTTCCTTTTTTAAAGATCTGCACCACCGTAGAGCCACCATATTCGAAATATCCTTTTTCTTCACCACGACGGAAAGAACCAGCGTCGTAATTGCGCTGCACAATCTTACCGACAAGTAAAGCGCCGACTTCCAGGTGTAATACATCACCAAAGTTTTCTGTATGAAGAACTGTTAGTTCACGATAATTTTTAGCGATTAAGGCCCTTGTTTCGGCAAGTGCCAAGGGGTGCACGGAGTGTAATACGCCTTTAATTTTCACCACCGGATCTTGGGTTCCGTTATCGATATAACCATAGCGGTGATAATCGTTTGGTGCCAATCTGTACACAAAGCACCAACCATCCTTATATTGTTCGGCTAATTCCTTATCCTTCAATAAGGCTTCTAAATTATACCAATAGCCCTTTACAGGAATGCTGCTGACCTGAGCTAGGTCGAAGATCATTAATCTAGAGTCTGCCGGCGATATCAGGTGTTCTGGAGTTTCGTCTATCGGACGAGCACCTTCTTTAAGCTCCCGAATAAAAAATTCGTTGAAGCATCGGAAGGACTGTATAGGTTCTTTAATCTCATCCACATTGATGTTGTAGTGCTCAATAAATTTTGGGATTTGCCCTAAGCTTTTCGGCGAGTTAACATGGCGCGCATAAGCTTTAGACACCATCTTTTTATTGAGTAACGACTTCGTCAAGGCCCTTCCTAAGGTGTTTTTATATAAGAACGCTAAACCGTTTACTTTATAAGTATTCTCGTATTCAATTTCCTTAGTTTGTCTATTATATAGCTGCGGAACCTTCATGTGATTTACAAATTAAAGCCCAAATTTAATAAATAGCATTCAATTGTGGGTATTTCCGCAAAACTCTTCCTTCCCTGTAGTTTTCCTGTAGCGATAATTAGTTTTGATACGTATAGCTTATATCCAATAAAAATCATATTATGAATCAATTAGCAAAGTTCAATTTTCTTCTCTTTATCATTTTCCTAGTGACTTCATGTTCGAAATTCGACTTAGAGTTTGAGGATAAATATGAAAATAGCCTGCGTAAATGGGAAGATTTTAAGAGAGAAAGCAACAACAGCTACAGCTATACGACCTATTCGGGCAGCTGGACAGGTTGGTCTGCGGAAATAACTTTAAAGATCGAAAACGGGAAGATTAAGCATGTAAGCTATATTGTTCCTAGTATTGCTCCGACGAAACGCCCCGAAAATGGCTGGACCAAGGAATCATTTATAGAACCAATGAGAAAAAAAGGCTACTCGGAAGAAGAGCTAAAGAAAGTCGAGGAGCAACGTTTTTGGGAGAAAATGGAATGGACTGAGGAGGAATCGGATTTAGGTAGCCACGGCGATTATTATTTGCTCACGCTGGACGATGTGTACCGTTTAGCGAAAGAGAATTGGCTGGTTAAAGGCAAAGGCGTAACTAACTATTTAGAAACTGAGCATGATGGACTAATTTCGAAGGTTGGAAAAATTGAGGAAAATTGTGCAGACGACTGCTTTGAAGGCGTGCAAATTACCGCTATTGAAAAGAAATAAACCTTTCATCATTCCTTGGAAACACCCACGGGGATGAAATTTCTCGATTCCCTTTGAAAACAAACCGTATAAAAAAAGCATTGCTGCTTGATATCAATGATTTCAAGCAGCAATGCTTAATTGTAAACCTTCATTTATTTTTTACCGCCTCTAAGTATTGCGACCAAAAGTAGGATGAATACTGCGGCACCAATCACCCAAACCCAAGGCTTGGTGTAAAAAGCTCCACCGTCCCCTTTATCGATATCTACATTGATATCCAAACCTTTTTCCTGTGCAAATGCTTGCGCCGACATCAGAATAAACATAATGAATGCGATAGGGCGCATATTAAACATCTCTCTTTTCATAGTTCACGTAATTTTAAGTTTATAGGATAATAAACAAGGTTGCCCGCTAAATGTTTGGACACAGATTTTTATTTTCGACAAGTAATTTTCGCTAGAACTCTACGAAAATACGCATACAACGGTGTATTATACCCGAACATAATTCTTGTTCAACCATTTATGTAGCTAGAATGTTCCCCATATAAAATCAATGAAATTATGGATGTTCTAGGGAATAGTACACAGTTAACACAGCAAACAATCGTTAACGGAAATTTCCACGAGGTCTGTAGCTGGAATTGGAAGGGAATAGACGCAAGCCTTATACAGGACAGACGGGAGATTTTATTGCAAGTTCATTTATCGTCGAATGTCTGCCTTTTGACACGCCCCATAACACTCATTGACCAAATAGAAAGCCTTAACATTCTACACCATTCCGACTCTGCTGTTCATATTTCCCTAGCATCTGTAATAGGCAACTATGCTATCGAAATCAATTTCGACACAAATTTCGATTTTGCAATAGCGTGGAAAACGACATTTACTCCCAAGCGAAATATGCGAAATCTCACCAGAATGGCAGAGAATTTCGTACGGATATCACCACAAAAAGATGCAAGCTCAGGGGAAATCTATCTAGCGCAGACCCAATTGCGATCCGGGCTCTGCTACTTCCAGGTCAAATCATTACCAGGTAGTCTATTCTATTTCCAAAATTTGACTTCCCTTAATGAGTTTGCTGAGGATAGTAGGAGTACTTTGGCCGATACGGTAAGAATTGATTTCCCTGATTTTGGTTTCTACCTTCCGGCGGAATTCGAAGGCATGCTTCAGGCTGGCAAACCATACGTACTAAGCGATGCTCAGCTTTACTATTCATCTATATCCCTAAAAGACGATCTTACGATCTCCGAACAATATGATCGCTATCTCTATGCTGCCTATCAGCAGCTGGACAAACCACCTATACGCCTTGCTCCGATACATCGCTATGCCAAAAGGGTTTTAGACGATCTAGCAAATACGGTCGGCTGTTGGCAACAAATTGCTGATCACCCATATCTCAATGCCTACATAAACGATTACAAAACCCCTGCTGAGAGCATGGTGCAAGCTGCGGTGTTATCTGCGCTGTTCCAATACGGCAACAAGTTCAACAAAACGAAGGCCAAGCAACTCTGCCAAGTTCTGTTGGAAGGAATTGGAGCTTTTTATGACGAAAAGATCAAATCGATTGGTCGTTGGATTCCTGATAAGGCGCACCACTTGGATCATTCAGAGGAGCAAAAGAAAGCGCGTATAATGGATTCCTGGTATCTGCACCATCCGCTATTACATCTCATTTCCGTTTTAAAAGATTATCCTTTTTCGGGAGGACTGAAGCAGCAAGTCGAAGACTCTCTAGATTACTGTATAAAAGTGGCGCATCACTTTGATTATCGCTGGCCTATTTTTTATGATATCGATACCTTAGCTGTCGTCAAGCGGGAGGCTCAACCAGGAGATGCGGGGCAGAAGGATGTCGGCGGACTGTATGCCTTACTGATGCTACAAGCGTATCAGCTTTTTGGGAAAATAAATTTTTTGAAAGAAGCCAAACGTGCTGGCAAGACTCTATTCGACTATGGTTTAGAGCTTCTTTATCAGTCCAACAATACCGCATACACAGCTGAAGCACTGGTTTCCTTGTGGTCTGTCAGCAAAGAAGAGAAATATTTATCCTACAGCTACCTCTGCTTATCGAATCTACTGCGGAATACGTCCCTATGGAATCGACAATATGGGAATGCCAAGGAATATCCCTCTTTTTTTTCCTTATATCCGCTAAAGGATGCCCCATACGCTGCCGTGTTTGAAGAACAAGAATGTATCGCATCAATCTATCGTTATCTCAGATTGCTTCAGCAGGAGGGGGCAACGATGCCTGCTGAATTGGAAGGTATGGCTTGTGAGTATGTGAAATACGCTTCAGCGCGTGTACCTTACTATTCTCCTGCACTCCTCCCTGCCGACATTCTAGCTGAAGAACCGAAGACGGGCTACTTATTGGCGGATTCATGGATACCCTTGGAAGACCTCGGTGATGGATGGGATCCTGTCGGACAGGTGGGCCAAGAGGTTTACGGCGCAGGCGCCCTATTTCAGCTGGCTCATCTGCAACTTATTCCATTGGCGGAAGATCAGTTCTGTCATCTTGATTATCCCTACGTCCTCGTTTCCGACGGAGACAAGCGTACGGTGGTTCATGTTTTTGGAGACAAACAGTTTTCCTTCAATCTACAACTGGTCGGTCGCCGTCGTCATCAGTACAGCATAACTTCAGAAAATGGGGAAAAAATAGTTTTAGACCGCTACAATAAAACGTATGAATTTGCAGGCGGACAGAGAATCACAATTAATCGTATATGATATGAATAGAACAAAAAAAATCTTTTTAACTGGCGGTACGGCAGGTATCGGCAGAGCGACGACACTCCAGTTGGCTGAAGAAGGCTTCGATGTATTTGTTATCGGTCGGGACGGGCAGAAATTGGACGATTTGTTAAACGACGCGAAGGACTTAGGGGTAGCGGATCGCATCGCTTACGAACTACAGGACTTAACAGACCAAGCAGCACTTCCAGATTTCTTGCGCAGCGTTTGGGAATCTCATGGTCCTTTTGACGTGTTGATCAACAATGCCAGCGTAGGCTTCTCAGGCGTGGTTGATGCAGAACATCAAGACATAGTTTATATGACCAAGACAAACTTAGATGCCTACCTTCTTTTATCCAGTTTTTTCGCTGAGAGGATGATCGCACAAAAAATTGAGGGCGATATTATCAATATCGGATCGATGAGTTCGGATACCCGAGACGGAGGTAGTTCTGGGTATGTAGCAAGCAAAGCGGGCATACAAGGATTTACGGAGGCGCTTCGTAAAGAAATAAATCCGCACAACATTCGAGTCACATTGATTGAGCCGGGTTCGGTAGGAACCGATATGCAGTCGCCTTCTCCCGAGGAACAAGCTGAACTGCAAGAAAAAAAAGAGATGTTAAAGGCGGAAGATATATCGCGTCTGATCAGTTTTGTCATAAATCAAGACCGACGGGTCACCATCGTAGAAGTCAAAGTAAAACCATTACGGCAATTTATCTAATATCAGTTTTTTATGCAACGAAATTTTTGGTATAGAAATAGTCTATCGATTGTTTTTATAGCGCTTTTTATTTTAGCCTTAATTGCGCAGGTTTATTTTGGCTGGAAAGAACAAGCATCGCTATATCAGGAAGAAGGTTCATTCTTAGGATTCTCGACTTATCTGACCAGTGGACATTTTCTGTCGGCTACCTTCGAGAATTTTCAAAGTGAGTTTCTGCAGATGGCCATGTATGTGATTCTAACGATTTCTTTGCGCCAAATCGGTTCGGCAGAATCAAAAAAACTTTCAGGTACGGAAGAGGTGGATCGAGAGCCGGTTGCACATCGCGACGCTCCCCGGCCTGTAAAGCAAGGTGGGTGGCGCCTTATGCTCTACAAGCGATCGCTTTCTATTGCCTTTATAGTCCTCTTCTTGTTCTCCTGGATTGGACATTTATACGGCAGTTTTCTCAATGTTAATGAAGAGCATGCTTTGAAAAAGGAGCCGTTAGTTGGCTTATCGGAATTCCTGACGGAACCTACGTTTTGGTTCGAAACCTTTCAGAATTGGCAGAGCGAATTTCTGTCTGTTGCATCAATCGTTATTTTGTCGATTTACTTGCGTCAAAAGGGCTCACCGGAATCAAAACCGGTCGATAGCCCACATATGGAGACAGGAAAGGGCGGCTAATCAGCCGCCCCTTATTTATTAATCCACTAAATTTTTCAATAGTTCATCCAAACATACCGTTGCATATGTCGACTCTTGGTCGGAGTATGCGTATGGCAATATCAGATGATTGTTATGGATAATCTGTCCACAAGAATAGAGGACGTTTGGTACATAACCATTTCGCTCGGTTTCATTGGCAAACAAAAGCGGTTTTTTCAGTTTTCCGATTACTTTAGTAGGGTCTTCAAGATCCAATAAAAGAGCGCCGATGGAATATTCGCGCATAGGACCTACGGAATGGGTAATAACCAACCATCCTTCTTTGGTCTCTACCGGTGACCCACAGTTTCCTACTTGAATAAATTCCCACGGGTATTCAGGTTCTCCAACAAGCTTAATCTCCTCGTGCCAATTGGTGAGGGAGTTGGAGAATGCCACGTAGCTATTTTCTCCATCTACACGGCAGAGCATAGCATATTTCCCCTTAATTTTCCGCGGAAATAGAGCTGCGCCCTTGTTAGCGATTTTACCGTTTAAAGGCTGTATTTTGAAGTTGACAAAATCCTTAGTAGACAATAGTTTTGGAAGAATTGAATATCCATCATACGCAGTATAAGTAGCATAGTATGTTGCTTTGCCTTTGTCGGAAATAAACTGTACAAAACGAGCATCTTCGATTCCGTTTTTCTCGGTATCCGATATGGGGAAAATAACCCGTTCTGAGATAGAAGTATCGCGGGAATAAGATATTTCATAATGCGAGGATGCTAACCACAGCATTTGTTGCATTAGAATCTGACTGTCGTAACTTAAATCTTCCTGTTCCTCTTTTATTTCCCTGACGAAACGTTGCAACTCGTCGTAGGTAAAAGTGTCCGTCAGCTTGTCTTCAATTACCTTTTGCACATGCTCTTCCGGCTGATGCAAATCAACGAGCCTTTCGATGAATTCCGCTTTTTTATAACGGTGATTTTTAATATGCTTGGGTTTATCCAATAATATACCGACTTCATCGAGATGTATATCTAAGTTTTTGTCGATAACGGCGGACCGGAATACGATTGACGAAAGATGCCCCTCGCCCACCGCTCTGAAGCTCATAATAATTCTTTTTTCTCCTTCATGCGTTTGCGATTGATCGGGCGACAGCACGATAGAGGGATTGAAGTACGCCGCCGCTTCAATAGAATACTCCATCGTAAAGTACGAACCTATCAGTAAGATATCCTCATCGGAAAGCGATTGCTTGCTGATCTTCAGCTCCTTGAGTATTGGTTCGACGACGGTAAAATTTCGTTCCAGTATGTTGATGATACTGCGATGTCGACTAGCGTAATTTCGGAGAATTTGATTAAGTATGCTTTCCTTATCAACCTCTGACATGCTCAACACCCGATTGATTATCTTTTTCGAGCGTTCTGGCGATAAGACGAATCTTCGCGCGAGTACTCTATCCAGTTTAGGTTTAAAGAATATGTTTTTTCGAGTTATTGTAATTCCCATATTATTTTATTTAGTAGGTTTTGTTATAACATCTAAATCCCTAAAAGTGTTCATTGTCAGATTGATTTAATATTTAACCAACGAGAGCGAACATTTAGCCATTTGGCTTGTTCATTAAATGCACTGGCTGCAGAGGCATAAATCAAAGATTTACATGAAAAGGACATTAATAATAGGAACTTACCTTCCGAGGCAATGTGGAATTGCAACATTTAGTCATGATTTGTACAAATCATTAGTTGAGAACGGGAAAGAGGCGGAGATTATGGCTATTTCCAATGGCTCGGAACAAAACTTTCCGAAGCAGGTGGTCTATTCTGTACAGCAGCACGAAAAGGAAGAATATATTTCTGCGGGCGATTGGATCAATCAAAATGACTACGATTGCTGTATCTTACAGCATGAATTTGGAATTTTTGGAGGATCTGCCGGCGATCACATTTTGCCTTTGTTGGAACAACTTACTATTCCTATTATCAGTAATCTACATACCGTGTTGGATTCTCCATCAGTCGATGAAAAGCGCGTGATTAAGCGATTAGCGGAGTTGAGCAGCAAGATTACGGTGATGACCGATCGCGCTATCCGTGTTTTAACGGACGTCTATCATATCCCTCGTTCCAAGATCAAGTTAATTCCTCACGGTGTGCCGGATTTTCAAATAACCGCAGAAGAGGCGAAGGAGTATTTAGGTTTGGAGGGAAAGACCGTGATGCTATCTTTTGGTCTGTTGGGGAGAAGTAAAGGCTATGAGGTGGCAATTGAAGCCGTTTCGAAGATTAAAGATGATAATTTCTTGTACATCATCCTTGGGGCGACGCATCCAAACGTATTGCTGCATGAGGGCGAAAGTTATAAGAACGAATTGATACAACAGGCGGCCAGCCTTGGTTTGAGCGGGAAGGTTATGTTCGTTAATAAGTATGCAAGCGATGCGCTTTTGCAGATTTATTTAAAAGCATGTGATATTTATGTCACGCCTTATCCGAATGTAAACCAGATGAGCAGTGGCACCCTTACCTTTGCTTTAGGCGCTGGTGCCGCAGTCCTGTCCACACCGTATTGGTATGCAAAAGATCTGTTAGCGGATGACCGCGGCTGCTTATTTGATTTCAATGATTCCGAAGGGCTTGCAGAGTGCCTAAATCGCTTATTGAGCAACCCATTATTAATGAATTCTTACAGAAATCGTGCATTAGCCTATGGAAAGAAAATGTCTTGGCCAAATGTGGGCAAGCAGCAGATTGAATTGATTCGTAGCTTAATGCCTAAGGAAACCAGCGGAGTGGTGAAAGCATTAACGGTTAAGAATGAATTTACTCAGTTGCTCCCGCTAAAACATCAATCGCAACGTAGAACAGCAAACAACTAGAAAGGGATTATAGATATTGAATAAAGAAGATATAAATCAGGAAGTTGAGCGCTTTTTCGAGGCGGTACCTCGTTTGGATTTACGATATATCGAGAAGATAAGTAGCCCGACAGGAATCTATCAGCATGCTTTATATAATATTCCTGACTATAGACATGGATATTGTCTGGACGATAATTGCCGGGCAATGCTTTTGTTTGTACTAGCGGATCAGTATGGTCATCCGACTTTGGAACATCCACTTTTTCGAGCTTACCTCTCGTTTATCGCATACTCCCAACAGGACGACGGGAGGTTTCGTAATTTTATGTCTTATGATCTTCGATTTCTCGAAGATGTAGGCTCCGATGATAGTGTTGGTCGCTGTATTTGGTCTTTAGGTGTGCTATTGGCCAATGAACGGTTTTCGGCCTATCATCCATTAGCGTTCGATCTTTTTAATCGTTCCATACCCCACTTCTCAGGCTTTCGATCCGTTCGAGCGGTCGCTTATCTGATTTTGGGACTAGTAGACGCGCTAGCATACAGGCCCAATGACGGACAGTATTTAGAGAAATTGCAGGATCTATCGACTTTTTTGGTAAATGAGTATCGGGCATGTGCGACTGACAACTGGCGTTGGTATGAAGAGATAATTTCCTATGATAATGCGGTTGTTCCTCTGAGTTTGATTCGCGCCGCCCGGTTGCTTAGAAAAAAGGATTGGGAAGAAATCGGTCTAGAAAGTTTCCATTTTTTGGATAAAATATTATTTCGAGAGAGCCATCTTTCGATTGTTGGTAATGAGGGTTGGTATAGAAGAGGCGAGGAACCAAGTGTATTTGGTCAGCAACCTATTGAGGTTCCCTCGATTATGTTACTGTATCAGGAGGTATATAGTTTGGATGGGAGAGAAGTCTGGTTGGAGAAGGCGAATATGGCCTTTCTGTGGTATTTAGGGAAGAATGATATGGGAAGGAGTTTATATAATCCGGTGGAAGGCTCTTGTTATGACGGGTTGGAATCTTATGGAGTAAATAAGAACCAAGGTGCCGAAAGTAACTTGGCTTTTTGGATGAGTTATTTGTTGGTGCGGCGGTCGCATGGATAAAAAACCAACTTGGGCTAAACTTCATAAGGTCATTTTCATTACTGAGCCAATCGACTTGAACCGTTGCTTATAATTCCTTCATTTGGATACATACTCATTTAATACAATCGATAGCGTGGCTTTCCTTTGATAGCGCTTATACCCAAACGAAATCGGGCGTTCTATTTCATGTTAGCAGGGAGGTGAAGAAGTTATTGGGGGTTCGGGGTCAAACTCTTCTAAACTTTAAATGGATACAAATTTCGCCCCATGCTTTGCGGTCGCTATTCATCTGGATGAATATTCCTTTGTACTCTCCAAATGCTTCATTAGTCCTCTATTCACGAGCCTTCTTACAAAAACTTTCCTACACAGCCCCTATTCTCAACATAACTTGCCTAAGAAGATGTTTGAATGAATTTTTATACGGAAATGCCAATACGCGGCAAGAATATCATACGCTATTCTTCCAATTAATGTAGCAACCGATGCGAACCAAAGCTTAGACTATGAAGAAATCTACAGAGGTAAACTTCAAGTCCAATTAATTTTAAGCGCGCGAAGCCAATAAGAACATGTCATGTAAAAAATTATATAACCTGCTAACAAAGCTAGTATACGTTAGACCAATATTATACAGCCAATCTTCCAATGAAACCCTTTGCTTAGGCAAGCCATATACGACTTTAAAATCATTTCGGTTTGATAAAGATATGCTTGACGCTTTCGTTATTGGTATCACGCTCATCGATAGCAAACTTCTTCGTGTCTTTTATCAGCGGCAATAGCTTTTGAAAGCCATAATTTCGGGGGTCGAAATCAGGTTTCTTCTTGAGGATATAATTTCCTAGATGCGCTAAGAATGTCCATCCCGTCTCATCCGCCAAATCATTCACACTTTCCGTTAATATTCTAATGGTTTCTTTGTCCACTTTGCTGATCGGTTCTTCCTTCTTCGCTCGTCGCGCCGTTGTAGCCCTTGCTGAAGGTTTCTCTACCTTTTCCGCAGTCGCCTTCAAAATTTCTAAATAAATAAACTTGTCACAGGCCGAAATAAAAGGTTTTGGCGTCTTTTTCTCGCCAAAGCCGATCACACGCATGCCTGCCTCTCGTAGTCGGGTCGCTAATCGCGTAAAATCGCTGTCACTAGAAACAATGCAGAAACCAGTAACCTTTTCCGAATACAAGATATCCATCGCGTCAATGATCATCGCGCTATCGGTAGAATTCTTGCCTATCGTGTAACTGTATTGCTGAATTGGGGTAATCGCATTTTCCAATAACACCGCTTTCCATCCGGAAACTCTGGAGGTCGTCCAATCCGCATAGATTCTTTTGATGGTGGGAGTCCCATTTTTCGCAATTTCTTCCAGCATCTCTTTCACGTTGGAATAAGGAACATTATCCGCGTCGATCAATACCGCCAATTTATCTTCTTTCATCGAGTACCTCTTTAGTTTATCGGATGACTTCTAACAGCATAAGCAATTTACAAATAAATGCACGCTTGAGAAAGACATTCTCAAATAATAAAAAAGTCTAAATAATTAATGCGAAGCGTACCGGCCTCTCTTTGCTCTACTCCTCGTTCAAAGAGCGGATTCCATCCCTGTTTAATTTCGCACGAACAAGAGTTCTTATATCTAGCTGAAAACAATATTGTTAAGGGAAACATATGATAATTGACTCGATGTTCCCTGAATTTTTGGTATTTCACAGCACGCCACATCCAGCCTCAAAACTCGATTAAGCCATCACGCTCATCAATCATAAGGCAAGTAAATTCTGAGTAATAAAAATGGGACAAGTTTATTTTTCTAAACTTACCCCAAGTAGTGAACCCGCTGGTGCAAAACTCGAACCATTTATTAGAAGATTTGAGGAGATTGAATAAGTTGAAAAAAGATGTAATCCAAAATGAAAACTGTGAATTCCTTTCGGCTTCTAAGCATAAATTAATTTGAAAAAGAAAACTGATATAGAGAAAATGAGGAGGAGTGAAAACATAAAATCAATTTTGTTTTTTCTTGATGAGTTGAAAATTTAATAGGGAAATTTTATAGAGAGATTACTGGCGAATTCTGAAACTATTTGAAAGATTTTGAAATGGTTTGTTATTTATAAATTTTTTAAAAATAATTATAGTTAGATAAAAAGCTACATTGTATTATCTCTTATGTTTTTTATATTGAATTATTGTAATAGATTTGAAGCATTTATGTATAGCTATCTTTAATATATATGATTAAATTTATACGTTTTTTCAATCTTCATTATGGTGAGGACGAGAAGGAAAAGGTCTTGGAAAATGTTATTTCCAATATTTCTTTTCGTGGAGCAAACCTTTGGATATTGGCTTGTGCCATCGTCATTGCTTCTGTAGGTTTAAATGTTAATTCAACTGCTGTTATTATCGGAGCAATGCTTATTTCGCCCTTAATGGGGCCTATTGTAGGCGCAGGATTCGCATTAGGAACATATGACTTTGATTTGTTGAAGAAATCCGCTAAAAACCTTGCTATCGCTACTGCAGTTAGTTTACTGGTTTCTTTTTTATATTTTCTATTAAGTCCATTTAAGGAAGCGCAGTCAGAACTCCTAGCGCGTACCTCTCCAAATATCTATGATGTGCTGATTGCCTTTTTTGGAGGTTTGGTCGGCGTTATTGCCATTACACGGAAAGAGAAAGGCAATCCCATTCCAGGTGTCGCGATTGCAACAGCATTAATGCCTCCTCTTTGTACTGCTGGTTACGGCCTTGCTATTGGAAATTTCAGTTATTTTGGAGGAGCAATTTACCTTTATACAATTAACTGTTTTTTTATTTGTATATCCACTTTCCTGATTGTCAAACTGCTTAAATATCCTAAGGTAAAATTTGTAGATACCTTACGTGAAAAGAGAATTACTCGAACGATTTCTGCACTTATTGTTATTATGCTTGTTCCTAGCTTTTACTTGGCTTATAGTCTTTTGCAGGAACGTAAGTTTGTCCAACAGGTTAACGCTTTTATCGAAAATGAATTTACCAATAAAGGGTATACACTAATTTATGAAAAGACGCACTTTAACAATAGAGCCAAAAAAATTGAACTAGCCTTTCTTGATAAGCGATTCGGCAACGATGAAATTAAAGATCTTCAAGCCCGTTTGGGTAGCTACCGTCTTGACGGAACTGAGTTACTAATTCGGCAGGATACCAGCGACTTGAAAGGGGATATTCTTGCTGAAATACAAAAGCAATCACAGCATGTTTCTGAGAAAGACATTACGATTCAGAACCTCCGAAATGAGCTAGCAGCTTATACATTTAAAGATAGAGAAACCATTAAAGAGATTACCGCTCTGTACCCTGACCTTGCTCCATTTTCAATTGGTAAGCAGACTGTTTTCGTGAATGCCGATAGCAGCTTCAATAGGACGGTACTACTGTATGATGCTGATAAAGAGCTCCCGAAAGAACAATTAAATCGCTTGTCGTCTTGGCTTAGTGTGAAGTTGAAATCAGACAGCGTCTTGGTCATGCAAAGTGCTGATTGATCGTTGTGCTAATTTAGACCAGTACAGTTGACCTTATTGCAAGGGAGGGGACACCTATTATGGCAAAATTATTCAATGGAAAATTTGGTCAATATTTTGCTTTTTTTCTAAATATTGAATTTGTTTTTGGTGAATTTTTATTCTATGGTTTGATAATTAACTTAAGATGGTTTGCTTTTTCTTTACGTGAAACATAGATGTGTTACGTAAATGCGCAAAACGATCTACTAGATCTTTTATGATTTGGGTCAAGCCAAGACTATCCTCGTCTTGTAGTAATGGGTTTATACAGTGAAGAGGAAAGTTAATCTGGCACTTGCTGAATTTTAAGTGGAAAATATCTGACAATGAAAGAAAATAGGCGGATTTGTACCCTGATGGTTTCAATTTTTATTGCGATATCTACTTTTGTGATGATTTGGCAATGCTTAAAGTATCTATTTAACTAAAATCAACATACGCTTTATTAAATCCCTAAACATTTCTTTAATTATTCGCGTTAAAATGTGTTTTCACTGTTATTTATAATAAAAAAATCATCGCCCAATTGATTATAGAACGATGATTAATAAAATGAGAATTACTTTCTTTTCTTAGATTGAATAGTTATCGTTTATTTAATTGCGGTTCTAGAGATAGCGTTCCAGTTTTTTCCAGACCTCAAAACTAAATATCCAACCACACCCGCGAGCAGCGAAGTGAGCAGAATTGCTAATTTTGCTTCCGCGATATGAATGACAGATTCAAAGGATAGTAAAGCGATAAAAATAGACATGGTAAAGCCTATACCAGCTAATAACCCAACTCCAAGAATATGTCTCCAAGTTGAATTTTCGGGTAATGTAGACAGCTTTAATTTTTGACATAGAAAAGCGGTGAGTAAAATCCCGATAGGTTTACCTAATAATAAGCCTAGGGATATTCCCAATCCCAAAGATGAAGTTAAGCCCTGTACCATAGAACTTTCTAAGGTAATATTTGTATTTGCGAAGGCAAAGATAGGGATGATTAAAAGGTTAACCGGTTTTACCAATGCATGCTCCAGTCGTTCTAACGGTGATTCTATGTCCGTGTCGTTGGTAGGGATGGTCAAGGCTACTAATACACCTGCTATAGTTGCATGAATACCCGAGTGATGAACAAAATACCATACAAAAACCCCTGGAATTAAATAAAGGTAAGGATTTTGTATGTTTAGTCTGTTCATAGCGATTAATACGGCTAATGCTATTGCGGCATAACCAAGGTACGTTGTCTCGATACCCGACGAATAGAAAAACGCAATGACTAAAATCGCGATAAGGTCGTCAACAATGGCTAATGCAGCTAAAAATATTTTCAGACTAGCTGGCACCTTGTTGCCGAGCAAACTGATTACGGCTAGAGCGAATGCGATATCTGTCGCCATTGGAATTCCCCATCCCGACGCGGCCTCAGATCCGGCGTTCAAGCTTAAATAGACTAATGCTGGAACAACAGCTCCCCCCAATGCGCACAATATGGGTAGAGAGGCTTTCTTAGGTGAAGATAGTTCTCCTTCGACAATTTCTCGTTTGATTTCCAGCCCTACCATTAGGAAGAAGATGGCCATCAATCCATCGTTTATCCATAAGAGGATGGAATATTTCAAGTGAATCGACTCATTTTCAAATCCCAATTGTCGATCAAGTAGTTGTTGCAAAGGTTGAGCAAAACTGCTGTTGGCTACAATCATAGAAATAATGACAGCGAAAAATAGCAAGGTACCTCCTGCATTACTAGAACGGAGGAAATTTTTAAATACGTTGAGGTTAATCAATTGAGGCATAATTTATTTTTTAGATTCCCAAATAGGAACATTCGGTATATTATAGGTTTTGTTATAAAATCGAGGATTTTGACCTACGCTTTTTTGCATAGCATAATCTTGTTCTAAAAGAACTACTTTTTTATGGAGTAATAGAATTGCAAGAATGTTGAGCCAGGCCATCAACCCAACACCGATGTCGCCCAATTGCCATGCTGTAGATGCTGTCGTTATACAGCCTTGGAAAATTGAAACTAATAGCAAGAAGCGTAATCCCCAAATATATAGGCTGTTCTTTTGTTCCTGGAATAGAAAGTTAACATTTGTTTCGGCGATATAATAATACGCCATAATGGTAGTAAATGCAAAAAATGCTAAGGCAATCGCTACAAAAGAACTTCCTAATAGCGGAAAGTGGAGAGAAACGGCCATTTGGGTAAATGTGGGGCCCATTTCAATACCTTTCAAATTTTCAATGATAAAATTACCATCTGCACCCTGAACGTTGTATTGTCCCGTAAATAATATCATCAAGGCCGTGGCCGTACATACGAACAGTGTGTCGACATAAACCGAAAATCCTTGAACAAGCCCCTGTTTGAAGGGATGATCTACTTCAGCCGCCGCAGCAGCGTGCGGTGCGGTGCCTTGCCCAGCTTCGTTACTGTAAATTCCTCTCTTTACACCCCAAGAAATGGCGGCGCCTACGATACCGCCAAAGGTAGCGTCCAAACTGAAGGCAGATCGGAAAATCAGAGAAAATACGGATGGAATTTCTTGATAGTTGATGCCAATGATCACGAGTGCCATTAAAATATAAATACCTGCCATAAAAGGAACGACTAATTCAGAAACCTTCCCAATGCGTTTTACCCCTCCAACTATAATGAGTCCCATGAGAATAATTAATATCCCAGCGGTTACAAATCCTGAAGTGCCAAATGCAGTATCCATGGCTACAGCGATGCTGTTTGATTGGACGCTAGGTAATAGGAAGCCTGTGCTTACGATGGTTACAACTGCAAAAATTATAGCAAAAGCTTTGTTTTTCAAGCCATAGTGAATATAATAAGCTGGACCGCCTCGATATTCGCCATTAATTTCTTGTTTATATAGCTGACCTAATGTGGCCTCGACAATGGCTGAGGCACTCCCAACAAAGGCTATGACCCACATCCAAAATATTGCTCCTGGGCCTCCCATCCCTATGGCTGTTGCTACTCCGGCAATGTTTCCTGTTCCTACCCGGCCAGATATTGCCAAGGAAAAAGCTTGGAAAGATGAAATGCCTTTTGACGATGCTTTACCCGAGAATAATAGACGAATCATTTCATTGAGGTAGCGCAATTGAGGCAATCGGAAACGAATTGTAAAATAGGTTCCTGTCAAAAGACAGAGGTAAACCAATAATTCCGACCAAACCAACTTATAGATATTATCAACGATTTTTTGCAGTATTTCCATAGACGATGGCTGCAAAATATAAAAAGATGACCGATTAAGTAGAATTATTATATAGATTATATTTATAAAGTTTAATACCTGCAATAATATTTTGTAATTAACGTTTCAGAAATTCCTTAATGTTTCGGTTATCGCCATAAATCACAATGATTTCACCTTGTTGCAATACAGTGTCTGGTTTTGGTATTCCATGTAAGACCGTAGTCACGATCTTACTTTTTCCAATCAATGAATCGCGCTCTGTTTTTTTGAGTATGGTAAGTACCAAAATTTCATAATGTTCCCGGAACCCAATTTCTTGGATTGAACGGCCAACATACTTTTCAGGAACGACAGCTTCCACTATGCTATAATTCGAATTTAGCTCAATTTTTTTGACCAACGCTCTGCAGTTTCTTCTTCGGGATGTACGATCTCTGAAACTCCTATCGCGTTCAGAACCTTTTCATGCAGATTGTTCACCGCACGGCTGATGAGCCGTTTGACCCGTGCTTCTTTACAAAGCGCGGTGACCATGATGTTGGCTCCCTCGTTTTCTCCTATGGCCACAACGACAATATCGGTATTCTTAAGAGGGAGGGAGGTAAAAGCAACGGGATCGGACGCGTCGATTGCTATGGTATGTGTGATGTGTTCCTTCAACGCGGTAATGCGCTCAAGTTTGATGTCTACACCAATGACTTCGTTTCCCTGAGCCGTGAGTTTTATAGCCAGTGATGCCCCAAAATTTCCCAATCCTATAATGATGAATTTCATATCTTTAATTTATGGTAAGTTCTTCTTTCGCGTACCGGTAATTGGTGAATTTTACTTTCTTGAAGATTGCGATCATAATAGAAAGCATGGTAACCCGTCCAATAAACATTAAAGCAACTAATATAACTTTGCTCGCCGTGGAAAGCTTAAAGGTAATCCCTAGTGTGAGGCCTACCGTGCTATAAGCCGAGAAACATTCAAAGGCAATCTGCATCAGCGTGAACTCTTTTTCAAATGCGCTGATGTGCAAAATGCACATACCAATAATAAATAAGGAGAGAGTCATCGTGGCAAATGCTCTTTTTAGGGTTATATCTGCAATTTCCCTTCTATATATTTCCAACCGCTCTTTTCCGCGTGCCAAGCTGAGGATATTCAATACTGCAACAGCAAATGTACTGGTCTTTATACCGCCGCCCGTTGAATTAGGAGATGCTCCGATCCACATCAAAAAGATGATAAAGAGAATGCTGGGAACTTGCAGCTGCGCAAAGTCAATGCTGTTATATCCCGCCGTTCGTGGTGTACTGGCCGTAAACAATGCAGTTACCCAACGTCCAAATGTTCCGTGTTCGCTGAAAGCCGCTTCACCTTCCAGCAGCCAAAGAAGAATAGTGGCAAATACAGTGATGCCCAGGGTTGTTACTAGGTTGATCTTACTATTGATATTGATCACCCATGGTTTGTATGTATTTTGATTTTCGACATACCGTTTGATTATTCTGTTGGCCAAATGCTAGAGGTAACGCAGCAGGTTGATGACAATCGGGAAACCCAAGCCACCAATTACAAACAGCCCAATGATTATCAGTTGAAAAGGGTAGTTGAACAGGACGGACTTTTCTGCCAGTCCAAGCGGAAGGGTCGAAAATCCGGCGTTGCAAAAGGAAGAGATAGAGTGGAAAATACAAAAGAAAAGGTGTCGACCAACTCCCAAAACTTTGAATTCTGGTGTACAGATATAAAGTAAGAGTGCGCCAGCTGCCTCGATGGAGAAAGTGATGAGGATGATACGCTTTAACAACAGGAATACCTCTCCCAATTTTTCCGAGTTGGCCATGTCCCTACTGGCCAATTGGTTTTCATAGGATGACCCGCCCTTAAAGAAATAAGCAAAATAGGAGGCAAATGTCAATATTCCCAGTCCACCAAGCTGTATGAGGAACATTATGATGAGCTTACCCAAGGGAGTAAATGCAGATGCCGTATCGACCACGATCAGTCCTGTTACACATACTGCACTTGTGGCTGTAAAGAGTGCGTCGACCCAAGCGATAGGATGGGAGCTGGAAATTGGAAGGGACAACAAAAAAGTCCCCGCCATAATCAGAAAAATAAAACTGCCGGCAAAAGGTTGCGCGGGGTTGTAGAATCTCTTCAAATCTCTTCGGTTTATTCAAAGTTATAAAATCATGCTTAGTTCCCTAAAATGAAATTAATACTCTCTAATATTTGCTTATTAGTTTATTTTTACCTAACTTTATTGCTCATTAATTATTTAACGGCAGAATCCAGACCTATATTCTATTCTGCAAAAAATCCCGAAATATTGATTGAAGTAAGTGTTGTTGGCGGTGGAAGTTGGGCTACTGCTTTAGTAAAAATATTGACCGAAAATAAAATCCCAACCTATTGGTACCTTCGAAGAAAGGAGCAAGTTAAGCATATCATGGAGCATGGAAGTAATCCAAGTTATCTTCCGCAGGTTAAGCTAGATCTTTTATTTACTTTTCCATCTGATAACCTGCAGCAAGTGGTATCTCGAGCAAGAATTATCATTTTTGCTGTTCCAAGCGACGCCTTGCAACAAGTATGTAATGGCATTGACCCTTCCCTTTTTAAAAATAAGATTGTTTTATCTGCGATGAAAGGAACTGTTGGAAAGAGCAATGAAATTCCTAGTAGTTTTCTAAGCAGAACGTTGAAAATACCAATGGATGAAATCGTTTCAATTGCAGGCCCTTGCCATTCGGAAGAAATTGCAGAAAGCAAACCAACTTACCTGAGTTTATCGTGCGTAAACCAAGATACAGTTGATAAATTAAGTATGTTGTTCAGAAGACCTTACATCCAAGTTCGAAGTAACAGCGACCCAATTGGGCTCGGCTATGCATCTATTTATAAAAATGTATTGGGTATAGCTAGCGGTATGGCCAAAGGTTTAGGTTATGGAGATAATTTCATGGCAGTACTCGTTAGCAATGCTCTGTTGGAAATGCAAAATATTCTTGATTCTACACTCGGTAAGCAAAGGGAAATATTAAATTCTACTTACACAGGTGATCTGTTGGTTACCGGATATTCGAACAACAGTCGAAACCGACGTTTTGGAGAATTAATAGCCCAAGGCCACTCGGCTGAAGCAGCAGTAAATAAATTAGGAATGGTGGCTGAAGGCTACCGGGCAGCACAGGGACTTTTTGGCTATGCGAACGAGCAAGGGTTGAATTTACCTATACTGGAATCTATATATGAAATCCTATACCGAAACCAATCAGTCGAATCTAAATTTAAGGAATTGGAGGAAACATTAATATGATGCTATTAGCTACAGACTTAGACGGAACTTTTCTTGGCGGATCAATCGAAGATCGCTTAAAACTCTATCAGATTATTAAAGAAAATAAGGATATCCAATTGGTTTTTGTAACAGGGCGCGGATTGGAATCGGTTATCCCTTTGCTAAATGATCCGATAATCCCAACCCCAAATTTTATAATCGCCGACGTAGGGGCCACCATTTGTGATGGTACTACACTCACTTCTATTGATTCCATTCAACATGAAATCGAACGCAATTGGCCCTCTGTGTATGAACTTCAGGAGGATTTCAGAGGAATTCCTAGTTTAATATACCAACGAGTTCCTCAACAGCGGCGTTGTTCGTATTATTACGATACAAGTACCGATCTTGCTAAAGTTCAAAAAATTGCTGAGAAACGAGGTTGTGATGTAGTTACATCCGTGGATAAATATTTGGATATTCTTCCTAAAGGTGTAAATAAAGGAAGTACACTAAAAAAATTGGTGACTCTTTTGGGTATTCCTGCCAATAGGGTGTTGGTCGCTGGAGACACATTGAACGACCTATCTCTGTTTCATACAGAGTTTCAAGGTGTTGTCGTAGGAGAGTCGGAAATTGCACTCCTAGAAGCGACTGCTAATCTATTGAATGTATATCAGGCACGCCATGCTGGTGCTGGTGGAATTCTTGAATCCATGAAGAAAAATAAGGAATTTGCAGCCTATGTAAATGATGTCATTGAAGAACCAATTCTTCGGCAAAATTCAAATGATCGACAGCTGGTCATGGTTTACCACCGGCTTCCATATGAACGTATGATGGTCGATGGAAAAGTTAAGCAAGTTCCTCCCCAAAGCCCCAATGGCATAATCCCTTCTTTATTAGGACTCTTTGAAAAGGGGAGATCCGGCATTTGGATTGGTGAGGAAGTAGATCTGGGGGTTGGAAATAAGGATGTGAGGAATAAGGTTGATGTTGATAAATTCCCTAACCTAGATGTTTCACCTATCTCACTTTCCCAAAAGGATATTGATAAATTTTATAGGGTATTCTCCAAGGAGGCATTTTGGCCAACAATATTTTCCTTTGTCGATAAGGCTAAATTTAACCATCTGGACTGGGAACATTATTTGAAAATCAACAGATTATTTGCTAAGCGAATAGCGCAGGAAGCTGAACCTGAAGCGTTGGTTTGGATTCACGAATATAACCTGTGGATGGTTCCATCGTACTTGAAAACGATGCGTCCAGATCTCAAAATTGGTTTCTTTCATCATACGGCATTTCCTGCGGCGGATATTTTTAACACGATACCATGGAGACGGGAAATCATCGGGAGCTTGCTGATGTGTGACTTTATCAGTTTTCATATTCCGCGGTATGTCGAGAACTTTATTGATGTACTTCGCAGCCATACTCCGTTTAAGCGATTAAAAACGATAAATGTTTCCAAACAATTTCTTACATACAGCATGGCGCTTGGAGTCGAGGAGATGACCAAAATAATTTCGGTGGAAGGACGAACGATTCGATTGGGTGCACAACCGGTTGGTGTGAATTATGGACTGATAGAAGGTTTGTTAGCTAAAGAAGAAATCGCCAAGCGAATTGAAACTTACAAATTGGAGGTCGCAAATAAAGAAATCAAACGTATTGTGTCTATTGAGAGGATGGACTATGTGAAGGGGCCGTTAGAAAAGGTACTGGCCTTTGGGGAATTTCTGAAGGAATACCCAGAATTTCAAGGAAAGGTCGAACTGATCAACGTCTGTACTCCACCATCAAAGGGCATGCGTATCTATGATAAGATCAGGGATCAAGTTAATCAGGCTGTGGGAGAAATCAATGGTAAGTATGCTAGGTTGGACTGGACGCCAATCCAATATTTCTTCCAAGCACTTCCATTTGAAGAGGTTCTTATTCAGTATGCCCTGGCCGATGTGGCATGGATTACCCCGCTAAGAGACGGTCTGAACCTAGTCTCCAAAGAGTTTATCGCCACACATGGGCTCTTGAACCAGTCGGGTGTTTTGGTCCTCTCGGAATTTGCGGGAGCATCCGTCGAACTACCATATTGTGTCCCCACAAATCCATATGATCGCCGAAGCATGATTGAGTCCTTACATCAGGCTCTTACCATGCAGGAAGATGAAGCACATTTGCGAATTAAAAGGTCTCTTCAACAAATTAAGCACTATGACATTCATTACTGGGGGGAGGATTTTGTAAGAGAACTTGAGGAGAGTAACAACACTAACGAAGTTTAAAATTAAGACACATGAAAGTAGAACAATTGGAAAATGTAGAAGGTAAAATCGAGAAATTTATAGATAGTGCTATTGCATATGCTCCCATTTTAATCAGTTCATTGGTGTCCGCAGCACTGGTACTGTTCCTAGGATTATGGCTGATTCGTATGGTTCGAAAGCTAGTGGATCGGATTTTCGTGAAAAGAGATATTGAACCGAGCATTCGGACATTTCTTGGTAACTTGATTAACTGGATACTAAAAGTAATGCTCTTTATTGTGGTCGTTAGCCAATTGGGTGTGCAAACTTCGACATTTATTGCGGTGATTGGTGCGGCCGGCCTAGCAATTGGCATGTCTTTACAAGGATCATTGTCTAATTTTGCTGGCGGGGTATTGATCTTACTATTCAAACCTTTTAGAGTCGGTGATTATATCTCTTCTTCAACTGGTGTAGATGGAACGGTTAAGGTCATAGATATTTTTAACACCAAACTCGTGACGCCTCAAAATCAGTTGGTTGTCATCCCAAATGGGGAGCTCTCGAATAGTAATATTACCAACTATACTGAGCTCGGGACACGACGAACTTGGTTTGATATCGGCGTGTCGTATGAAGCTGATTTGCGAAAAGCGAAAACGATCTTATTGGACATCATAAATAAAAACGAACATGCATTTTCGGACCCTGCGCCGGATGTAGTCGTAACGAACCTTGGAGATAGTGCTATCAATCTCTCTATTCGGGTTACTACCAATAATGAAAACTTCTGGACGATGCAGGAGCAGCTTATCATCAGCTGTAAAGAAGCTCTTGACAATGCAGGTATTGAGATACCCTTTCCGCAAGCAGATATCCATTTCAAGCAGAATTAACGGTAGATAAATTACTTGTCGCTTAAATCCGATATTTTTTAAAGTCCGTACAATTGGTAATTCATACTAATCTAAAAATTGAAAACATTTGAATTGCCTTTCAGGGCTGAACGAATAGTTTTGGAAAGAAGATTAACGACTTGGCAGTAGTCGGAACAGAGATTAAAGACTTAGTGGCTTCCACCTTAAAAAAGGTCGCAGACATTGATAGACGCTATGAAAACGGCGATATTGAAGAAAAAAGGCTTATAGTGGTTTCGATGTTCCCCGAATTTTTGGAATTTGACGGAACAAGACATCAAACTCCAAGACGAAATTCTGCGATTGCTCTTATTTATCAGAATAACAGCAAGTTACAGGGTAAAAAAAATGGGACAAGTCTATCGTTTTTAGACTTGTCCCGAGAAGTGACCCCGCTGAGGCTCGAACTCAGGACCCACAGATTAAGAGTCTGTTGCTCTACCAACTGAGCTACGAAGTCAATTAACACTTCAAAGGTACAAGACCTCGCAAAAAAATCAAATAAATAATCATATTTTTTGCCGAATCGACATCCCTCCCTACATCACTTTCTCCACCGTTTCCCTTACCTTCAACATATCTGATTGCTGACCCTCACAATCCTGCACTCCTTCCGGATACTTATCTGCGATAAACTCATTAAAGTCCTTGCAGTTTCTAAAAAAATTAAACTCTTGCGCTTTAAAATCCCAAACGATGCCTTTCCCTTTGATCGCGCTTTGCACTATTGCAGCACAACCTACACCGCCAAGCCAATATCCCAATCCCTGTTTCCAAGAATTTGCTAGCTCCAGCTCGATATACAGATAATTCTCCCCACCAAATAACACGGGCACGAAAGAAGCAGGAAAATTAGTCGTCTGCGATTTATCCTCCTTATTTCTGCTCAGCAGCGCCGTAGCTGCCTGAATTTATAACTTCTCTGGATAAGAAACAGCAAACATCTTTCCAAGCTTCTTATCCCTTTCTTTGTGATAGAAAAAGCATTGGCCGTGTATCGTATCGATCACCCCAAGCTTATTCCAAAACAAACTTTTCGGTATCAATCAACCTATTACCAACACACTTTGGCTGTTTAGCTGGAGCTCGATTACCTTCACTTCAGAAAAGAAATCAGAAGGTAGAAACGTTCGCTGCATCCGCGCAACAACCAACCCCAATTCATAGTTTTCTTACTAAGGACATTTCTACTAATGAACTGCCCTCTATGACTCCTTTTTTTTAATAGTTATTTTATTCAACAACCTCAATCTCTTTTGTCGCCGTATTTGTTCTTCCGAACATATCCACCGCTTCAATTGCAATGCTATGCTTTCCGGCTTTTAGTTTCGGTAAATCCAACTTCCAAAGGTGTGCAGATTTCACTGCATTGCTCGGTCTTCTTCCGGGAACTAAAACAGTTGCCCCATCGTAAACCAGCAACTCTTTCATATAAGCAGGATCTTCTGCTTCGATTCTTTGCATCGTTTTCCACTCCTTATTATCGATTCGATAGCGAATCTGATCATTTGCAGAACCTAAGAAGAAATTTGCAAAAACCGAATAACGGCCAGTGTACTTCTGTTTAACAACGGAAGGACCGAATAAGGCGATTGCATAATCATCCGCCTGATCGACCACTTTATAGCTGAACGTGTACTTATTATCATCGATCGCTAATATCGCATACCCCTTTGGTGTACCATCGCGCATTGTCGAAGTAGGAATACCCTTTGCATTCAAGATACCGGAATACCAGTCGCCCGAAGTCGTCCCTACATTATACTCATGATGCGGCTTCTCACCTTTCCAACCATGTTTTTCGGTATAGAAATTCTGCTGCTGATAATGGGTATGAGCAGACAGGGAAAGCGTATTTGCATATGGCGCTAACAGATCGAACAAGCGCTGTCTGTCCTCATTGCGGAAAGAAGCATTGTTCTCCACATTCAAAGGAATATGAAATGCCAATACGATCAACTTATCCTTCGGAACCTGTTTCAAGTTGTTCTCCACAAAATCCAATTGATCCGCACGCAGACCACCCTGATAGCCCTTGCCAGTTTTAGGATGCGGATAGATGATATTATCCAACACGATAAAATGCGCATTTCCAACGTTGAATGCATAATTCGCCGGTCCAAAAGCACGCTCAAATCCTTCATCCGCTAAGGAGTCCTGTTCCACGTCATAGTTCATATCATGGTTTCCCATCACATTAAACCATGGCAGCCCCATCTGTCCGATCGCCTGCTGATATCCAGGATGCAAGGTCAAATTATCGCCTACCAAATCCCCTAAGCTGATTCCAAATAAAGGGCCTTTCTTTTGATTAGCCTCCTTAACAACGCCATTCAGGAAATAACCTAATTCATCATCATTATAAGCCTGTGGATCACCAAAAACAAAGGCTGAGAAAGACTTAGGTTCCTCCTGTTTTTTCAATCCAAAATCTATCGCTTTCGGAAGGGGCCCTGTCGGTGCTACCCCCGCATATTTTAACTGAGGCGAGCCCTGTGGCTTATGGATATAGTAAAACTTCGGCAAGTTGTTCTGATCCAAAGGCAAAGCATAACCCGAAGGCTTAATCACAAAAATAATGTTGTCGTTCTGTACCGGAAGCTCGTATTTCCCGTTCTTGTCAGTCAATACCACCTCACGGCCATTACTCACACTGACCCCCTGCAATCCAGCCTCTTTTCTATCCTGACGACCATTGCCATTTTCGTCTACATAGACCGTCCCCTTTGCAAAATCCTGTCCTACGGCTGTCCCATATAAAAGACATGCCAACAAGGACCAATATAGTTTTTTCATATTTCTTGGTTGTTGATAGGGCAAAACTAGGCTTCTAGGTTTAACAAGGGATTATGCGAATGTTAAATTAGATTTTAGACATGAAATATTAGACAGTTGACACACCCATGCATTCTTCATTTCCTGATTCAGACAAAACATTTTTTTTCACCCCTTTAGCCAAGAAGGAAGGATAGAAGAATAGACACGATAGAGTCTTAAATTTAATGTCTAATGTTTCAAATCTAATTTCTCATATCTAAAATCTGCCCCAGGTGTCTTTTTTACACTAAGCAGGGAATTGCTAATGATTTTTATTCTACCTTTGTCGAAATTTTAATACAAATGACAAGCTTATCACCTAGCAGTCAACTGATAACCACTTCTGAAAAAAGTAGAATCCGTCTTGCTGTTGCTTTATTTTATTTTGGTCAGGGGTTGGGATTTGCGTCTTGGGCAAGCCGTATTCCGACGATCAAAACAGCGCTGGGACTTTCGGAAGCACAGCTGGGAACCATCCTTTTGATGTTGCCTATTGGGCAGCTGATCACCATGCCCCTCTCGGCGGCGATGGTCAATCGCTTTGGAAGTAAATTGGTGCTTCCTTTCGTTGCAATTATTTATGCCTTGATTCTGATTCCTATTGCCTTATCGCCGAATGCCTGGTATTTGGGGGCATCCCTTTTCTTGTATGGGGTAGCGGGCAACGTATGTAATATCTCGGTGAATACGCAGGGCGTATTGGCGGAAGATATGTACGGCAAGTCGATTATGTCCTCTTTCCATGGGGCCTGGAGCTTGGCAGGATTTACGGGCGCCTTGATCGGGCTGCTGATGACGAATATCGGTTTTAATACGCTGACCCACTTCCTGATCATCGTGGCGCTATTAATTGTCAATATCTTGTGGAACCGTCCATACTTGCTGGCGGAGCAAAATAAAACAGAAACAGGCGAGCGGAAGACAAAATACAAACCCGACGCAGTCATTATACAATTGGGGATTATCGCCTTTCTTTCTATGGCTACCGAGGGCGCCATGTTCGACTGGAGTGGTGTTTATTTCCATGATGTGGTGAAGGCACCGGAGGAATTGGTTATTCTGGGTTATGCTTCCTTTATGATCATGATGGCTACGGGCCGCTTTATCGGCGACTTTGTGGTAGGACGATTCGGCAGACAGCGTACCTTACAGGTATCGGGCATCCTGATGTTCGTGGGGATGTTAGCCTCCGTGATATTTCCGAATCTATGGGTCGGTACGTTAGCGTTTATGCTGGTCGGATTAGGCGTTGCCTGTAATGTTCCTACCGTGTATTCTGTTGCCGGCAAACATAAGAGCATCCCTGCCGGCGTAGCTTTAGCGATGGTTTCCAGTATTTCGTTCCTGGGCTTCCTAATGGGGCCGCCTTTGATCGGTTATATTGCCGAGCTGTTCAGCCTACGCTATTCATTTGCGTTGTTTTCGATCTTCGGCCTTTTGATGTTCATCATGTGCAGCCGGCTGAAAATCTTCAAAAACCAATAATCAGGGTTTTACAGCCTTTAATTTGGCTAGTTCCTTTTTCGATATTTTTAACACTGTGCCATGCCGAATACCCTTCGGCATGCTTAGTTTATCGGAAACATCCTTCCAGTTCTTTAAATCCGTAGACTGTATCATCCCGAACTTTTTGTCTACATATTTGTCAAAGTAAATCGACCAAACGCCATTCTCAAACGATACTGTTGGGCCTTCGGCCCAATAATCGCCAGTAATAGGCTTGCTTGCTTCGCCATAAGGTCCCTCGAGCTCGTCTGCAAAAGCCAGTTTCAGATTCTTTTCCGCGGGCTCTCGAGTTTCATCCTTCAATACCATCATCCATTTGTCTTTATAGGGAAGAATTGTTGCGTCAATGGAATTGAATCCCGGATCGTAAAGCAGATGTGTCTCTGTAAAGGTTTTGAAGTTCGAGGTCGTGGTATAATACATTCGGTGGTTATAGCCGTTATCGGCATTGATCTGTGTTTCCGGAAAGGCTCCGGCAATTGTGGTCGCCCAATAGATCAAGTACAGGTTGTTTTGCGGATCGTAGGTTATCTCAGGTGCCCAGGTGTTGCGAGCCTGTTCCTCATGCTCCATAACCGGTATATAAGTCTGCTCAGACCAATGTATCAAATCATCCGAATGGGCATAGCCTATCCCTTTTTGCGTCCAGCTCACTGTCCATACCATGTGGAACTTTCCGTCGCCGCCGCGAATAATACAAGGGTCGCGCATCAACTTATCGGGGCTTAATTGTGGAGCTAGAAAGGACTGGTCATTTTTAAGCGCCGTCCATTCCAAGCCGTCCTCGCTATAAGCTAGGTGCAGACCGTCTTCACCATTTCCTTTAAAATAAGAAAAGACAAAGGCCGAATCCTGGGTTTGCGATTTCACGTTTGCAGCAAACAGAGCCAAGCAGGCTATGCAAAGGAATTTAAGTTTCATGTTGGGCGGTTTTAAAGGTTGATAAACAAATATATCGAAAAGCTTGCTTGTTTCACCTTACAACCGACATTTTCTACTGTATACCCCCTTCATTACAAGATTTAAAGACGTCTTTTAATTTCTAGCGGGAAATAAAACAACCGAATGAGAAATGGAACGCTGGAGAAAAGGCCATAACAAGATTACGAATTCGGTTTTTCAGCTAACACGACACAATACATTAGAGAACTGACGCGTATATATCCAACTATAATAACCCGATTATAACAGCGGGGTTCACAGAGTTTTAATAGTATAAAAAAATGGAGACAACCTGGATGTGGCGTCTCCTTAAGTAGCCCCGAGCAGAATCGAACTGCTATCAAATGTTTAGGAAACATCTATTCTATCCGTTGAACTACGGGGCCGAGAAACAAAACTACTATTTTATAGAACTTGTGCAAACAATAATTTTCAAAGTCTATACCCTAGCGCATCCACTGGCAATTTTTTAAAAATACAGCGTTTTTAGGAGTGACAAATCTTGCGCTCTGATTACCAACAAGTCTCATTTGATGATATAAATCACGCTTATAAATGACCCTTGCTCCATATAGACAAAACCAATAGTAGATAAAAAATATCAATAAAAAGAAGGCTTAAAATTGTGTACCTTTGTAGCACAAAAGAAAAGAATAATATTATGAGTTTTACAGGTAAAAATTTCCCGAACATTACAGTTGATGCGATTGATTATTTAGGTGACAACTTCACTTTAAACTTATTTGAAAAAGCACAGAAAGAGAACAAGAAAGTTTTGTTATTCTGGTATCCAAAAGACTTTACATTCGTGTGTCCTACGGAGTTACACGCTTTCCAAGAGCAAGCTGCAGAATTCGCAAAAAGAAATACCATTTTAGTAGGCGCTTCATGTGACTCTGCTGAGGTTCACTTTGCTTGGTTAAACACTGCAAAAGATAACGGTGGTATCGAAGGAGTTGAATATCCATTGATCGCTGACACTAACCGCAACTTATCAAGCGTGTTAGGTATTTTAGAGATGAAAGAAGTTGAGCACCCAGAGTACGGTACATTAGTAGAAGGTTCTGCAGTATCATACCGCGCGACTTACTTAATCGACGAGACTGGTAAAGTATTCCACGAATCAGTAAACGATATGCCATTAGGTCGTAACGTTAAAGAATATATCCGTTTGATCGATGCTTACACTCACGTACAAAAACACGGTGAGGTTTGTCCAGCAAACTGGGAAGAAGGTAAAGAGGCTATGAGCGCAACACGCGACGGAGTAGCGTCTTACTTATCAAATAACTAATAAACGCTTATTCAAGAGGAGGCGTTCAGTCTCCTCTTTTGTTTTCCAAACTTAAATAGAAGCAAAATGTTACAAGAATTAACAGAAGATAATTTACAAGCTATCATCGACAGCAATGAAACGGTGATGGTTCAATATGCAGCCTCATGGTGCGGAAACTGCCGTATCATGAAGCCTAAGTTTAAAAAACTATCTGGTGAGAATGAGCAAGTTACTTTCATCATTGCCGATGCGGAGAAATTCCCAGAGTCAAGAAAGCTTGCTAACGTCAATAACCTACCTACTTTCGCTGCTTTCAAAAACGGCAAATTGGTGAACCAAGTACAAACAAATAAAATCGAAGGATTAACAGATTTATTAAATGAAGTTACCAGTAATTAAACACCTTACAGAATTTATTGCCGAGAACGATGTGGACTTCGTCTTAGAAACCATTGAGACCTTGGAAGCACTAACAGAAGTTCCTTCCTTAAAGGATGAAGAACTTGATGTTATCGGCGAATTGATTTCCAATATGTACGGTGCGGTTGAAGTTAACAAGTTGGTACAAGAGGGAATGCCACAAAAAGAGGCCTTGAATAGCTTCATGAAGCGTGTATTAGGGTCTATCGACAAATAAACTCCGTAGGCGTAACGCCTGCACTATTATATTTATTATTCTTTTCCACAGAAACCTTGTGTATAACTTGGTTTTTGTGGAAAAGTTTTTTTAAAGGGGTCTGCCCGATTACATCTATTTTATAGTACTTTTATAATCGTTAAAGGTTAGACCCGAAGCAAATTTATCCTGCCAAATCGAACCGATAGGTTTATAATCAGGGTTTGAAGTCAAAGATTTTTAATTGTTGGTAAAAGGAATCAAATTATTTTTGATTCCTTTTATTTTGTACTGAAACTTCTTTATTTTTAAGATATGATGCAAAGAACCCTATTCCTAGTCATTCTATACCTATGTTCAATCACAATATCCTACAGTCAGCAAAGCTACTCATCCTCGCTGATCAAGTCTAAAATAGATAAACTTTCTACCTTGGGTACAGTGTTGTACTTTGCTGCACATCCGGACGACGAAAATACGCGATTGATAGCCTGGTTAGCCAATGAAAAGAACTACAGAACGGCATATTTATCTTTAACACGAGGAGATGGCGGACAGAACTTATTAGGTACAGAACAGGGCATTGAATTGGGTTTAATCAGGACCCAGGAGCTATTAGCAGCTCGTGCGATCGATAAAGGAGAACAATACTTCAGTTCCGCTTACGATTTTGGTTTCTCGAAAACACATGAAGAGACTTTCTCGTTTTGGCAGAAAGAAGAAACACTACGTGAGGCTGTTTATCTAATCCGTAAGCTACAACCTGATGTCATCATCAATCGCTTCCCTCCTGACGCTCGTGGCGGACATGGTCATCATCAAGCGTCTGCTATCCTCGCCAAGGAAGCATTCGAAGCTGCCGCAGATCCGAAGAGATTTCCAGAACAGTTAAAAGACCTAAAACCATGGAAGGCGAAACGTTTGCTATGGAATACTGCCAATTTTGGTGGAATGAATAATACACGCGAAGATCAGCTAAAAGTCGATATTGGCGCTTATAATCCCTTATTGGGTTACTCTTACGGAGAAATAGCCGCCTTGAGTCGCTCACAGCATAAGAGTCAGGGATTTGGTTCTGCTGCTGGTCGTGGCAAGTCTATTGAGTACTTTGAGGCTGTTGCTGGCGAAGAGGCTAAAGAGAGTCTATTCGACGGCATTGATGCCACTTGGAAGCGCCTTGGTGAGCCTACTTCAGCCATCGAACAGACTATCAACGATATTCAAAACACCTTTCAAGCAGAAGCCCCTGAGGCGTCCATTGATAAACTGATCAACCTGCATAATTCTATTTCAAAGCTTAAGCCTTCTGTTTACAAAACGCAAAAGCTACAAGATGTTGAAGAGTTGATTATTGCTTGCTCAGGTTTATGGATTGAAGCTACTGCCAGTAAATTCAACTATGTGGTCAATGAAGAGATCCCGGTTTCCAACGAGCTTATCCTTCGCAATCCAGGAATCAAAGTGCGGGTGAAATCTATTAATGGCAAATCGATCGATCAAGAACTTCCATGGAATGAAGTAAAGAAATTTGAGGATAGCAAAAACTTCTCATCATGGACACAGCCTTATTGGTTGGAAAAACCGCATAGTCTTGGGAAGTTTGCCGTAGATACCAAAGATTATGGCAATCCTGAGAATAGCAACTTGCCGAGTTCTACTTTCACCCTGGATATAAACGGTTTTACATTTCCTGTGGAAAGACAGATTAAATACAAATATGTTGATCCTGTCGAGGGCGAGGTTTATGAACCGCTAAGCATTAGCCCGGTTATTACAGCTTCCATCAACCATCCCAATATCTTGCTCCAACAAGGTGAAAAGAAGGTTTTGATCATCACTCTAAAAAACAACTCGACAAAAAAGCAACAAATTGACCTTACTTTCAAGCAGTCAGATGGGCGCGAGATGAGTCCGAGTAGTTATGCGATCACATTCGAGCCGAATCAAGAGATTATAAAGACGGTGGAGATAAGTAATCCGAAGAACAGTGCTTCGTCTAGCATTGACCTTCTTGCGAACGGCATGCCGCTCTATGGCTATAAACGTCTTCTATACCCGCATGTGCCCCCGATTACTTGGTTCCCGCCTGTACAATTGCAGGTAAAGGCTTTAGAATTGAATAATCCAATTAAGCGCGTCGCCTATATTGCAGGAGCGGGTGACCTTATTCCAAGTTCCCTGTCGAATATCGGGATAGAGGTCGATCAATTGTCGGAATCACAAATTAGTGCCTCGAATCTGCGGGCATATGATGCCGTTGTGTTAGGGGTTAGAGCTTATAATGTAAGTCGATCGATAGCGCGCTGGTTTCCGGAGCTGATGAGCTATGTGGAGCAAGGCGGTACAGCGATCGTGCAGTATAATGTCAACTCACGGACTGGCATCGATCAGTTCGGACCCTATCCGTTTAACATTAGTAGAGCGCGTGTAACGGAGGAAGATGCGAAGGTAACATTTGTTGAGCCGAAGGATCCTGTGCTCAACTTTCCGAATAAGATAACACAAAAGGACTTCGACGGCTGGGTACAAGAGCGTGGATTATATTTTGCAGAGAACATTGATAAACAATATCGCACACCATTATCCTTCGCCGATCAGAATGAAAAGCAACATAAAGGTTCTTTATTGGTCACAAAATATGGAAAAGGCAAATTTGTCTATACTTCTTTGGCGTTTTTCCGACAATTACCGGCGGGTGTGCCCGGAGCTTATAGATTATTTGTAAATTTGCTAGCTAACGAAGAAAAATAATAATAACATATAATGGAAAATCAAATCGAAAACTCTAACGGAATCAACGTAAAAGGAATTATTTTATTGGTTGGTGTTGTATTAGCTGCTTTAACTGCTTGGGTTGCAACAGGTACTTTTTTAGGCGTAATTACCGGTACAGTCGCTGGCTTAATCTTCGCAATTTTCTTTATTTCGGTTTTATTACCGTTCAAAAAGCATGACAGATAAGGGACTTCCTCCTTTCGTACGAAATTGGAGACAATTCTATTGGATAATTGTACTCTGGCTTTTCGTATGTATAGTCCTCATGTATTTTTTCACTAGATACTTTGGATGAGTAGTATCGACTGGATAGTACTCATCCTCACCTTGCTTTCTATAGTGCTTTATGGACTCTATAAAAGCAAGAACGTCAAAAACATTGACGGCTACATCCTTGGTGACCGCTCTTTACCCTGGTACACCGTAGGACTCTCGGTCATGGCGACCCAAGCCAGCGCAATCACCTTTCTTTCTGCCCCAGGATTAGCTTACTCTTCCGGAATGAGTTTCGTCCAATTCTATTTCGGACTTCCTTTGGCGATGATTGTACTCTGTGTCACTTTTGTCCCCATCTTCCATAAGCTTAAGGTCTATACCGCCTATGAATTTCTCGAGAAGCGGTTCGACGTCAAAACTAGGGTGTTAACGGCTATCCTCTTTTTGATACAAAGAGGTATATCGACCGGAATTACCATCTTCGCCCCTGCCATTATCCTATCCACCATACTGAACATCGATTTGACCGTGACAACCTTGTCAATCGGGGCCCTCCTGTTGATCTATACAGTTTACGGCGGAACGAAAGCTGTTTCTTATACGCAATTGCTGCAGATGTCCATCATTTTCGGCGGATTGCTTTTAGCAGGCGTATTGGTGGTGCAACTCCTCCCAGAACATATAGGTTTTACGGAGGCTCTCCATATCGCAGGGAAATCGGGAAAAACCAACGCGATAGACTTTACCCTCGATTTAGATAATCAGTACACCGTCTGGACAGGTCTTATCGGCGGCTTCTTTCTTCAGCTCTCTTATTTCGGAACGGATCAAAGTCAGGTTGGCCGATATCTTACAGGTTCATCGGTTAAAGAGAGCCGACTAGGCTTGCTTATGAATGGCCTTTTAAAGGTGCCTATGCAATTTTGTATCCTGTTGATAGGTATACTGGTCTTTGCATACTATCAGTATCACACACCGCCTCTATTCTTTAATGAGCAGGAAACCATAAAACTGGAGCAAAGTGCCTACAAAGCCGATTATCAACAGATCATGCAAACGCATGAAAAGATAAGCTCAGAGAAAACCCTAGTCGTTAATGAACTCACAGATGCACTCGCAAATAAAGAAGATTCGAAAATCGATGGCATCCGTGATCGGCTTGCCGCCTATAATGATCAAGAAAAGGAACTCCGCGCAGATTTGGTGGACCTGATGAAGAAAAATGATAGCGCTGCTGACACCAATGATAATAACTATATCTTCTTAAAGTTCGTTACGGATGTGTTTCCAAAGGGCTTGATTGGCTTATTGATTGCGATCATCTTCCTGGCATCCATGGGTGCTACGGCTAGTGCAATCAACTCCCTCTCCTCTACCTCTGTCATCGATATTTATAAGCGCTTTGTGAAGAAAGATGCCAATGAAAAACATTATCTGAATGCTTCTCGAATTGCGACCGCCTTCTGGGGTGTTTTTACGATTGCTATCGCCCTCTATTCGAGTAAGCTTGGCAATCTTCTGGAAGCAGTGAATATCCTCGGCTCCCTATTCTATGGAACTATCCTCGGTATTTTCTTGGTGGCTTTCTATATCAAAAGAATCGGCGGAAAAGCAGTGTTTCTGGCAGCTATTCTTTCGGAGATTATCGTCGTTGGTATCTGGAGATTGGATGTTGTTGCCTTCCTATGGCTTAACTTGATTGGATGCGTCTTTGTGATTGTATTAGGCTTTGTTCTTCAGGAATTGATAGGAAAGAAAAAGGAACTGGCTTAAGAAAAGATGAGGCCGCTTTTCAGCGACCTCAATCAACAACTATAATAGTTTATCAAGTTTCTCTATTAATTCATTTCCATGCAGGTTTTTTGCAATAATCTTCCCGTCGGGTCCGATTAGAAAGTTTTGCGGAATTGCCTGTATACCATACAGAGCCGCAACTTCATTCTTCCATCCTGTGAGATCACTTATATGGTGCCACGGCAATCCATCTTTTTCAATTGCCCCTAGCCAAACATCCCTTTTCCCCGGCTTGTCGAGTGATAAACCTAGGATGGTGAAGTTCCTGTCCTTGAAAGCCGTATAGGCTTTAACTAGATTAGGATTGTCTGCACGACAAGGAGCACACCAAGAAGCCCAAAAATCAAGCAACACATACTTGCCTTTGAAATCCGACAATTTTACCTCTTTTCCGCTAAGATCTGGTTGGGTAAAGTCTGGAGCAAGCTGTCCAATGGCCAGCTTCTTTGCCGTTTCAATCGCTTTCCCTAGCTGTTGTCCGTCTTCCTTCAACTTTAGTTTACTATCGAGTAGAGCGTAAAGCGGCTCCACTTTTTCTACGTCAATGCTATAACCTGCGATATCTTTGAGTGCCAATAAGCTAAAGTAAGAAGCCTTATTTGCAGCGATGTAGCTTTCCTTTGCCTTGTTTGCTTCTTTTTCCAAACTGTCCATCCTAGCATTTATAGCCGCTAGCTGCTGTTTATCAGGCGATTTACTCTGATAGAGTTTCGAGCGCTCTGTTTGGATTTCCTCCGCTTTAAGCTCGAATGCCTTCATGTAGTCTGCATAGTCAGCATATTCACGTTGGACGGCAGAGCCTATAATCTTCGCATCAGCAATTTTGTCGCTAAATGAAACAGTCGATAAGCCTTGATCGACATACAGATTCACCTTATCCCATATTCTCAATCCTCGCTGACCAAAGAACGGAGTTCCCTGGGGCGAATAATAAAGAGTGACTATAGTCGGCCCCTTTACCTCGCCCTTGTATTCCTTTGATTGATCGAGGATGACAGAATCCAGATGCAATTCATTCTCCACGAGATAGCGAACAAACACTTTTTCATTCGGCGCCGATTTCTCCTTTTCAAACTTTAGTTGGAAGGTATTATTTTGTGCCTGTGCGCCATGAGAAGCCATTAGACCCAATAGCGCTATTATAGATATTTTAACCGAATTCATGTTTTAAATGGATTTTGCGCGTTCGACCAACTTATCTGCGATCTTAATAATCTTCGATGTTTCAAACTCCGCTAGTGCTCTTGCAGCCTCTGCCGCTTTAATCGCTTCTTGCTTTTTATTCAATAGAATGCAAATTTCAGCAAGTGTCCCTTGATTGGAATAAGAATCTTCCTCAAGCTCCACAGCTTGCTTAGCAAGTACGTAACATTGCAAAACTCTCGCACCGGTAGGTGTGCTGCCTGTCGCGTATTTTCCAGAATTTCTGCGTGCAATAAAGCTCAATCGCTCAGCTTGATCCTTTAGAAGTCCCTTTCTCAATTTGTCGGTAAGTTGAATGAAATCATCGTCAGTCCCATGGCTAGCCACCCATTCAACTTCATACATGGCTCCTTCAATCTGTGCTTCTTGATCAGGGTTAGAAGTAAAATACTGTAGTCCTTTTTGGAACTCCTCTTTATTCTTATCGCGGATGTAACCATACATCGCGAAACGCAGTAGTTGTTGTTCTTTTGCTAAGAATTCTGCTGCAGGAACATGTTCCTTGAAGTATGCTTTATTCTTTAGAAAGTAACTTCCATAAGGGTCTGTGCCTGTCTGTCCCAGCTGCATGATTGCCTTCCATCCAATCTCTGATTTCATGAAATCCTCGTTCTTTGCGAGCTCATCCACAGCTGCTCTCGCTGATTGTGACTCTTTCGGATCTACATTTTTCATGACCTCAATATGTCGTAATAAGAAGGCCGGATCACGCTCTCCCGCAGCGTAGCGAGCCTGCAATGTCGGAATGTGAAAATCCTTGTTATTGGCTTGTTGTCCTTCTTTTAGGAATTCATCCATTTCCATTCTCGACTGCGTACGATAAACTAGTACGCCCTCCGAATCCAGAAACAGATACGTTGGGAAGCTGCGGATATTATATTTTTTTGCTATTTCTATCCCTTCTCCAACTTCACAATCGAATTTAGTGTTGATGAAGTTCGTATTATAATAATCTGCTATCGCAGCTTGGTTGAATACATTTCCCTCCATCCATTTGCATGGTGCACACCATGACGTGTATCCATCCAAAAAGATTAATTTGTTCTCCTTTTTTGCCTTCGCTTTAGCTTCGGCTAAAGATAGCTTTTGAAACTGTATCGAGGATTGGGCATTAGCGTTGATATGAAATAAGATCAAAACCAACGTCACTGTTATCTGTACTAAACTCTTATTAACGTTCATATTGTGGCATATTAGGATTTAAGGATAATGCTTTAGGTGCAACCGGAAGGATCATTCTCGGATCATTAGAGGGCATAGACATTTCTTTGCCGCTTAAAACATGAATAATGTTTTTGTTTAAATCTCCAGATGTCGCCAGTCGCTTCAGATCAATAAGTCTCGTGCTCGCCGTATAAGGCATTTCTCTACGACGCTCATCAAGTACTAACTTCAATGTTTCATCTTTGGAAAGATTAGCAATAGGACTATTATTTTTGATACGCATGTCTCTAAGTTTGTTGATCCAGCTTAATGCTTGAGCAGTAGATCCAACACGAGCTTCGCATTCTGCAATCGTCAAATAAAGTTCAGGCGTGCTGAAACCGGTGTTCATTTCCACATATGGAGCCCATAATGTTCTTCCGGGAAACCTGGTAACATTCGCTCCAAAAGAAGCACTGTCTTGACAGAAGAATAGTTCGTAACGCATGTCTTTTGCACCATTCGGAAGATTTTTAGAATAAACATTCTTTAAATCTGCGCTAGCATACACCTCTGCATTCAGCGCCCCATAACTGCTGGTTCCTAATCTTCCCCAAACCGTTTCATTGCTTTCTCTAACATCTGGGAAAGGCACATCTTCGTCTGTGATCAAGCAGACACGCCCCCATGTTGTTTTGTCCTTGGTGGTGTATAGTTTATAATCTTCTAAATACTCATTCAGTTTAAGAGCTTCCCTAGCATTTGTAAGAGCCTCTCCATAATTCCCTTTATAAAGGTTCATGCGGCTTAAGAAAGCAAAGCCTACGGTCTTTAATGGCTGGAAGCGATGAGCAGAACTACTCGCAAGATGCGGCAAAGCTTCTTGAAGATCTGTTTCCACCAGCTCATAAATCTGCGCCACGGATACTCGTTCATACGACTTATTGATATCCTCCGACAGCACAAGAGGAACACCCAAATCACTAGATGCAGTCTTTGAATCATAGTGTTTTGCATAGATATTAACCAAAGTCAAATATTCGAATGCACGTCCTATTTTTGCTTCCGCCCAAACACGTTTCTTTTCCTCTTCCTTTCCATCTTTTGCCGAAAGCACATTGTTGATAACGACATTGTAAGTGAAGATATGGCTATACGCCGATTCCCAATAAGGGTCGTATTGCCCATCTTCGAAAATAGCACCATGTTCGAAAGTATACAGTCGTTTTTTTACTGTGGGATAGCTATCAAAGCTTGCGGAGCGATTAACATCTGTGGGATCGCCTGATTGCACATTATCAGAAAGATAATCTGGGTAAGCAGGTGATGCACGAATGAGTCCCTGATCGTTCAATAGCTGCTTATAATCGTTTAATAATTCAGGGATAGTGAAACCCTTCGGCTTTACGTCGAGGAAAGAATCACATCCTAGCAATATCAATGAGGCCAATCCGGCCATAAATAATATCTTTTTCATTGTCTTAAATACCAATTGAGAGTCCAAAATTATAAGTTACCGGTGCGAGAACTCCTCTAGCGGGAGCTAGGCCATAGCCATTCCATACTTCTGGATCTAGATTATGGGAATTGGCTGCCCAGCGCCAAGCGTTCAAAATTTGTCCGGTAATACGCACATGACGAATAGGCGTTCTGCCAAGAATCTGTTGTGGAAGTGTATATGAGAGCGATATATCACGCAATTTGATATAATCCGCGCGCTCAACAAATTTTGTCGCTGCATTATAGATATCTGTCACATTCCCCGACGCTCCGGAAATAAAAGCCGGTGCCAAATCGGGATTAGCCTCGTCTCCTGGCTTTTTCCAGTAGTTTAACCAAAGGCGATCGAAGTTGCTGTTGTAGTTGAGCTCAGCATACTTGCTCAATGCTTCCGGATGTACTGTTCTCATGACATGTCCGCCATTAAATACGAACATAAAGTTCAGGTCGAAACTTTTATATCTAAATCCATTTCTCCATGCTACACTATACGGAGGTACGCTCGTGCCCTCATAAATCAGGTCTGCTACTTCCAACTGCTGCGTAGATTTTACTAAAGTTCCATCTGCTTTTCTCGCTAAAGGCTCCCCTTTTTCGTCAAGTCCAGCATAGTCTATGCTATATAAACTTCCTACAGGCTTCCCAACTCTGTTTTGCGGAGCATTATAATAATAAACAGGCGTGTTCTGTTGAACGTATAAATGCGTAATCTCGTTTTTATTATAGCTGAAGTTTAGCGTGGTGTTCCATTTGAAATTCGTTCTATCAATTGCTTTTCCATTAAGCCCAAGCTCGATACCGCGATTCTTCATGTTTCCATAGTTCAAATTCACAATATCCCAGCCTAGTGTTGGATCCACGGCAGTTGGTCCAAGAAGATCTGCTGTTTTCTTGTTATAGATATCGATACTACCGTTGATACGATTCGCTAAAACAGCAAAATCAACCCCGAAGTTTAATACATCGGTTCTCTCCCACCGGAGAGATGGGTTGGGAGGCGTTGTGATATTCGCCTGTAGCTCTCCTGTATAATAATTTAGGTTTGAACTTACTCTCGATATCAAATATGGACCATTTTCCTTCGGAACATTCCCGTTGACACCGTAGGTTAAGCGAACCGCTAATCGATTCAACCATTCTTGATCAAAGGTCGGCAACTTATACAAGGCGCCCAGCGACCATAAAGGCTTATATTGATTCTTTATATCTGTTCCGAAAAGGTTTGACTGATCTACTCGAATACTACCGCTCAAGGTTAATTTACGGCCATAGGTATATGAACCATTTGCATAAAAGGAAACAAACCTGTCAAGCACGTCCGTAAATCCTCTTTCTCTCTTCGATAAGGTATAGCTATTAAAAATAGCTTCTGTGTTTCTGATGTTAATCCCAAACAGCTCCTCATTTATACCCTTGTAGACCAAACTGCTTTCGTCGTATCCATATTTGTAGATATCGGTGAATCTGGAATTTATCTGTCTTCTTTCAGCACCTGCAATGAAACTAATTTCATCGTTGTTTTGAAGAACACGATCAAAGTTAAGCTGCGCTCTTAACGTATAGGAGTTGTTATCATCTCTGCGCTCCGCAAATTGCCCGCCCTGCGGAACATTACGTTTAATCACACCATCCTTATCTATTTGTGTAGCATCATTAATCTGTGCTACTACGCTCTGTGCATCCTTACTATAAGTTGTTCCGTTATAGCCTTCGGTACGCTCTGTTTGATAAGATAAATCAAGCGTTAAGCCTTGCATCAGCTTAAAATTAGCACCAAAATTTAAGTTGATGTATTTATTATAAAAATCAACTTTTGTCTTGTCGACCTCGTTGATTGGTATGTAGGTTTCATCCTCTAATCCCAGTCCATTCAATCTGTCTATCTCAAACTGCGATTTACTGCTGTACCATTGTGCTGGCGTTCCATCCTCATTTCTCAACAAAAAGTACGAGGCCTTTCCACCCATATAATTGTCGTAAAAATTAAAGCCTATTCCGCCTTTTTGTTTCTGATTTTTCCCAAGGACGTTAAGATTTAAATTCATCCAGTCCGTTAATTTAACGGAATTACGGATATTGAATCCAATACTTTCAACAACAGGTCTGCCTTTGTTGTAGTCGCCCGGTCTGTTGTAGTTTACTGAATAATAATATTTATAACGCTCTGTTCCGCCAGACAAAGAAAGATTATGCTGTTGGTCAACTTTAACCTGATTCAGGAATTCACCCATTTGATCGTTACGGTTTCTATTTCTGAAAACATCAAGTTGTCTCTCTAATTCAACCGCATCAATCTTGCCGCCTTTAAACTCATAAAGAGTTCTATATACATCGTTCATCGCTCTTTTTGGGTCGATCGAAGCGTAGTCTCCAGAGCGATAATTGAACATTTCTTTCTGAAAATCGACCAATTCAGCACTACTCATTTGATTTAAGTACGCTCTACTTGGCAGGCCTCTAAAAGCAAGTGTATTAGTATAATTGATTTGCGCAGGACCTTCTTTCCCCATCTTTGTTGTAATAACAATAACGCCATTCGAAGATCTGACACCATAAATAGATGCTGCGGATGCATCCTTTAATACTGTCATGGTTTCAACATCGTTGGGATTAATAGCAGTCAGATCGCCCTCATATGGCATCCCATCCACCACAATGAGCGGAGCAGCTTGCGCATTTAGGGTAGATCGACCTCTAACCTCAATTCCAATGGTATTCCTGTTGTTCTGCGGATTCGATGAAGAACGATTTAAATTTAAGTTCATCCCCGGCAATAGCCCTTCCGTTCTATCTATGAAGTTCGTTTGCAAGCGTCCTTCCATATCCTGAGCACTCACCTGAGCGAAAGAACCGGCAGCACGTTCTTTGCTGATTTTCTGATAACCGGTATTTACAATAAGTTCAACTCCTTCAATTGTATTGTTCGTTTGTTGCAAGACAATTGTGCCGATCTCGGTTGAAGCAGCGATTTCTATAGGTTCATATCCTACGCAAGAACAAACGAGCACTTGCCCAGATATCGCTTGTTGATTTATTTTAAAATAGCCGTTCTCATCCGTAATTGTTCCAATGTTAGTTCCTTTTATACGAATACTAGCTCCAGAAACAGGCTGACCATTAACATCAACAAGTCGCCCTCTAATATCTTGAAGGGATAAATTGTTGGTGTTATTCAATGCTGTGTTAGCATTTGGGCTGATTGGATTGGGTCTTTCCTTAATTACGATGGTTTTCTTTTGAATCTCGTAAGTAAGGTTAAACTTATTCAAAATCTTAGGTAGAGCCTCCGTTAAAGGTTTCCGATCGATATTAACGCTTACCAGCGCATTCGGCTGAACATCCTGAGCTGACCATAGATAATGATAGCCTGTTTGCCTATTAATATCTTTAAACACCTGTCGTATCGACACATTATTCCCCTTAAGTGACACAACTTGGGCTACCCCAGTCGCCCATAACTGTGAAAACAATAAAGTAATTAAAATAGAAGTAGCTGAAATTCGCATAATGCATCTCCTCAATAGTCCCTCGTCAGCTTTAGCTCGATGGGTTAATCCACGCTTTTTCCGCACAAAATATGCTCTCCAGTGGAGCTTATCTTGTTCATAATTTTCATACATTTGATTAGGTTTTAATAATTATTACTCGATTTTATTTAGACCAACCAGCAGGGACGCCGCAATCGTCTCTGCTTTTTTGATTTTTGCTATTTATTTTTCGTTATCAAAATCTTATTTCCTTTATACTTAAACTTTACTTTTCCTGTTATTTCTAACAGCGTGAGTATTTCTCGAATTTCCAGATTCTTTGACACCATCGCTTCAAATCGTTGGGAAGCCAATGCTTTGCTCTCCCACTCAAACTCAACATTATACCATCGCTCCAGTTGTTTCGTAATTTCTAATAGGCTTTCACTAGAGAATACAAATTCCCCTTGTTTCCACCCTAGAACGGAGCTTAAATTTGCCTTTTGCTTCAGGGTATTACCACGCGAGGTTAATGCCTGCTCTCCCGGAGTTAATCGCAAAGATTGTTTCTCAGTCTTCACATCTACACTGCCCTCAACAAGCGTTGTAGCAGTGGTTCTATCATTCGCAAAGGATTTAACATTGAACTGTGTTCCCAACACCTCTATACGTTGATTTCTCGTAGAAACGAAAAACGGTTTCTTACGCATGGGCCCGCCTTCTTCACCAATCTTAATCGTCGAAACATGGAAATAGGCTTCTCCTTCTAAATCAACATACCGAGCATCCTCTGTTTCCCGATATTTTAATTCCGTTTCTGAGTTCAACCAGACCTCTGTGCCGTCTGGCATGCGCATTCGATATTGTCCTCCTTTTGGAGTATTTAACGCAAAGGAAGTAATGCGTGACCCTCGCAGATCGCTATTCGCCTTATGGCCATCTTCATATTGAATTGCTGTATCAACAATCACTTTCGACTCAGATTCTGAAAGGATGATTTGCTCTCCATTTGCTAGCGTTAGTGTTGCCTTGTTTCCGCCGGGCTTAATTAAGTGAACCTGTTCTTGGACTGGTTCATGCTCTTTTCCGTAGAATAGATATAATGCAAACGAGACAATCAATACTGCTGCTACAGCTGATGCCCAGGTAAATAGTCGCTTAATAGCAAGGGGCTTCGATGAACTCCCCGCATTTGCAGAAAATTTCTCCAATTGCTTTTTCCAGGCATCATCCGATGAATAAAGACTAAGCTCGGTAAGATCTTGTGGCACTCTTTTCACTATGTCCATATAAGCCAATAGCTTCTCATTTTCGGGATTTTCCAATAACCAGACATCTAGTTCCAATTGTTGACGATTGGAGAGCTGACCCAAAGAGCGGGCCGCGAGAATAGCGACTATATGTTTTGGCAGAGTGTTCATAACCGATTCTAATATAGAAACAGAAATTCAAGATATCATCTACAAAAAGAAACTCAATTAATTTGTAATTAACTGATATATAGACGAATAAATTTTAGAATATTAAAGCGAATATTGTAAAATGAAAAGAAATAGTAAGAATTGATCAAAGGATAGTCTTTCTTTGAGAAGTGCAATCCCTCGCGCTTTCTGAGAATAGACAGTACCTCTGGAGATTCCTAATTGATCCGCTACTTCCTGCGGCTCAAGCCCGTCAAAAACAAGCATTTGCATCACTTTCTTACACTGCTCAGGCAGCGATTCAATGTTTTCTTGGATCACTTTCAGTGTTTCCAGATAAACAACTTGCGCTTCCACAGAGAATTCTGTCCATTCCTGCTGTGCCAGAAAAGTCTCCTCTTTTTTCTGAAGTCGCTTTGTTTTATCTAAGAAATTAAGGGCAGCATTCTTGGAAGAAATATACAGAAAAGCACGAACGCTATCTAAGGAGTCGAAATTACCGCACTTATCCCAAAGTTTTAAGAAGATGTCATGGGCTATTTCTTCCGCTTGAAAACGCTCAATTCCCATTTTTGTTAAGAACAAACAGAGCGCAGGATAATTCATCTTAAATATGATCTCAAACGCAGAGACTTCTCCTCGTTTAAACTGCGCTAACAAATCAAGCTCATTCTCGTATTTTGATGATGATTTCACATTTCAATATTACCCAAATTTTAAGAAAGAATAAACAGGGAGTAATAATGCGAATAGGTAAATGAGAAAGAAAGGAGCAAATTCTAATAATACTTCTTATACAAATCGTATATAATTGCCTTATCCCTATCCGTCAGAACCGGACTCAGATCCGTCCTCACATACTTCTTCTTAAAAGCTCGGATTACTGCACTTTGATTCTTCATATCATAGCCCATCAACTTAAGCGCATCGATAGGGTTGAATGTCGCTGGGGCAGGCATTAAGTAAGATTCATTGAACCAAATTCCAAATCCACGTGCCGCTAGTTTATCCCATGGGAATAACACATTCGGGTCATCCTTTCTGCCTGGCGCGAAATCGCTGTGTCCAATGAAGTTTAATTGCGGAATAGTGTATCTAGTCTTTAGCGTATCCAATAGGGTCAGCAGGGCGTTAATTTGCGGCTCTGGGAAAGCGTCGAAACCATTGTTGTCGAGCTCGATTCCAATCGACACGGAGTTCATATCCGTAATCTGTCCCCATTTCCCTCTTCCGGCATGCCAGCCACGCATATAATCGTTCAGCATCTGCACAACCCGCCCATCGCGACCGATTACATAATGGCTGCTCACTTTGGTATGCGGCAGCTGAAAGGTACGGATAGTCTGTGCTGTGCTATTTTGGGAAGTATGATGAATCATGACGTAGGAAGGCTTCCTCCAATCATAATGCATCGCTTGCGCGAAATCGTATTCCTTATGAATACCAGTCGTAAAAAGCTGTTTTGCTTGCTCCTCCGGACTTAATGGAGCATTCGGATCGATTTGATTCTGCTGATTCGCCTGTTGGGTAATCTGCTCATTCAGCGATACAGTATCTTTCGGGATAACTGTATTTTCTATAGCCTCAGAAGGCTTTATAACGGCAGTTTGTGGGTTTTGTAAGACGGTTGTTTTCTTGGCTGGTGAACAAGCAACCAAGAAAACTAACCCAACTCCTACTACCAAAAACTGTTTTATATTCAACATCCAATCTATTTTGGTAAGTTAAGAAGCAAACCTACTGCCAAAGCTTGATTCCACTGTACCGCTCCATCCATCGCCGAATCGTAAAGCATTGTACCACTTAAGGATACATTTATTAATGAGGTTACTTTTGCTGAAAAGGTTGCGTCCAAGCGGTGTGCTGGATCGTTCATATCCTCATAATCAGCAAATAAGTTATAACGCGCTTTCAGATTTAGATTCTTTGTCAGATTACGATCTAAATTCGCTGTAAGCTGGAAGGCCAGCTCATTTTTAAAGTTCTTACCCTCTTCCACACCATATTTCTCGCCGGTTCCTTTGCTATGATCCTTAGGATTTGGGTAAACCCCATAGCGTTGGAAATAAGCCTCCGCAGATCTTGGCTTAATTCTTTCATCCAAAATAATGGTCTGGCGTGCTGTACCCGTACCAAAACGTAACGAGAATGTATTATCTGGCTTATACTCCAAACCCAGGGATTCTGTAAAATATCCTGGCGACATGAACGCAGAAACAACACCGGTGATCGAGTCCTGACCATCAGCACCCTTCGCATAGGTATAGCGACTGTCAAACTGCGACTCGAAAGTGAACGAGGTATAGATCGCCCAGCTTTTCGACAATTTGTAGGAAAGCTTATTATCCCAGAACACACGGTCATTGTTAGGCTTTGCCAGTTGACCTTCGTTTCTGATCTTACCATACTTCAGGTCAATCTCGGTAGTAAAGTTGAAATTATTCTTTGTATAGTCTGATTTGTGCCATATTAAGCCCATGATAGCCCAAGAGTTGATACCCCCCAGCTTCCAGTTTTCGCTAAAAGCGGCTTGGTTAAAGTTGATTCCAATCTTGCTCCAATGTTTCCAGTAGTTCACTTCTAAATCCAACTTCGGAATAGGAACATTAATATTCTTAACATTCAACGCTTGTCCTGCTTTGTTTTCATTGATTGTCGTGTCGGGTCTGACGCGCAAATCCTTCAAATCCTGCGCATATGCTACGGTAAACCCAAGCATCAAAAGAAAAAATGGTAAAAGGTAGAATTTTATCTTCATATTATTTTTTTTGATTAACATCCAGCTTTATATCAGGCAACTCACGCAAAGGTCGCAAATTTGGGTGTAGTTTAAACACTTCGTACTTACTTTTTATATATTGAACCAGTTGATAGTGGTTCGCCTTCGAGATAAACTCGTATGAAGGCCGAAACAAGCGCATATAAACCTGCAATTGCTCACCCTCAAGATCTGTCAACGAGCGCACTAAATCAGGTGAAAAATAAAAATCAACGATATTCTCTTCGTGTATCCTTTCGATATGCTGGGTGAAGCGCCTTGCATTCTTTGCTTCCCGGCTTACCAAACTATACAGCGCATCAATACTAACCCCGGCGCCAGTCGGTCCGACCGTAAAATAGTCCTTCGGCTGTGCCAGATCAAAAGCCTTTTTATAGTCTCTTTTTATCTCTTTCAATACATCATCCGGCGAGCGACGACCATATACCTGTACGGGGTCAATTCGCTTCACAGCAGGCGTTAAGTTAATAATCAATGCTTGTTGATTCGTAAACGTCAATGTATCGCCAACATAACCTAATTTACGGATTGATATCCGATCGCCGGATTGCGCCTTGATATTGAACTCTCCGCGCGAATCGTTAAATAGCAGTACGTTAGTGCTTAAGTTTTTAATTTGTACCTCTCCCAAGCGTTGCTTAGACTCTCTATCATAAACAATACCAGACACCGAAGTTTGGGCGTATAGGTCGCTAGATAAAGAAACTAAAATTAAAAAAAGTAATGCTATTAGGTTTTTCATCTAATACCAAAACTACGTCTTAGAAGAATAGGTTGCTAATATTTAACATCTTTTAATGAGCCGTGTAACTATTTTGATACGACTAGAAGCTGCCCAACATAGACGCTATCTCCCGATAAGCCATTCATTTCTTTCAATGCGGCAACCGTGGTCTGATATCTGCTGGCAATATTTGTTAGTGTGTCGGAGGCTTTCACCTCATAGATCTGCATGGCCACCGGCTTTTTGATTTCCTCGGCCTGCACTTGTGGCTCTTCTACTTTCTTTTCTTCGATAATTTCTTCTACCCGTTCTGCTCTGGCAATTACTTCGATAGGTCTTTCTGCCACATCATACCGCTGTAGATTATAGCGCTCGATTAAATCGATGAGCAGCTCCGGATATCGAGGGTTAGTAGCATAGCCTGCCGCCTTCAGCCCGCGTGCCCAGCCTTTATAATCGTCTTTTTTCAACGTAAAGAGAGACTCATATCGCTTTCTTAGCAAGAATTGAGAATGGTCTTTAAATGATTGTTCAGGATTGTTATATACGCGGAAGCAATCATTGACTGCATCGTCAGGTCGGGTTACGGAGCGGCCTGTCCAGGAGCCGCCGCACTTGATACCGAAGTGATTGTTTGCATTGACCGCTAGGTAGGAGTTTCCATTGCCCGATTCCAATAGCGCCTGCGCTAGCTTAATACTTGCAGGAATACCATACTTATTCATTTCTTCGATGGCAATGCCCTTATATCGATCGATATAGGCTAAACCGGTCATGGATACAGCACCCTTGTTTCCAGCATTTCCAGAACCATTGGGGCGATGGGTTGTCCCCTTGTTAGAACCCGGTTTCTGTAATACCGTAGAGCGTTTCGTTCCACATGAAACAAAAAATATGGCCAATATTAAACTGGCCAACATCAATCTCTTTGTCATTCGTTAAGTACGATTAATTCAGATTTATCTTTTCGTCGTATTTTTCTAAGTTGTATCTATCGATCGTAGAAATCACCTTACGCGACCAATCTCCGGTTTCCGAATAGCCAGATCTTGCAATCCCTTTCACCCAAGATTTATAGTCGTCTGATTCATGCTTATCGAACAAAGGTTTGGTAGCCTTTCTTCTTTGCAATAGCCCAACGAAATCTCTGTAAGAGTCTAACACTGAACCATAGCCTTTATAAGCAGAACGAATCTTCGTACTATTGTTTTTTCCCTTAATCCCGAAATGGTTATTTAGGTACTTAGCGATACGGCTATTGCCGTAAGCACTTTCATGGATGGCTACAGCTAGTATTACTGATGCTGGAACCCCTGTTTCTCGCATTAAGCGTTGCGCATCTGTGCTGTGCTTCGCTATATACGATTTTGTTGTGTAGTCTTGCGCATGCAAGCTTAAAGTTGTAATTACGGTAAGTATACATACCATAAAAATCTTTCTACAATGTTTTAGCATAAACCTGTTTTTAGTTTAACACTACTTTTTGCGTAGCACAAAAAGCCCGTCACGTATGGGAAGAATCAATTTTTCTACCCGATTATCACTCGCCAGTGTTTTGTTTAATTCAATAACTTGTTTTGTCTGACTGTCCGGCTTATCATCAAAAACCTTGCCTTTCCATAAGACATTGTCTATTAATATCAAGCCTCCAGTCTTCACGCGATCAATAAGCTCCTGAAAGTAATATAGATTGCGTTTCTTATCAGCATCTATAAATATCAAGTCAAACTGACCATCGATTGTTGGGATAACCTCCGCAGCGTCTCCGATATGATAAACGATTTGCGATGCATAATCCGACTGTTCAAAATAACCCTGAACGCGCTCTAGCTGCTCTTCGTTGATATCTATGGTATGTAAAACGCCTCCTTCTGCCAATCCCTCCGCTAAGCAAATCGTAGCATAGCCGGTGAATGTTCCTATTTCAAGCGCCAATGTAGGTTGTACCAATTTGCTAAGCATGGACAGCACCCTTCCTTGGTAATGTCCCGACAACATATGCGGCATGGTCTCCTTAAGATATGTCTCTCGATTGACCCTTTTTAACAACGCATTTTCCTCATCGGTAGTATCTTCCAAATAGGAATTTAGACGCTCAAATTCTTCAAACATACTGCGCAAAGGTAAAAATTTAGTTTTTATAAAACAATGATTTTTTATTTAAACACTTAATAATCAAAGTGTTACACGGTAACGGGAAAACAAAAAAACCGCTTTTAAAGCGGTTTTAACAAGTATTTTATTCGTAGACTTTTAGTCCAAAGATGCCGTAATTAAGCGTAAAAACTCCGATCTCGTTACATCATTTTGAAACGCGCCGGTAAAAGCGGATGTGGTAGTCACCGAGTTTTGTTTCTGTACGCCACGCATCGCCATACACATGTGCTTACATTCGATAACGACAGCAACACCAGCTGGCTTCAAGGTATCCTGAATACAGTCGCGAATCTCATTGGTTAAGCGCTCTTGTACCTGCAATCTGCGAGCGAACACATCCACGATACGTGGAATCTTGCTCAACCCTACAATATGACCATTTGGAATATACGCGATATGCGCTTTCCCGAAGAATGGAAGCATATGATGCTCACACATCGAATACACTTCGATGTCCTTCACGACGACCATCTGACTGTATTCCTCTGCAAACATCGCACTACGCAATACTTCCGAAGCGTCGATGTCATAACCGTGTGTCAAAAATTGCAATGCCTTCGCCACGCGCTCCGGTGTTTTCACCAAGCCTTCGCGGTTCGGGTCTTCACCTAAGGCGTCTAATATATCTTTATAGTGGTTTGCAATGCGCTCCACATGTTTTTCGTTGTATTGATCTATTTTGATATAGCCGTCTTGTTCTGCTTCGTCAAAATCGTGCATATTCTTTCCTTTAAACTAATGATGAATTAATCGCCGAAGTATTCGACCGAGTTATTTTCCGTTTCGTGCAAACGAATGGCATGAAGCGTTACATTTTCCTTTGCAAAGTGAGGTTTCAGGATATGGAAGATTTCCATTGCAATCACTTCCGTCGAAGCCATCTTGTCTTTCATAAAGTCAACATCGAGGTTAATGTTCTTATGATCCAGTTTATCGATAATCTGCGTGTTAATGATTTCTTTCATCAACTTAAGGTCGATCAAGAACCCGGTTTCTGGGTTTATCTCGCCCTTAACGGTAACAAACAGATCATAGTTATGGCCATGCCAATTAGGGTTTGCACAGATCCCGAAAACTCGTTCATTTTCTTCCGGAGTCCAGTCTTCTCTATGCAATTTATGGGCAGCGTTAAATCGTTCGCGTCGTGTTATATAAATCATAGTACAAAGATAGCGTTATTTAATGTAATTTAGCGTGCATCCATTTAGACATATGAAAATTCTTATCGTCGCAGCAACCGAATTCGAAATAGCAGAATCCATCCCCTTTTTACAAGAGTATCAGGTTGATTATCTGATTACTGGCGTCGGTATGACCGCAACAGCATTCGCGCTAGGACAACGTTTAGCTAGTGAATCCTATGATCTGCTCGTCAACGTCGGCATTGCAGGCACATTCGACCCTTCGCGATCGCTGGGCGACCTTGTTCGGGTTACGAAAGACCAGATATATCAATTCGGAGCTGAGGACAAGGGCAACTTTGTTTCGATCGAGACACTAGGGTTTGGACACTCCAGCTTTCACGCTGTATTGCCCGAAATGCAGCTCCCTCCAGTATATACGCAATTGGATGCTGTTGAAGGCATCTCTGTCAACAAAGTGCACGGCAGTGAACAGTCCATCAGCGAGCTTAACCATACGTTAAGCACCCAAACCATTGAAAGCATGGAAGGCGCCGCTTTTTTCTACTGCGCAACGCAAGCCAATGTGCCGGCCATTCAGGTTCGATCCATCTCCAATCATGTAGAACCCCGAAACACAAAAAACTGGAACATTCCTGATGCACTAAGCAAATTGAACCGCTGGTTGCGGGAATTTATCCTCCAACATAGGTCATAATATTGTGATTATTTGCGATGAACGATACGTGTCCCTCGAAAATAGTACATGTGTTCGTGCTAATTATTGAGAAAATATAGTATTTTTGCATATCTTAAAAAGACACTATTCCTAACACTGATGAGAGAAATACAATTCAGAGAAGCGCTTCGCGAAGCAATGAACGAAGAGATGCGTAAAGATGAAACAATTTTTTTAATGGGCGAGGAAGTCGCTGAATATAACGGTGCTTACAAAGTAAGTCAAGGTATGCTTGATGAATTTGGTGCTAAACGTGTTATTGACACACCTATCGCTGAGCTTGGTTTCGCAGGTATTGGTGTTGGTGCTGCTATGAATGGTTTAAAACCAATTGTTGAATTCATGACATTCAACTTCTCTTTAGTAGCTATCGACCAAGTTATCAATGCTGCTGCAAAGATTCACCAAATGAGCGGTGGTCAATTCAGCTGTCCAATCGTATTTAGAGGTCCTACAGGAAATGCGGGTCAATTAGCGGCTCAGCACTCTCAAAACTTCGAGAACTGGTTTGCAAACACTCCAGGACTTAAAGTTGTAGTTCCTTCAAACCCATATGACGCAAAAGGTCTTTTAAAATCATCGATCATCGATCCAGATCCAGTAATCTTTATGGAGTCTGAGGTTATGTATGGTGATAAAGGTCAAGTTCCTGAAGAAGAGTATTACTTACCTATCGGAAAAGCAAACTTAGTAAAAGAAGGTACAGACGTTACAATCGTTTCTTTCGGTAAAATGGTTCCTCGCGTAGTAATCCCTGCGGTAGAAGAACTAGCGAAGGAAGGTATCAATGCTGAATTAATCGACTTACGTTCAGTTCGTCCAATTGACTTCCCAGCAATCATCGAATCTGTAAAGAAAACAAACCGTTTAGTAATTGTTGAAGAAGCATGGCCTATCGCTTCAATTTCTTCAGAAATTACTTTCCACGTTCAAAAACACGCTTTCGACTACTTAGACGCTCCAGTTATCCGCGTTACATCTGCAGATGTACCTCTAGGATACGCTCCTACATTAGTAGAAGCATCACTTCCTAGCATCGCTAAAGTTGTAAAAGCGGTGAAAGAAGTATCTTACGTTAAAAAGTAAAAAATATTTAAATAAACCAAAAAGAGCTGCCCAAATGGGCAGCTCTTTTTGGTTTATTTAGACGTTAGATATTAGATTTTAGACATTAGAATATGCTGTATTTGAATTCCAGGAAAGGAAGGATGCAAGGATGACCTTGATCCTGCGAATCTTTAAATCCTTCCTTTCTTGGTTCAAAACAATCTTCTCATTCTAAACCAAAGGTTCAAAAACGAGCCGAGCATACTCTAATGTTTTATATCTCACATCAAAATCTAACTACCAACTACGACAAAAAAACATTACTCCCCAATTCAAACCCTATGTATAACCATTTCAGACCCGCTTCCAAGGGTTGTGATAGGGTTTTGATATGACCTTAAAAGGGGATGTACTCATAGGAAGTTAAATATTTGTAGATGCCTGGCTAGGTAGCGGTTCAATTACTTATTTTTTTATGTACTTTAGAGCATTCTATAAATTTAAGCATATAACACTAACATTGTAGACAAAACATAAACTATGAAAAAACTATTCGTATTATTCTTACTATCATCTGCTGCATTATATACTAAAGCGCAACAAGTTGAATTTAAAATCAATATTCCTCTAAATAAGTCTTTTAAGCAAACGACCATCATGAAAACGGATGTGGAAGGAGAGCAAAGCTTAATCATGGACATGAACATGAAAAATACTGTTACAGGGATTAAGAAAGAGGGTGGCAATTATGTATTTGAGTCCGTAACAGACGCTATTAAGATGGATATGGACGCGGGGATGATGACGATGTCATATGATTCCGAAAATCCTTCAGACGATCCTATGGCAAAAATGCTGGCTGCGGAGATGGAAAAATTAATCGGCAAGAAGACTGTGATGACTATCTCAGAGAAAGGAAAACTGGTGGATGTAGCGATGCCTGAAGGAGTGGATACACCTGCCGGGCAGTCGATGGAGAACATGGGGATGACAGCGAGCTACCCTGACGGTGCGGTAAATCCTGGAGACACTTGGAATTCGGAGATCGATAGCAAACAAACGAAAATCAAAGCATTGAACAAGTATGTAGGTAAAGATGCTGAAGGATATATCATCGAGTCTACAGGCGATGTTTTCACGCCGACTGACGAGAAGATTGGATCATTCACTTCGAAATATGTATTGGACGAGAAAACCCACTATACCAAAGGCGCTAATATGAAAATGGATATGGATGCGCAAGGACAAAAGGTGGTTATTGAAATGAACATCACTGTAACCCCGTAAGGTACTTAGATAAAGAAAAAGCCCGATTGCAAGCAATCGGGCTTTTTTTATGGATTTCGCTTAAGATTAAGCGTTGATTTCTGATTTGTATTGATCTGCTGTTAATAATGCATCAACATCTGCAGCATTGTTCAATTTCACACGGATAATCCAACCTTCACCGTAAGGATCCGAATTTACTAATTCAGGAGATGCATCGATCGCATCGTTTACTTCTAAGATTGTCGCTGTAACTGGGATAAATAAGTCAGATACAGTTTTCACCGCTTCAATAGTACCGAATACTTCGTTCGCTGCTACTTCTTCACCCACTGTATTGATATCTACGAATACGATATCTCCTAATTCGCGTTGTGCGAAGTCTGTAATACCGATAACAGCTTCATCACCTTCCACACGAATCCATTCGTGATCTTTGGTGTATTTTAATTCAGAAGGAAAATTCATGTTTTTAATTTTTGTATTTCCCCAAAAATAGGATTAAGAAAGGAGATTACAAATTTAAATGTATTTTTATCGTATGAATAAGAGTATCGTTAAGCTGGCGAAAATAAGCCAAAAGGAAGAGCGTTTAATTATCGGTTTGATGTCCGGAACTTCGTTGGATGGTTTAGATATTGCCTTGTGTAGAATTGCCGGCTCCGGCACTTCAACCGAATTATCGCTTCTTCACTTTACAACGATGCCTTATGAAGACGAGTTCAGAGAATGGGTCCGTCAGGTGTTTGCGAAACGCGAGATAGATCATCAGGTACTTTGTGGGCTTAACGCTTACGTCGCTGAGGTCCATGCGCGTCTTATCCTAGATGCCCTAACCGAATGGGGTATTGATCCGGAAGAAATCGACGCGATTGCTAGTCATGGACAAACCGTATTTCACGCGCCACAGTCACTTACCGGCGACAACCGCTTGCCCAATTCTACGCTACAGATTGGCGATGGCGATCATTTTGCAGTACGTACGGGCATCATTACCTTAAGCGACTTCCGACAGAAGCATTTGGCTGCAGGCGGCGAAGGAGCTCCTTTGGCGGCCTATGGCGATTATCTTTTATTTAGCTCTCCCGATGAGCACAGGATATTATTGAATATTGGCGGTATCTCTAATTTTACGTTCTTACCACAGGTCGGAACCGGCTTGGAAGCTTATGCTACAGATTTAGGACCGGGTAATACCATGATGAATCAGTATATATTTCACCATTTTGGGAAGGAGATGGATTTAGATGCTGAACTCGCTCTATCAGGCAAAGCAGATCCTAATCTATTGAAACGTTTAATAAGCCATAACTTTTTGGCCCTTCCTTTCCCGAAAACAACCGGTCCAGAACTGTTCAACTTAGACTACTTGAGCCTTTGTCTGGAAGATTTACATTCTAATCAAGATTTCTCCCATGCGGATATCATGGCCACGTTGAACACATTTTCTGCTGAAACAATGATAGAGGGTATTAAAAGGGCAATCGAAGGCTTAGAAAACATAAAGGTCTATGTAAGCGGTGGGGGCTTGCACAATCCTATGCTTATGAAACAACTGAAAGCAGCTTTCCCGAATGCAGTATCCTCTTTCCTACAATTGGGATTGGATCCCGACGCGAAAGAAGCCTGTCTTTTTGCGGTGCTAGCCAATGAAACATTGGCCGGAGATCCGAATAACGTGACTTCCATCAAAGACTCTCCAGCGGTATGTATGGGGAAAATCAGCCTTCCCTATTGATCTAATGCAGTATGGATAAACTGCTTGAAGGGAATCATGCTTTCGTATGATTTGATCACGATATCTAGGGCTTTGTTAGATTCCATGTCTTTGCGACTGATATTCTTGGATAGAATAAAACTGCGGTGTTTTAGTATGTCAATATGCTCGTGATCGGCAGCATAGCCCGCGGGTGGTCTGCTCAGCTTGTCTTCGCTCGACATGTTTTCAGGCTTCCAGCCGCCCTTTTCTAGCGATTCGAACAAATCCTTCGCGTTATAATCAATCTCCTGTCTTATGGCTTCTAAGTGCTGTTTTTCGGGGCGCCAATAGCCAACAGCTAAGAAAGTGTCTTCGGGAGCAATATGTATATAATATTCCGGGCCCGCGAGCTTTCTTCCGTCTACGGAAATTCCGGCGGCAAACCAGGACTTATAAGGATCCTTATTCTTAGAAAAACGAACATCGCGGTAGATGCGGAACAAGCACTTCTTCGCCGAAATATCGGTATGTATATGGGGATCTAGATCGGCTAATCGTTGAATAATTGCCTCAATAAATTCAATGACATTGTTGTGTGCAGCATCGTATGCTGCCTTATGCTCTTGGAACCACTCTCTGTTGTTATTTTCCTTTAAGCTTACTAAGAAATCAAAGCTTGCCTTTTCGATTTTCATGTGCGTCTAAATAAATAAGAGTAAGAGAAACACTAATGGTGCGGCAATTAAAAGTCCGTCGAAACGGTCTAAGAAGCCGCCATGGCCAGGGAGTATCTGTCCGGAATCCTTAATTCCGAGACTGCGCTTCAGCATGGATTCTACCAGGTCGCCCAGCGTACCGAATACCGAAATGATCAGCGCGACGCTCCCCCACTGCATCTTGGTCAAAGAACCAAAATACTGCTCCAGATTTAATGCGATCAGCACTGCCAATGCAACGCCTCCGATAAAGCCTTCCCAAGTTTTGTTCGGGCTAATACGTTCGAATAGTTTGGTCTTGCCAAAAGCTCTACCCGATAAATAGGCTCCTGTATCGTTTGCCCAAAGAATAATTAAGAACCCTAGAGGAATGTAGGGGTTGAAGCTTCCTTGAACAAAACCCAATGCGATAAAGAATAAAAAAGGTATTGCGCCATACCAAATTCCAAGATAAGTGTATGCAATATCATGAAAGGGCTTATCTCGTTTTAAAAACAGAGAGGCAATGAAAATAAAGGAGAATAATGGTAAAATGAGCCATAGGTATTCTACATCAATTTGCCCCAATAGATATAAAGAAACCAATAATGCCAATACTGCAGCAGTGCCCAGACCAAGCGCCATCAATGGTTTTGTTTCTTCTGTTCTGCAAATGACAAAGAATTCGCGTGCTGCAAACACCCCGATCAAACTAAAAAACGCCACGAAGACATACTGATTCAATAGGGTTGCTAACACCAACGCAATCACAAAAAAGAGTCCTGTTATTGCTCTAGTCTTCATTGCTTAGTAATTCTTCATCGTTAAAACTATCCATAAGTGCTGTCGCTTCCAAGGTATGCTCATTATCTACATAGAGTTCTACCAATCCAAAATGATAGGAAGAATCTTGCTTATTTAATACCACAGCGGGGATATTGTTTTCTACCAACATCTGTTTTACGATTTCCGCCTGCAGCGGATTCGTAAAAACTTTTACTTTAGTCCAATTCGGATTCATCTAATCTTTTTAGTTCTTGTGACTTTTTATAAAAATAGTAACCGATCAATAAGGCCGCGATAAAGCTCGTGAAGTATATGATCGGTGAATAAACGTCTGCAGATTGCAGGTCGTCGTATGTCTTTCCTTGTTTATGGAAGGTATAGGCAATGATGGTTACTGTGGCATTATTCACGAAATGGGCAAATACCGGAACCCATATATTTTTGGTCCACACAAAGGCATATCCGAATATCAATCCGAGGATCATCCGTGGGAAAAAACCAAAGAACTGAACGTGGATCGCTGAGAAGATAATTGCGGTGATCCAGATGGCGGCATGTTGGTTGTCGAATATTCGATAACAGATATTCTGTAAGGCTCCGCGGAAAAAAAACTCCTCCACAATGGCGGGTATTACAGCCATAACCAAGATATTGACCATTAACCATTTCGGGCTATCGACCATGACCAAGCTCTTGGTCAGGTCTGCCATCGCATCTTCTTGCGTGCGCATCCAGGTTTCAATGCCGACAAGACTCTCCGGCAAGCTCATTTCCATATTCCATCGGCTGATGAGTTCCATAATCGGACTTGCCGCTAAAAGGAAAAGAAAGCTTAATCCGAGAAATAGATTCAATCGGCTATTTCTGGAAGGAAAGTAATCGAACTGTTCTCTTTCTAGCCGTTGCAATAGCACCGCAGGAAAGAGGAAGGTGCCTAAGCTGCTACTTGCTAATAGCAGGTAGAGCAAACTACGGTTGGATTCAGCTAAACTAAGTGGGTTACCGAGCGAAGTGATATCAAATTTTCCGGAGAATAGGGCAAAAAGGACAATGACAACGATCTGCGAAGCTAATGCTCCTACAAAGGTAAAGCCTAGCAAGGTCACTAGGGAAAGCCATGGCGAATGTGGTTTGGCGGCGTTCATATACTTATTGCTACTTAGAAAGTACAGCCATCAGGTCCGCAGCTTGCATCACCATCCTGGTCATTTAACATTTGGATTCCTGGGTTATTGGCTTTCCATTCGCTGAAGCTTTTCTCAAGCACTTCAACGAAGGACGCAACGGGCTGTGCTCCGGAAACTGCATATTTACGGTCGAAAAGGTAAAACGGTACCCCGCGAATACCGATGTGTTGCGCCTCTTTGATGTCTTGTTTTACTGCGTATGCATATTGCTCTGAGCTTAGTGCATCTTTAATTTCTTCTGCTGAGAAACCTAATGACTCGCCGACTTGTAGTAAAACATCGTCATTTTCGATATTTAATCCAGAAACAAAATGAGCCCCGAAAAGACGTTCTTTCATATCACTAGCTTTCCCTTTATTTTCGGCAAAGTGGATTAAGATATGTGACTTAAATGTATTTGCAGGGATATTGCTGTCGAAATCTATAGTAAGACCAGTTTCCTTAGCCATTTTGACAACATGAGAGGTCATTTCTTTGGCCTGTTCTATCGGCATCCCTTTTGATTTACTCAGCATAGAATACACCGTTTCTCCGGGTGTAAAGTGAGTTTCTGGGTTTAATTGATAGCTTTTATAGGCTACTTTTATTTGATTTGCAAAATCAACAGAAGCTAAAGCTTTTTCAAAATGATGCTTCCCAATATAACAAAAGGGGCACATGATATCCGACCAAATTTCTATAAGCATAGTCAAAAATACTGTTTTAATGGCATTAAACGAAAAAGCCCCAGCTTTTTGCCGGGGCTTTCCATTTAGTTTACACGGATTGGATCCGCTGGTTTCTTGAGTTCTTTATATGGATAGGTTTTCATTTCCTCTAATAACAGCTGTACGGTGCGTTCTAACTGCGGATCTCTTCCTTCCAATAGGTCTTTAGGCATTTGCTCGACAAAGATGTCTGGAGCCACCCCTTCGTTTTCTATGATGTAATTTCCATTTAAGTCGAAAACACCAAAGTTAGGCGAGGTAACACTTCCACCATCTAGTAGCGGAGGGTATCCGGAGATACCAACTAGGATTCCCATGGTTGTGCGTCCCACTAGTTTACCTAAGTTTTTGAAACGGAACATGTATGGCATCATATCACCACCAGACCCCGCATTTTCATTGATGAGCATGGCTTTCGGACCGAAAATACCGTTGCCCGGTGTCGTAAAGCTCTTTCCGTCGCGAATTCCCCAACCGGCAATCAGCTCACGTGATAATAGGTCGATGACATAATCGGCTACCGATCCGCCCCCATTATTACGTTCGTCGAGTAGCAGGGCTTTTTTGTCCATTTGCGAGAAATAATAACGGTTGAAGGAAGTGTATCCTTCTCTTCCGGTATTCGGCATATAAACGTAAGCTATTTGCCCATTGCTTAACTCATCTACTTTCTTTCTATTGCGCTCTACCCAATGTTGTCTGCGCAAGGCGACCTCATTCGAGAAGGAAATAGGGCGTACAATAACGTCTTTAGCTCCTGATAGGCTAGGTTTGTCATTCACCTTTAAATAGATCTGCTTGCCTACAGTAAAATCAAACAGGCTATAGATATCGATATCCGAAGTCAGTTCTTTGCCATTTACCGCAAGAATATACATGCCTTCGCGAATATTTAAACCCGGTTCTGCCAACGGTGCTTTAAACTCAGGGTTCCAGTCCATACGGTTGTAGATACGTTTGATTTTATATCTATTGTTTTCGATCGCATAATCTGCGCCTAAAACTCCCGCAGACACGGATGGTGCCGAAGGCTCATCGCCAGGCATAATGTAATTATGTCCTACGACCATCTCGCCCATCATTTCATTCAATAGGTATCCTAGGTCGGAACGGTGATTTACATAAGGCAGGAATTTCTCATATTTCGCTTTCACAGCATTCCAATCCACGCCGTGCATATTCTCTACATAGAAGAACTCCTTCTGCATCGCCCAAACCTCGTTGAAAATCTGATTCCATTCGGCAGCAGGATCTACTTGAAGCTTGATATTCTCCATCTTCAATTTGCCTGATTCGCCAGCAGGTTTATGGCCGGCATTGACGATATAATATCCCTGGCGGGTGCTATATAGCATTTGCTTTCCATCAGCAGATACCGCATAGCTTCCTAGTTTATCTACCAACGTTTTCTCTTCTAATTTGTTGAGATCAAATGCTATTAAACTTCCGTTTCGAACGTATAAGAGTGTGTTTTCTACATTTCCATTGAAGTTGTAAGCGCCTGCAGGAATTGGGAGTGCAATGATTCTGTTGTTGATGTTCGCATAATCCACTTTAACGGGCTTCACTTTATCAGTCGCCTTGTCTTCAGTTTTTGACTTGTCGGTTGACTCTTTCTTGCTACCCTTCTTCTTAGCTGTTTCTTTCTCCTTCTTATCTTCTTCTTTCACTGGCACATCGGTTTTTACCGTCTCCTCATCACTTTCATTTTTAAAGATAGAAGGGCTGTCGCTGGAAAGGATAAAAGCATACGCATTATATTCTGGCCGACGATCGTAGGCCGTCATGTGAAGACCACTATTCGTTAAACCGATGTTCGTACTTGCATTAAAGACTAAGTATTTGCCGTCGCGAGTAAAGGTAGGCTGGCTCACAGCACTCATACCATCAGTTATTTGCTGCGATTGCTTGCTATCTAAATGATAGATGAATATTGCATTGACGCCATTATTCAAGACTTTGCTATACGCGATAAGTTTGGAATCAAAAGACCAACTAGGTTGGAAAGGATTGTAGCTTCTGCCGGTATGAGAACCCAAATAATCGTCTGCAATCTTCGTAATTTGCTTAGAGTCGATATCCACATAATACAAGTTCAGATGCGCGTCATTGAAGAACAGCTTCTTACTATCGGGAGACCAAACGGGCTGAAAATAGAAGTTTGAATCGCCTAGTTTGATATAAGTTGGCTCGTCCATGGCCTTCTGATCGCGAAGCACAAGTTCGTAGCGACCGTTCTTATCAGAAAGGTAGGATATCCACTTTCCATTCGGCGACCATGCAGGATATCGCTCATGAGAGCCCGGTGAATTAGAAATGTTCCGAGCATCACCCTTTTCTTTAGGCACGGTGAAGATCTCGCCTCTGGATTCGAATAATGCGCGCTGACCCGTCGGTGAAATATTCCAGCCGCGGATAGCATTGTTCATTTCAACGTAATGTGGTCGTTTATAAACAGCATCAGCGTTTAATTGTATAGCAAGAGATTGGTTTTCTTTAGTGCTTGTATTCAACAGATGTATTTTGCCGGCTTGCTCAAAAACGAGTTCATTGCCCCTGCCCTGTAATGTGCGGACATCGTAATCTGTAAAGCTAGTTAATTTCTCAACCTTCTTAGTTTTGACATCGTAGCTGAATATGTTGACGATTTTATCGCGATCAGATAGAAAATACACCTTATCACCCATCCAGATCGGTTTAACATCATTACATCTTTCGCCCGGAACAACCTGAATGTCCTTTGTTTTAGTATCAAAGATCCAAATGGATGGCATGCCTCCACCTCTATAGCGCTTGAAAGCCACAGCATCACGCTCTGTAGGGTCGGTATTTTTGATATAAGCCCAATAACGTCCATCCGGAGAAGGAGCGCCTTGAGAAGCCTCCGGCATCATTAAAGGTAGATCCAATGCTCCATCCAATTTAGATTTATACAACCGGCTGCCTAAAGAATAGTCAAACTCTCTAGCCGTCGTGAAATAAACCTCATCGTTAGATAACCAACCCCGAACCACATCAGCAGACGGATGGCTAGTAATCCTTTTCGGTTCGCCACCATGTATGGAAATAACATATACATCGGTATTCCCGTCATAGTTCCCTGTAAAGGCAATCTGGCTACCATCTGGCGAGAAAATAGGATTTCGCTCGACCGCAGGGTTGACAGTTAAGCGTCTCGGATGTTGACCGTTTTTCTCAGCAATCCAAATATCACCACCATAAACGAAGGCTACATGTTGATCGCTGATTGTGGGATGTCGTAATAGAAGAGTTTCGTTTGTCGATTGAGCAAAACTAATCTGACTTGCTGACAAGGCAAGCAGAGTGAATAGATTCTTTAGCATATATTCAATTGGTAGTCAAAAATTGGGTTAAAAATTTCTCTAATATAAACTTATTTTTTCTGAAAGTATCTGTGAGCAAGCGCAATCAAGAAACTTCATCGCTCATTATATCGCAAAGAAACCAAAAAGGTTGTTACAACAATCCGCATATCGAACATGTTACAACACAAAAAAAGCCAGACAATGTCCGGCTTTGCAATATTTTAATTTAAATAAGGTACTAACCTTCTCCGTTAGCAATTTCTTCATCAACCAAAATACGACCACAGTGCTCGCAAATGATGATTTTCTTACGCTGACGAATCTCTGATTGCAATTGAGGTGGAATCTTGTTGTGACATCCTGAACAGCTATCACGCTCAATGAAAACAACTGCTAGTCCGTTGCGGAAAGAGTTACGAAGTTTGTTCGTTACTTTCAATAAGCGGTCTTCAATGTTCTTTTCAGCAGCTTGAACTTCAGCAAATAACTGATCTTCTTCTTTCTGAGTTTCAGAAGTAATGGTATCTAGTTCTTGTTTTTTCGCATCCAATTCCCCTTTGCTGAACTCTACGTTTTTCAAAGTAGCATCGTAAGATTCAGTTTTGTTCTTGATTTCGAACTCCGCTTCACGAATACGCTTTTCACAAACTTGAATTTCTAATCCTTGGATTTCAATCTCCTTAGAGATTGCGTCATATTCACGATTGTTTTTTACTTCGTTCAGTTGCGCTTCATATTTCTTGATCGCTGCTTGCGAATCTTTGATCATATTCTTGCGCTTCACAATTGAATCCTCTAATTCGTCTAATTCATTACGAATTTTTTCAATACGTGTATCTAGACCCGCGATTTCGTCTTCTAGGTCAGCTACCTCAATAGGTAACTCGCCACGTACTTGGCGAATTTTATCGATTTGGGTTTGAACTGATTGCCAAGCCCACAATGCTTTTAGTTTTTGTTCTACGGTTTGTTCCATTAACTGTAGTATTTTATTGGATTTGTGTCTATTTCCGTCAATAGGACAGCAAAGTTAGCAAATTTTTTCCGAATTATATCCAATAATAATTCTTGTGTAAATTGTTCACTTTCAAAATGTCCAATATCGGCGATTACTATTTTACCTTCTGCATCAAAAAACTCATGATATTTATAATCTGCTGTGATAAAGATATCAGCGCCCGAACGTATGGCGTCATTTAATAAGAAGCCGCCGGCACCTCCACAGAGTGCTACTCGGCTGATATTCTTTCCTTGAGTTGCTGTATGTCGTATGACTTGCAAATTGAATTTATCTTTCAGATAAGCCAAGAAATCTCGCTCACTCATCGGGTGTGCTAAGTTACCGATTGCTCCCGATCCGACGTAAGAGTGCGTATTTTCCAAGTTAATGATATGATAAGCCACTTCTTCATAAGGATGCGAAGCAAACATCGCTACTAGTATCTGGCGTTCAAGCTGCACAGGGAAAATTACTTCAATTTTCGTTTCCTCAACGCGTTCCTGCGAACCTACCTCCCCTATAGTAGGGTTGGCTCCTTCTAATGGTCTGAATGTTCCATAACCTGCAGTATTATAACTACATTGGTCGTAATCTCCTATGTGCCCTGCACCGGCTTCGAAGATAGCCTCTCTCACGGCATCGACATCTGCTCTGGGAACGTAGACCACTAATTTTTTCAAAAGACCTGCTTTTGGTCTCAACACCGCCTGATTCTGAAGACCTAATCGATCTGCCATCATCGAGCTTACCCCACCTTCAATATTATCCAGGTTCGTGTGGATAGCGTATAAGGCGATATTATTCTTAATTGCTTTAATTACCGTTCGCTCGACATAGTTTTTACCAGTTAGTTTCTTCAATCCAGAGAAGACGATGGGATGATGGGATATGATCAAACCACATCCTTTTGCAATTGCATCATCGACAACAGCTTCTGTACAATCTAGTGAAATTAATGCTTTATCAATTTCCTGCTCTGGGTTTCCGACGATAAGGCCAGAATTATCATAACTCTCTTGATAATTCAAAGGAGCAATTTGCTCCAAATAGGATGTAATATCTTTAATTTTCATCTTCCGTCTGATTATTTAATTGCTGTTCCTTCCATTTATCATGCGCAAGCAATAGCGATCTATACTGATTGATTTTGAACCAATAAGTAACGAAATAGACCAGGCTCACAATCATGCTCAACATTTTCCAAAAAATAGGAAAAGGGAGATTGTATATTAGAAAAGACCATGCAAAGGTCATTCCAGCGCCCATAGAAGGGTTTTCTTCTACGGCAATCTTACGATCATAAAACTCATTATTAAGGGAATAGGATAAACGCCGAGCCACTTCGAAGTTCCAATATATATTGAAGAATGGTATCACTAGAAACCATGCCTGATTTGGAAGAATAGCTTGATTCTCTTTAGAAATGAGCTTAAGGGTATTTCTGACGGTATTGGCGAATAGTATCCAAACCAATAAGATAAGGATAAAGAAAATGATCGCTAAACGTTGAAAATCTGCTAAAACTTCAGGGGATAATATTTCGGGCATTTATTTACTATTACTCAAATTGAAAATTGACTCCAATAAAGATACAAAAGATACCGTTAAATCGACTTTTATGGATGTACTTATTAAAATTAGCCAGCAAATAATAGGAATATGCATGGTTTTTTATGCAAATCTATCGGCTGATTTCGCCACTTTTCTATAGTCTGCGTATAGATATACTCGTCGTCCGCCGTGATATTACATGCGATACACAGTTTCGTTTGTGGCTTTGCTGTCTTTAAAAGCTCCGATAATAGCTGATTATTTCTGAACGGAGTCTCGATAAAAATCTGTGTTCTTTTTTCTCTTGCGCTTTCCTGTTCAATATCTTTTATCTTTTTCGTTCTAGCTCCTTTATCAATAGGTAAATAGCCAAGGAAGCAAAAGTTCTGCCCATTAAAACCGGATGCCATCAGCGACAAAAGAATAGAACTTGGCCCTACCAGAGGAACCACCTTAATCCCGCGCTTGTGTGCCTCAAATACCACATCAGCACCCGGATCCGCTACACCAGGGCAACCCGCTTCTGACATCAATCCTACATCTTCACCTTTCAATGCAGCGGCAAAAAGCTCCTGATAATTTACCTTATCTCGAGCATGTTTTCCATAATCATGAATCAGCAGTTGATTTTGCGGAGTCTTCAGTCCGGCTTCCTTCAGAAATTTCCTTGCCGTCTTTTCATTTTCTACGATATACTCCTTGATGTGGTTGATTAATTCTAGATGAAATAGGGTATACGAGGCTTTCTCCGCCTGCTCTGCTAGCGGTACGGGTATTAAATAAAGGGTTCCTTTTGCCATAATGCAAACCTACTTATTTAAAGTTTCAAAACTCTTAGGAACTACAATTTATTACCCCTTTTTGCGCATGTTTACTGTCTTCGCTCAACAAACCAGAGGCTATAGCTGTGTGAGCTAAGCGCTATCCTCCAATTACTTATGTAAAATAAATGTAGAAAAATATACTATTTTCAAACCATCGCATGATTATATTTGTCTGAATTATAAGTTTTAATATATTTGACTGAAATGGCGACACAAACCACATCAGGCGTAAAAATATCGGTTGAAGCGATTTATCAATCAGAATACTCCAATCCAGAGAATGAGCACTTCATGTTTGCGTACCGTATTACAATAGAAAATACGAGCGAATATACCGTACAGCTTATGCGCAGACATTGGAATATCTTTGACTCCAACGGTGATACAAAGCAAGTCGACGGCGAAGGTGTTGTTGGTGAGCAACCTGTGCTCCAACCTGGAGAAGTCCACCAATATGTCTCCGGATGTAATCTAAAGACAGACTTAGGCTTTATGGAGGGATATTACGAGATGCTCAGACAGTTGGACAACTCCATCTTCCATGTCCACATCCCACGATTTAATCTTATTGCAAGCTACCGTTTGAACTAACAGCAAAGGTCAGCCCTCTGTCTACTTTTCATTAATAGAGAGTACTTTTATAAATATTTAATAATTTTGTGCTTGGATAATTACGTCAACACAGCAGGTGAGTATACTAAGCACAGAACAAGTTAGCCATTCCTATAACGATAAGTGGCTATTTACTGATTTACATTTTGCATTGCAGAAAGGAGATCGGGTAGCATTGGTCGGAATCAATGGAACAGGAAAATCTACCCTATTAAAAATATTAGCCGAAACGGTTATTCCCAACAAAGGTCGTGTGGTAAAAGAAAAAGGATTACGCGTGGGTTATCTCCCACAAGATCCCGATTTCTCGGATCTTAAAACTATCAATGATTTTATCTATTCGGCTGAAAATGAGCAACAACAGCTCATTAAGGAATACGAGGAAATGATTGATAATCAAGATGTTAACTCCAAAAAATTTCAAGATTTAACAGACAAACTCACCGCATTAAATGCTTGGGAATATGAGAATAATATCAAAACTATTCTCAATAGATTTCAGATCAAAAACTTTAATCAAAAGATTGAGTCACTGAGTGGTGGGCAGAAGAAACGCCTAGCTCTAGCGAAGCTTCTAATCGACGAACCGGACATTTATATACTGGATGAGCCTACCAACCACTTGGATATTGAAACCATCGAGTGGTTAGAAAAGTTACTCACAACCGGAAGCAAAACGGTGCTCCTCGTCTCTCACGATAGGTACTTCTTAGATAATATCTGTACGGAAATTAGAGAGCTCGACAAGGGCAGTATCTATCTGTATAAGGGCAGCTATGCATACTTCCTGGAGAAGAAAGCAGAGCGCGAAGCGAATGATATTCTAGCTGCAGATAAAGCTCGCAATCTATGGCGTAAAGAGCTAGATTGGATGCGCCGTCAGCCACAAGCTCGAGGTACAAAAGCGAAGGCGAGAATAGAATCTTTCTATGATCTGGAAGAACGATCGAAAGGGCCAAGACAGAAGGATCAGGTTGAACTAAGTGTCAAAGTATCTCGTCAAGGAAATAAAATATTAGAGTTGGAGGAAGTCGGATTTGCCGTAGCAGATAAGACTATCATCAACTCCTTCACCTATACGTTCAAGAAGGGGGACCGTATTGGTCTAGCAGGAAAGAACGGAAGTGGGAAGACGACATTTTTAAATTTGATCACCGGTGCTCTCTCTCCTACCCAAGGAAAAATTGATGTAGGCGAAACTACGAAATACGGTTATTACAAACAGGAAGGTTTACAGGCAAGATCCGATGAACGCGTCCTGGATGTTGTTAAAAATATTGCGGACTTCATCGAAATGAAGAATGGAGAAGTCATTACGGCATCCCAGCTCCTAACTAAATTCTTATTTCCACCAGAGAAGCAATTCGGATTAGTCAACAAACTAAGCGGTGGGGAAAGAAAGCGACTACAGCTGATGCGCGTGTTAATGGCTAACCCGAACTTCCTCATTCTCGATGAGCCATCCAACGATCTCGATATCGATACCTTGAATGTGTTGGAAGATTTCTTAGAACAGTATCCCGGTATACTCATCTTAGTATCCCACGATCGTTACTTATTAGACAAGCTGACAGATCAACTCTTCATATTTACGGGCGATGGAGAAGTTGTAATATACAACGGTAATTACGCCGACTTCAAATTGGAACAAGAAGTGCTTAACAAAAAGGTCGAGAAGAAAGTCGAAAAACCGAAGCCAGTTATCGAAAAGAAGCAAAAACTAAGCTATAAAGAGCAGCGCGAATTTGAATCCCTAGAGACAGAAATCGCCGAATTGGAAGAGCAGATAGCCGAGCTAACCATTACCCTATCGAATACAACCGATCACGTCGAGTTACAAAAGATAGCAGAAGAAATAGAAAAGCATAAAGAATCGCTTGATGCGAAAAGCGAACGTTGGTTAACCCTTGCAGAATTTGCATAAGGTTCCACGTGAAACAATAGATTAAAACAACGGGTAATAAAACTTCGTTCCACGTGGAACAGAAAATATAAATATGTTTAAAAAATATAACGTCATCGTAGTTGGAGCCGGCCATGCCGGATGTGAGGCGGCAGCGGCAGCTGCTAACTTAGGATCGTCTGTGTTGCTCATCACCATGAACATGGGTGTTATCGCACAGATGAGTTGTAACCCCGCTATCGGCGGAGTAGCGAAAGGACAGATCGTTAGAGAGATTGACGCCATGGGTGGATACACTGGTATCATTGCAGATAAGTCAACCATACAATTTCGTATGCTTAACTTATCAAAAGGACCAGCCATGTGGAGCCCCAGAACACAGAACGACAGAATGCGTTTTGCAGAAGAATGGAGATGGCAATTAGAATCTCTACCTAATTTAGATATGTGGCAAGACACCGTAAAAGAGGTAATCGTTGAAAACGGTAGAGCTAAAGGAGTCATCACATCGATGGGAATTCGTATCGAAGCAGACGCAGTCGTATTAACAAACGGAACATTCCTAAATGGAGTAATACACGTCGGAGAAAAGAAATTTGGCGGTGGTAGAACAGGAGAAAAAGCAGCAACGGGATTAACAGAACAATTAGTATCCTTAGGCTTCGAGTCCGGAAGAATGAAAACCGGTACTCCCCCACGCGTCGACGGTCGAAGCCTAAACTACTCCTTAATGGAAGAACAATGGGGCGATGAAAAAAGAGGTAGATTTTCTTATACGAAAGTCGATGTTCCAACAGAACAACGCTGCTGTTGGATCACCTATACGAATGCCGAAGTACACGAAGTTTTGAAAACAGGCTTCGAGAAATCACCAATGTTCACCGGCCGCATCAAAGGATTAGGTCCGAGATATTGTCCTTCGATTGAAGATAAAATCAACAGATTCGCAGAGCGTGAAAGACATCAGATCTTTGTAGAACCTGAAGGATTCCGAACAGTAGAAATATATGTCAACGGATTCTCCACCTCTTTACCAGAGGACGTACAACTAAAAGCATTACAACTAATCCCAGGATTTGAAAATGCGAAGATGTACAGACCAGGATATGCCATCGAATATGACTTCTTCCCTCCGATGCAACTTGACCTAACATTAGAAACGTTGCACGTGAAACATCTATTCTTTGCAGGCCAAATTAACGGAACGACAGGATACGAAGAAGCGGCAGCTCAAGGATTCGTAGCTGGTATCAATGCGCACCAAAGAATAAATGATCTTCATGAATTGATCTTAAAAAGATCGGAGTCTTATATCGGTGTATTGATCGATGACCTTGTGACAAAAGGTACGGAAGAACCATACCGAATGTTTACATCGCGCGCGGAACACAGATTACTATTACGTCAAGATAATGCCGACATCCGCCTTACCCCGATCGCTCATAAATTAGGATTAGTGTCCGACGAAAGATTAGCCATTGTAAATGAAAAAGTAAAAAACTCAGACGACATCGTAGATTACTTCAGAACGAACTCCGTATCTACAGAAACGATGAATCCCGTTCTAGCAGACAAAGGTTCTAGTCTATTGACACAAAAAACTAGACTCTTCAACATCCTTAGCAGACCACAAATCGAGATCAAGGACTTAGCGAAAGCCGACGAAGAACTACGTACTTACTTAAGCCAGTTCGACGAAGAAACGATCGAGCAAGCAGAGATCAAAGTAAAATACGAAAGCTACTTCGAGAAAGAAATGGAGATCGTGAATAAAATGAAAAAGATGGAAGACAAAGAAATCAATCCTGACTTTGATTATAATTCGCTAACTTCCCTCTCCATTGAAGCACGTCAAAAACTACTGAAAGTGAAACCAAGAACATTGGGCCAAGCTTCACGAATTTCAGGAGTTTCGCCGGCCGATATTAGTGTTTTAATGGTACATATGAGTTAATATACTGATTATCAATATATTAACTATAAAAAAAATAAACACTTAATATAAAGCGATATAAACGAATAAAATAAAATTTATGACTTCTGATTCCAAAAAAGATAAAAACTCTTTAAATCGCTTAAAAATAGCCTTAATCACAAAATGGCCATTTTTATTAGTTTTAATAGTCATCAGCTTTAGCTTTTTTCAATGTGCAAACATGCAACGTCCAACGGGCGGCCCAAAAGATTCCTTACCACCAAAAGTATTGAATGAATCTCCGGCCAACCTAACGAAAAATTTCAAAAACAAAGAAATCGTTTTAACATTTGATGAATACATTAAAATAACGAATCAGCAGAAAGAGTTCACCATCTCACCAGATGTCGAAACTCAACCCATTTATAAAATCAAGAAAAAGAACTTACATATTGTTCTTCCAGATTCCCTAGAAGCTAACACGACTTATACGATCAACTTCGGTAAGGGCTTGGTAGATTACAATGAAGGTAATCCCCTACCCAACTATACTTATGTATTCGCAACGGGCAATCAACTCGACTCCCTATCGATCACCGGTAAAGTGATGAATGGTTACAAAAAGACTTTTGATTATTCAGAAGACAAAGATGTTAATGTCATCCTCATCCCGACCAGCCGCGACAGCATTTTTGGAAAACGAAAAGCATCCTATTATACAGCTGTAGATTCATCTGGAAACTTCCAATTTCACAACCTCCGTGAAGACACTTATCGTATCTATGCCATCAAGGAACAAAATAACGATAAGATATTCAATGGCCCGGATGAATGGATAGGCTTCTTACAGGACAGTTTAGTATTAACCAGCAACATACACAACGTACATTTGGAATACACCAAAGGAAAAGCTTCTATCTTACGGAACCTGGACAAGAAAATGGAAAAAGACGGTAGTATTTTCCTAACCTTTAATAGGACCTTAGAAGATCCTGAATTAAGGATTATTACCCCGGCAGATCTAGACGCAAATAAATTGGTTCGCTTCAATGAAACAGTCGATACAGCAAGAATGTATTTGGAATCTGTTGAAATCGATTCATTGAATATAGAATTATCCGAAGCAGGCGAAGTAATGGATACCATCAAATTCCGTAAGCCTCGAAATCTAAAAACAGAACGTATAATAGAACCAAAATTCAATATCACGAACAAAGTAGATCGCGTAAAGCACATCGAACTACGTTCCAACTATCCTATTGCCTCGGTCGATAAGAACAAAATCATCCTAAATGAGGACTCTGTTTCACGTCGAAATTTCCAACTCCAACAAGATAGTATCGACAAGGAAATGTATCATATTCGCTTTAACTGGCGACCAAATCGAAACTACGAAATTGTACTGCAAGAGAAGGCCATCTTAGGTCCATTCGATGAATTCAATAAGGAATCAAAACTACAATTTACGCTGAATGAAACGGAAAACTATGGAGATATCATTCTCACATTCAATGGATTAGACACAGCCAAAAGCTATATCATTGAATTAATAGATGAGAAAAAAGAAAATATATTCGACAAACGGGTTCTCAGTGGAACAAACAAGCTATCCTATATCAAATTCAATGGTGGAAAATACAGTATCCGTATTATTGAAGACAGCAATAACAATGGCAAATGGGATACCGGAGATGTCTATACCAGAACTAAACAAGAACGTATCTGGTATCTAGATCGCACATTTACGATCCGAGCTAACTGGGAACAAAATGAGACGATCGACGTTAAATTTGATGAAAACTAATCCTGATCGGTAAACCAGGAACTATAAAGCACGTAATTGTGCGGAAGACGTTTTAAAAGATCAAGCTGCTCCTCTGTGAGCAGCTTGATCTTTTTAGCGGGTACACCGGCATATAGATAGCCAGATTCGCAAACCATATTTTCTAATACAACAGCGCCGGCAGCGATAATGACGTTTGACTGTACATGTGCTCTATCCATTACAATAGCACCCATACCAATCAACGCATAATCATCTATGCGACAACCGTGTACAATAGCGTTATGACCAATATTAACGTAGTTACCTATATCTGTTCCATTCTTCTGATAGGTCCCATGTATAGTAACATTATCCTGAATATTTGAGTAAGCCCCAATCTTGATATAATTCACATCGCCACGAATAACAGCGTTGAACCATACTGAACAATGATCCGAAATAGAAACATCGCCAACAATAGTCGAATTAGGCGCTATAAAGCATTCTTCACCAAAAGTAGGGTATTTATCCAGTACAGGTAATATCGTCGCCATAAGCTATCTAAAATACTATAAAACAGTGTCTTTCAATTCATCAGCATGCTGAGGATAATCGGTCGTATAATGCAAACCACGGCTTTCCTTACGAAGCGTAGCTGATTTTACTACTAAAAAGGCTACCTGAATTACATTCCGAAGCTCGCAAAGTTTTACAGATAATCTCGTGTTCTTATAGAACGACTCCGTCTCCTCATGCAACAAGCCAAGACGACGCATCGCTCTTTCTAAACGGAAATCCGAACGAACAATCCCCACATAATCACTCATCAGTTTCTGTGTTTCACGTAGATTATGTGTTACTAATATATCTTCATTGGATAAAGCGGTGTTAGACTCATCCCAGGAAGGAATCCCCTCTTGGAAATCCAAACTAGGAAAGACTTCGCTTGCATTTTGGAAAATACGATGCGCATACACAGCCGCCTCAAGTAACGAGTTGGATGCCAAACGATTAGCACCATGTAAGCCTGTAGAAGAGCATTCTCCGCAGGCATATAAATTCTTGATCGAAGTAGCCCCAAACTCATCAACCATAATCCCCCCACATAAATAATGAGCTGCTGGCGAAACCGGAATATAATCCTTCGTCATATCTAAACCTACGGATAAACATTTCTCATAAATATTAGGGAAATGCGAAAGAATATCCGCCTTCGATCGATGTGTTATATCCAAATACACGTAATCTAGTCCAGATTTCTTCATCTCCGCATCAATTGCTCTAGCAACGATATCACGTGGCGCTAAAGAAGCGCGTTCGTCATACTCCTCCATAAAGGAATCACCATTCACACGACGCAACACACCGCCGAAACCTCGCACAGCTTCCGATATCAAAAAAGCCGGATATTCCCGAGGATTGTACAAAGCCGTCGGATGGAACTGAATAAACTCCATATTCCGAACCTTACCTTTCGCACGGAACACCATCGCTATTCCATCGCCGGTAGCAATTGTGGGATTCGTTGTGGATGAATAAACGTGTCCAGCACCCCCTGTGGCCATTAATGTTACCTTTGCTAACACTTTTTCCACATTCTTTGTACGCGTATTTAACGCGTAAATACCATAACAAGTAATATTATCAGAACGTTTATCCACATGTTCACCTAAGTGGTGCTGCGTAATCAAATCCACAGCAAAGTAATGTGTTAATATCTCAATATTCGGATGCGCGTGAATCTTAGCTAATAATGCACGCTCAATCTCATAACCCGTAATGTCCTTATAATGAAGGATCCTATGCATAGAATGCCCACCCTCTTTCGCAAGATCATACTCACCGGAGTCCTCTTTATCAAAAGAAGTTCCATACGCAATCAGCTCAGCAATGCGGTCCGGCCCTTCTTTCACCACGTTTTCCACAACTTGTGAATCACATAAACCATCTCCCGCTATTAATGTATCTTGAATATGCTTCTCAAAACTGTCAGTTTCATCCGTGACCACGGCCACTCCACCCTGCGCATATTTCGTATTCGACTCATCCTCATTGGCTTTCGTCACGATGAGCACCTTTCCAAGATCCGCAGCCTTCAATGCAAAACTTAGTCCTGCAATACCTGAACCGACTACTAAAAAATCTACTTTTCTATCAAGCATCTATAATCAACTATTATTCTAATTAGGAATCAACAAATTAACAAATAATGTGCAAAACATGTAAATAAGAAGTGAATTAAAAATGAAAACTATTTATTAATCCACAATCCACAGGTTTTACACACAAATATTACCAAAATATTAAGAGAATGTGTTACGTATATTAACAAATCCCAACAGAAATAAAATGAACAATAAAATATGGAAAAAATAAACCCTGAAAAAAATAAGAATTGAAAATCAGCACTTAAAGGGTTGAAAACTGTGGATAAATTGTGGAAAAACATAGAATAACGAAGAAATAAAATCAAAAATCACAAACTTATCCCCATTATCCACACACTAATAAACAACAAGATTCTCTTTTATATAAAACATTATAATTTATTGAAAAAAGGGAATGTGGATTTCGTTTGAATTTCTTTGTTTACTTTTGTGCTATTGATGAGTCAAATAAATCAGTTTACTTAGAAAAGCAAATGAACACTACTTTTGAACAAGACCTATCTGCAAAAGGATTTATTGATGTGGATATTGACCCGACGATTGATTTAGTCGCTGAGATCAATAGATTGAAAAAAGAAAAGAATGCAGTTATTCTGGCACATTACTACCAAGATTCTGAAATTCAAGACCTTGCAGACTATATCGGAGATAGCTTAGGCTTATCTCAACAGGCTGCGAAGACGGGTGCAGATATGATTGTTTTTGCCGGTGTGCATTTCATGGCCGAAACAGCCAAGATTCTATCACCCTCGAAAAAGGTATTGCTCCCTGATCTAAAAGCAGGATGCTCATTATCAGATAGTTGTCCACCGCATTTATTCGCTAAATTCAAAGAGAAATATCCAGATCACCTGGTTATCACCTATGTGAATTGTACAGCGGAGCTAAAGGCACTTTCAGACATTGTTTGCACCTCAAGTAATGCGGTACAGATTGTTGAAAGTCTGCCAGCGGATCAAAAGATCATCTTTGGCCCGGATCGCAACTTAGGCGACTACGTCAAGAAGAAAACAGGCAGAGATTTGGTACTATGGAATGGCGCTTGCATGGTACATGAGATTTTCTCACAAGAAAAAATTGATGCACTAAGATTAGAATATCCTAACGCGAAGTTTATTGCACATCCAGAATGTGAAGACCATATCTTAGCACAAGCTGACTATATCGGATCTACATCGGGAATGTTGAAATATACGATTGAAGATCCTACGGATACTTACATCGTTGCGACGGAGTCTGGTATTTTGCATCAAATGCAGAAGGCTAGCCCTTCAAAAACATTCATTCCTGCACCTCCAAACAACCTGTGTGCATGTAATGACTGTCCTCACATGAAATTAAATACCCTAGAGAAGCTGTATAACTGTCTGTACTACGAACAACCGGAGATTGTTCTTTCAGAAGATATTATCGCTCGTGCGCAAAAACCAATCGAGCGTATGTTAGAGATATCAGCAAAACTAGGTCTATAAGATAAAATATGTTCGATAATAAAGATAAGACAAACCTTAATGAGCTTGGTGAGTTCGGATTGATCAAACACCTGACGAGCCAAATCGAGTTAAAGAATGAATCCTCAGAGAAAGGCATTGGCGACGATGCTGCAGTATTAGATTTCAAAGGTAAAAAGACCTTGATATCCACGGATTTACTCTTGGAAAATGTACATTTCGACCTTCGCTACGTACCTCTTAAACACTTAGGATACAAGGCAGTACAAGTAAATCTTAGTGATATCTATGCGATGAACGGTATAGCGTCACAAGTGACTATTTCCATAGGTTTATCATCTAAATTTCCATTGGAAGCCATCGAAGAATTGTACCAAGGGGCATTGATTGCCTGCGAAAAATACAATGTCGATCTTATCGGTGGCGACACTTCCACTTCAGCTCAAGGATTAGTAATCTCGGTAACCAGTATTGGATACGCTGATGAAGATCAGGTTGCTTTACGCTCTGGCGCAAAAGAAGGCGATCTTATCTGTGTATCAGGTGATCTTGGTGGTGCTTATGTAGGTCTGCAATTATTGGAAAGAGAAAAGCAGATTTTCTTAGAAAACCCTAATATACAGCCAGATCTGGAAGGTAAAGACTACATCGTCGAGCGCCAATTAAAACCAGAGGCACGTCGTGATGTGGTGGAATTATTCCGCCATTTAAACGTGAAACCTAATGCGATGATCGACGTATCAGATGGTCTAGCTTCCGATCTATTCCATATTTGTGATGCCTCAAAATTAGGCTGCAAACTGTACGAAGAAAAAATTCCTATCGACCCGATGACTTACGAGACAGCTCGTGAGTTCGGATTAGACCCAACGGTTTGCGCACTTAGTGGGGGTGAAGACTACGAATTGCTCTTTACAGTACCGCAAAGCGAATACGACAAGGTTAAAAATCAACTAGATATCTCGATTATCGGTTATATGACCGAAGAATCTGCCGGCCGTCAACTGATTTCTAAGTCAGGAAATGTGCATGAGCTGAAAGCACAAGGTTGGAATGCTTTTTCTTAGTAGATTTTAGATATTAGACATTAGATATTAGAGCAGGGCGCCGATTAGGCGCCTTTCTTTTTGTTGATTTAGGGGTTGTTTGAACTAGGAAAGGAAGGAAAGTTTGTTTTGAACCAAGAAAGGAAGGATTTTAGGATAAGCAGGATCAAGGTCATCCTTTCATTCTTTTTTTCCTGGTTCAAAACAATACGATTAGCACTCTTTCTTATCTTGACAATCCTTTCATCCTTCCTTTCCTGGTTCAGACAAGAGATTTAATGAGCCGGTTCGTGTCTAATGTCTTACATCTTATATCGCATATCTAACTACTAAATACTTTTACTATATTTGGAAACCAAATTATTAACTATTGAGCTGGAAGGAATTAGTTAAATCTGCTGAATCTTTATTGGCGGAGCTGAGCGAGCAAGGTGATCGTTTATTTAATGAAAATATAGCTCTTAAACTAGATAGCTATTTCTTCATTTTAGATTGCGAGAATACCAAGATATTGTCTTTTTCGGAGGACTTTAGCCGCGTATTGGGTTATGATACCAACAGTTTTACCATGGAAGATTTCATAGCTATTATTCACCCAGATGATCTTCCTACCTTTATTTCGCACGAAAAATTAGCACTAAAATTCTGTTTAAATACTCCATTAGAAAAGCAGACACGCTTCAAAATTGTCCATGATTACCGTATAAGAAAAAAGTCAGGAAGCTATATCCGTGTAATGCAACAGACAGTTGCCTATGAACTGAATGACGTCTGTGTATTAAAGACATTGATACAGCACATAGATATTACGACTATTAAAACGAGTCTGGAATGTGATCTTCATTTTATCGATATCAAAGGCCTAGAATCAGTCTATCATGTAAAAGAAGAGAATGTACTTACTCCAGCCCCATCGTTTCAACTCACGAAGCGAGAGATAGAGATTCTGCAGTTATTGGATCAGGCTTATAAGTCCGAACAGATAGCAAAAAAATTATTCATCAGTATACACACTGTTAGAACCCACCGCAAGAATCTACTCAACAAAACAGAATGTGATAATACCATCGATTTATTGAAAAAGGTGAAAGCCTTGAAGTTGATTTAGAGGTTAGCTATTAGAGTATGGATGGCAGCATAGGTCTTCATATTAACTACTAAATAGTAACTACTATGTCTGAACCAGGAAAGGAAGGATGCAAGGATGAACAGAATCTTGCTAATCTTTTAATCTTTCTTGATTCTGACGAACCGTGTCGGAACGTTTCACTAAATGTCTCTTTAAAAATACAATCCATCCATTTATTCGACGTAAAACCCGATCTTGCCCATCCTTTCATCCTTTTTTTTCTGGTCTAAGACGATTCCATCCTGAAAATCCTAATCCGCTTCCTTCCCAATGAAAGGCAACGATAAGTCTTAATATCAACTATTACTCAATCCCATTGTAAAACCCTTTCAAACCCAATACAACCCCCAATCAAAGCTGCTTCAGAAGGGCTATGAATTGGGTGATAAATGGGAATGAAATGTGCTTGACTAAAAGATGAACTATAGACTTTAGATAATAGACATTAGACCCCGATCCTGCCAATCCTTTCATCCTTTTTTTCCTGGTTCAGGACAGACATTAGATATTAAATTTTAGACCCGATCCTGCTCATCCTTCCATCCTTCCTTTCCTGGTATTCAAAACAACACTTATCCAAACCAAATACCAAAATGCAACCCCTCAGGCAGCACAAAAAAATGGAGCCTAATCGGCTCCATACTCTAATATCTTATATCTAAAATCTAATATTTAATCACGTCTGAATAACACCTACTTTATAGTCTGGGATATTTGGATTATTGGTTGCTGCTTCGATTCCCATGGAGATTATTTTCCGAGTTTCTGCCGGGTCGATTACGCCGTCTACCCATAGTCGGGAGGCTGCATAATATGGGCTTAATTGTTCATTATATTTTTCTTCGATATCTTTTAGCAGCTTAGTTTTTTCCTCTTCGCTAAGCGTGACATTTTTAGATTTTAGGGTAGCTTCCTGTATTTGTAATAAGGTTTTGCCGGCAGATGCACCGCTCATTACGGCTATTTTTGCTGTCGGCCATGCATAGATCAAGCGTGGGTCGTAGGCTTTTCCGCACATCGCGTAGTTACCAGCTCCGTAACTATTGCCGACCATAAAGGTGAACTTCGGTACGACGGAGTTTGCCATTGCATTGACCATTTTTGCGCCGTCTTTAATGATACCGCCATGCTCCGCTCTGGAGCCTACCATAAAACCGGAGATGTCTTGGAAGAAGACCAAAGGAATCTTTTGTTGGTTGCAGTTCATGATAAAACGTGCTGCTTTGTCGGCCGAATCCGAGTAGATTACTCCACCCATCTGCATCTCGGTGGAGTTGCCCGGTTTCTTGGCTTTTACTACTTCGCGTTGATTTGCCACGATACCGACCGCCCAACCATCAATACGTGCTAAGGCGCAAATTAAAGTCTTTCCATAGTCTTTTTTATACTCCTCTAGACTGTCTTTATCCACAATGCTTTTCAAAACCTCCAGCATATTGTAAGGCTTCAAGCGGTCTTCAGGAAAGTAATTGTATAGTTGATCTACAGAGTATTCCGGAGCAATAGATTCCACTCTGGAGAACAACGCTTTTGGGCTAGCTCCGAACTTATCCACAATATTCTTGATGGCATCTAAGCAGGATTCATCATTCGGATATTTATTGTCTGTTACGCCTGATATTTCGGAATGCGTAGCTGCTCCGCCTAAAGTTTCATTATCAATATTTTCGCCGATGGACGATTTGACCAAGTATGAACCCGCTAAGAAGACCGAACCAGTACCTTCAACGATAAGTGCATAATCGGACATGATCGGTAAATATGCGCCCCCTGCTACGCAGGAACCCATGATCGCAGCGATCTGTGGAATTCCCATCGCAGATATCTTCGCATTGTTACGGAAGATACGGCCGAAATGTTCCTTATCCGGAAAGATTTCATCCTGCATCGGTAAATACACACCGGCAGAGTCAACAAGATAAATGATAGGAAGGTTATTTTCCATTGCAATTTCCTGCGCTCTCAGGTTCTTTTTACAAGTAATGGGGAACCAGGCTCCGGCTTTTACCGTTGCGTCATTTGATACAACAATACATAATCTATCCTTTACATAGCCCATCACAACTACGACTCCGCCATTTGGGCATCCGCCATGTTCCTTGTATTGTCCTTCTCCAGCAAAGATCCCTATTTCGGTATAAGGTCTGTTTTCATCCAACAGGTAAATAACGCGCTCCCACGCCGACATCTTCCCTTTTTTACGTTGTTTTTGGATCTTATCTAAGCCTCCACCTAATAGCAAAGTCTCCCTCTTTTTCTGAAGTTCATTAATTAAAGTGTGCATATTGGTTATTAAAATAATGTAAATTTAAACTGGTCAAAAAAACTTTATTTTATAAATATCATAAAATATTATTTGTTTTTTATAATCTTTGTAAAAAATATTTAAACCCAAATATAAACTAAAATAAAATAATATTATGTTTCAAGTTAGTTCGGACGAGCAGTTAATGCTGGTCAAAGAAAGCGCTAGAAATTTTGCCGTCAATTACATTAAGCCGTACGTGATGGAGTGGGATCAAGCCCAAACCTTCCCTATCGACGTATTTAAAAAATTGGGAGAGCACGGCTTCATGGGTATCGTCGTACCTGAGCAGTACGGTGGTTCCGGCTTAAGCTACCAGGAATACATCACTATTCTTGACGAAATTTCTAAAGTGTGTGGATCTATCGGCCTATCGGTAGCTGCGCATAATTCATTATGTACAAATCATATCTTGTCTTTTGCGAACGAAGAGCAAAAACAACGTTACTTGCCGAAGCTGGCTAGCGGTGAGTGGATTGGTGCATGGGGCTTAACAGAACCAGGATCGGGATCCGATGCTGGCGGTATGAACACTACAGCCGTTGTTGACGGAGATTACTTCGTTTTGAACGGTGATAAAACCTTTATTACGCATGCGATTAGCGGTGATGTGGCCGTGGTGATGGCTCGTACAGGTGAGAAAGGTGATAAAAAAGGCATTTCAGCATTTATTATTGAAAAAGGAACGCCAGGATTTACAGCTGGTGCGAAGATGGATAAGTTAGGGATGCGTGCATCGGAAACTGGATCTTTATTCTTCGATAACTGTCGTATCCACAAGGACCAATTGATCGGCGAGATCGGTGATGGTTTTGTGCAGGCATTGAAATTATTAGATGGCGGACGTATTTCTATCGCGGCGTTATCATTAGGTATTGCACGTGGTGCTTACGAATGTGCTTTGAAATATGCGAATGAGCGCGAACAATTCAACTCTAAAATTTTTGATTTTCAAGCTGTAGGCTTTACATTAGCAGATATGGCGACGAAGATTGAAGCTTCGGAGCTATTGATCCGTAAAGCTGGTCTATTAAAAGATCAAGGCAAGAAGGTGACTCGTGAAGGTGCTATGGCGAAGTTATTTGCTTCGGAAACCGCAGTTGAAGTATCGAACGAAGGGGTACAGATCTTAGGTGGTTATGGATTCACCAAGGATTTCCCGGCGGAGAAATACTTTAGAGATGCGAAGTTATGTACGATTGGTGAGGGAACAAGCTCGATCCAACGTATGGTTATTGCTAGAGAAATTAAAAAAGATGTCGAATAATAATCCTTTTGTAAGCTTAGTGGATTGTCCTCGGGATGCGATCCAGGGGATAAAATATCCTATCCATACGAAACGCAAGATTCAATATATCAATCAGTTGATAAAGAGTAAACTGTTTGATTGTATAGACTTTGGCAGTTTTGTTTCTCCTAAAGCGGTTCCGCAAATGGCAGACACAAAAGAAGTATTGGAAGGATTGGAAAAAGATGAGCAGGTTAAGTTATTGGCTATTATAGCGAATCAACGAGGCGCTCAAATTGGGGCTGAGCATCAACAAATTGATTATTTGGGTTTTCCGTTTTCTATTTCGGAGACCTTTCAACAGAATAATACGAATTCAAGTATCCAGGAAGCTTATGTGAATGTGCAGGGCATCCTGGATATTTTAAATAAAGCAGGTAGCCAAGAGCTGGTTGTTTACATCTCGATGGCGTTCGGTAATCCTTATGGGGATGACTGGAGCATGGATTTGGTAAGCGACTGGATTGGTAAGTTGCAAGAAGCTGGCGTAAGCAATTTTTCTATTGCAGATACGACGGCAGAAGCTACGCCTGAATCCGTGGGTGAATTGTTTAGAAAATTAGGAACTGATTTTCCCGATAACTCCTTCAGCATTCATTTGCATAGCCAAATCGAAAGTGCATTGCTTAAAGTGAATGCAGCTTACGATGCTGGTTGTCGACGTTTTGAGGGAGCGATATTAGGCTATGGTGGCTGTCCGTTTGCGAAAGACGAATTAGTAGGCAATATTCCTACGGAATTGTTGGTAGACCGCTTTAATAAGGGGTCTTACGAGCAGGTGCAGCAATTGATGTTTGGTTTTCAAGATTTGATTCGCAATGAACTATAATTACATTCAAACAAACGTTGATGGTTATATTTTCTCGCTTACACTGAATCGTGAGGCGAAGCGTAATGCTTTTACACCGACGATGGTCAATGAGATTGCTCATGCCCTGGCGGAAGCGGATGCAGATGATCGTGTGAAAGTGGTTGTCGTTCGTGCAAATGGTCCGGTATTTTGTGCGGGTATGGATTTAAAGACCTATCAAGATCCAAGCTTAGATCAACAGAATCCTGAAATTACCAATCGGACTATCTCACTAGGTGAGGTGTTTGACCGTTTGAACAAGCCGTCGATTGCTGTGGTTGAGGGTGATGTTATCGCCGGTGGCTTTTTGTTTATCTTGGGTTGTACGTATGTTTTGGCTAAAGAAAACTTAAATTTTAAGCTTCCGGAAGTTAATTTAGGTATTTTTCCGTTTCAGGTATTGGCGAGCTTAGTCCGCGTAATGCCCGAAAAGAAAGCCTTGCAGCTTTGTTTAGATGGCGAACCGTTTACTACCTCCACGGCAAAGGAATACGGCATTGTCGACGATTATTTAGTGGATGAGCGTTTGCGCGATTTGATTGCTTCTTTCGAGAATAAAAACACTTATGCTCTGCAAGCTGGAATGGAAGCCATGAAAGCGATCAGAGGAATGGATTCAAAGGGACAGTACGACTACTTGTTGACCTGTTTATCTAAACTTAGAGATAAAGAAGAGGTCAAAAAGCAAATTGCTGATCAGCTTAAGAAAGATTAAGAAACTTTTTTATTGATAAAGAAGTTATTGTATCCCAAGCCAATTTCGATATCCAGTAACTTTTGTTGCAACATCTCCAGTACCGCTAAGAAATTATAAACAAACTGTACTTTATTTTCCGAGTGCTTGGCAATTGCCGAGAAATCCAAGGTTTTATTTAGTTCTATAAGTTCAGAAATAGCTTTCTTTTGCTGCTCGATGGTATAAGGGTACTTAACGACCGTATGTTTTACTTCCTGAATCCGATGGGTATAATTGTACATCATCCTTTCGTACACTATCATTAGGCGGTAGAGCGTAAAGGAAGAAAGTTCTTCTTCTGTATTGCGGATAGATTTTGAGGCAATCTTGAGGTCTTGTGCGATATTACCGCGTTGGAAATGCATAGAACGCGACTCTTCCATCACTTTAAGTTCTTCTGTTACTTCCTTGAACTGCTTGTAGAGCAATAGTTTTTGAACAAGTTCCTTTTTCAGGTCGACTTCGTTCTCATTTTCATCAAGCTCCGGACGAGGCAATAACATTTTGGCTTTGATACGCATAAGCGTAGAGGCAACGAAGATAAACTCACTCGCCAGTTCGATGTTCAGCGCCTGCATATGTTGTATATAGGCTAGGAAATCATCGGTTATTTTTGAGATGGGGATATCGTGTATATTCAATTCATCTCGTTCGATAAAGAAGAGAAGTAAATCAAATGGCCCCTCAAATTGGGCTAGTTTAATTTCGTAGTTGGTTGCCTCCATAGAAGGATCAAAAATAAGGATTTAATCCCGAATGTTATCGATTTTTGCGGAATTGGAGAAAACAATATGCTCGATAAAATTGTATATATATACCACAGTTAAAAGAATAAATTGTTACTTTGTATCTTATTTTGAAATTTTTCAAGTTATGCAGGTAGAAGCAGGAGAGCTACTAAAGAAAATACAATATCCAGCAGATCTAAGAGACTTAAAAGAAGCTGACCTAGAGCAGGTTTGTAAAGAACTTAGGCAATTCATTATCGATATTGTATCGGTCAATGGTGGACATTTTGCGGCAAGTTTAGGTGTTGTTGAATTGACAGTTGCCTTACATTATGCCTTGAATACTCCTTATGATCAGATTTTATTCGATGTTGGGCACCAAGCCTATGGTCATAAGATCCTGACTGGTCGTCGCGATAATTTTCATACCAATCGTCTTATCGGAGGTTTATCGGGATTCCCGAAACGTTCGGAGAGTGAATATGATGCTTTTGGCGTAGGCCACTCGTCGACATCGATTTCTGCAGCATTGGGTATGGCGGTTGCTTCAGAGTACAAGGGCGAAACAGATCGTCAGCATGTGGCAATCATCGGTGATGGCGCATTGACGGGTGGGATGGCTTTTGAAGCTTTAAATCATGCGGGTATTGAGAAATCGAATCTATTGGTCATCTTGAATGACAACTGTATGTCGATCGATCCGAATGTTGGAGCAATGAAGGAGTATTTGACCAGTATAACGACTTCTAAGAGCTATAACCGGTTCCGTGATGATTTGGTATCGGTATTATCGAAGATCTCTAAAAACGGTCCAAATGCCTATGGATGGGCAAAGAAACTAGAACAAAGCATAAAAGGAACTTTATTAAAGAATTCTAATCTTTTCGAATCTTTAAATTTCCGTTATTTCGGACCGGTGGACGGACATGATGTCAATAAATTGGTGAAGACCATTGAAGATTTAAAGCATATCAATGGTCCGAAATTGTTACACGTTGTTACGGTAAAGGGAAAAGGATATGCCTTAGCGGAGAAAGATCAGACCAAATGGCATGCTCCGGGTCTATTTGATAAAATTACTGGAGAAATCAAGAAGAGTATATCGGATAAACCACAGCCACCGAAATATCAGGATGTTTTCGGACATACCTTGGTGGAATTGGCAGAGGCTAACGATAAAATCATGGGGATCACGCCGGCTATGCCGAGTGGATCTTCGATGAATATTATGATGAAAGCAATGCCTAATAGAGCTTTCGATGTGGGTATTGCGGAACAGCATGCTGTTACATTCAGTGCCGGCTTGGCAGCACAGGGATTGGTTCCTTTTTGTAATATCTATTCGTCCTTTATGCAGCGCGCCTATGATCAGGTGATACATGATGTTGCTTTACAGAATTTAAACGTTGTATTCTGTTTAGACCGTGCGGGCTTAGTGGGAGCGGATGGACCTACGCATCATGGGGCTTATGATATTTCTTTTATGCGCTGTGTTCCGAATCTAGTGGTTTCATCGCCAATGAATGAGGAAGAGTTGCGTAATTTGATGTTCACTTCCCAACTGCCTGATAAAGGACCTTTCGTCATCCGTTATCCGCGCGGTAATGGAGTTATGCCTGATTGGAAGTTACCTTTCAAGGAGATTCCTATCGGCAAGGGTAGAAAGATCTGTGATGGAGAAGATATTGCAATCTTGACCTTTGGACATATCGGTAATGAAGCCAGTAAGGCTATTCAGAAGCTTTCTGAAGATGCTATACATCCGGCGCATTACGATTTGCGTTTCGCAAAGCCATTGGATGTGGATATGCTGCACGAAGTATTTAAGAAATTCAACAAAGTTATTACCGTTGAAGACGGATGTCTTCCTGGCGGTATTGGTTCTGCCGTATTGGAATTCATGGTGGAGCATCATTACGATGCTGACGTGACCCGATTAGGTATTCCGGATACGATCGTGGAGCACGGTGAACAAGCGGAATTGTGGCATATTTGTGGTTATGATGCTACAGGTATCGAAGCGGCGGTCAGAAAATTAACCAAGGGGATAAAGACAGAAAGTTTGGTAGGATAATTGCTATCATTTATAAGGTTTTACAGAAACTTTAAAAGAATAAAGGAGAGAAGCCATACGGCTTCTTTTTTTATTAAAAGTTTTCCACACTCAAAAACTTAAACTTAATTTTTCCTTTAAAAAATTGAATTTTGATAGCGGTATTTTCAAGGTGTTGAAAACTAAATTTGTGTTCATTTCTAAACCTGTTAAATCCTAAAAATTACAATTAAGATACTGTAAACAAGTGATTTAACATTTTTTTACCAAATTAGTTTTTTTGGTAGAAAAAAATGGTCATATTCGTAGTAGGCAAAAGTTATGAACAGAATTTTTGTCAATTATTGGTTATCAAGTTATTAACAAATATAGA